>NZ_JACAPT010000027.1:253889-306633 GCF_013385565.1 Pseudomonas sp. E6002 | reverse complement strand
TGTAAGAGCGGAACCAATAGTGGCCGTTACCTAAATAACGGATATGTACCCCGCCCCAAGCCCCCCTCCACAATCAACAGCCTTTAAAAACCCCAGGCCGCTTCTCGATCATCGCCCGTACACCTTCCTTGGCATCCTCACTATTCAGCAGTTTCTCCACCAAAACGGGCAACCCGGCCGCCGCCGCGGTCTCCCCCTCGATCCGTGCCTGGCGCGCCGACATCAGCGTGGCCTGCACCCCCAGCGGCGCCTGCTGGGCAATGCGGTTTGCCAGCGCCACCGCCCGGGGCAACAAATCCTCGCTGGCCATCACCTCCTGCACCAACCCCAACCGCAGCGCTTCATGGGCATCAAACTCATCCCCCGTGAGCAACCAGCGCATGGCATTCCCCCACCCCGCGATCTGATGAAAGCGCAACGTCGCGCCCCCAAAAGGAAAAATCCCGCGCTGCACTTCCATCTGCGCAAACCGGGTATTGCTGGCACACAGATTGATATCCGCCGCCAACATCAACTCGATACCAATGGTCAGGCAGTACCCCTGAGCCGCAACAATCACCGGCTTACTGACCCGGGGCCCCGCGAAAACGCCCCACGGATCACAACCACCCAACGGCGGTTGCCAGCCTTGTGCCATCGTGGGCCCCACATTGGCCAGGTCCAATCCGGCGGTAAAGTGATCGCCATGCCCGAAGACAATGGCCACCCGCGCTTGCTCATTGCGATCAAATTCGCCATACGCCAGGCTCAAATCATTGAGCAATTCCAGGTCGAACGCATTGCGCTTGGCCACGCGATCCAGCCCCAGCAACAGGATATGACCCTGCTGTTCACGGCTGACGCGGCTGTTGGTGGCTTGGTTCATGGGGTGTGCCCTCGGGCGCAAAGGGAGGTTTCGGACCGAAGGGCCCGCTGTTAAGGGTGAACCGTTTAAGCGTCATGACCAACAGGGCCGGGCCTTTGAAAAATAGACCCTGCTGCCTGGATGCGCAAAGCCTTTGATGCAGAGGCGTTTACCTGCGGTTTGCGATAAAAAAAGCTCCCTTTTTCAGCGATTTCCGGTATAGTGCGCGCCGGCCTTTAACCGGGCCGCGTTTAGGTAGCGCAATTCCCCGAAGTCAGCTTCGGCTGCACGTCCGCACAGCGGACTCTTCCTTGACGAATCTTTTTCATTCATTCGTTTTCGCAAATCCCCGCCGACAAAGCAGCCAGGGCGACTCTTGAGTCTCAACACGGCATGCGCAGCTTTGGAGCATGGGTCTTTGCGGATGCACTTAGAGGCAGACCCATGACCCAGGAAACCGGCGGCTTCGCCGCTTTTAATCTTAACCCGAACATTCTTGCTGCCGTCATCGCGACTGGCTACGAAGAACCTTCGGCTATTCAGCAGCAATCGATCCCGATCATCATGGCCGGCCAAGACATGATTGGCCAAGCGCAAACCGGTACCGGTAAAACCGCCGCGTTCGCCCTGCCAATCCTGCACTGCATCGATCCTGCCAAGCGCGAGCCGCAAGCCCTGATCCTGGCGCCAACCCGTGAGTTGGCGCTGCAAGTAGCAACCGCTTTCGAAACCTACGCCAAGCAAATGCCGGGCGTTACCGTTGTGGCCGTTTACGGCGGCGCGCCTATGGGCCCACAACTGAAAGCAATCCGTAACGGCGCACAGATCGTTGTCGCCACTCCGGGCCGTCTGTGCGACCACCTGCGTCGCGACGAAAAAGTGCTGTCGACCGTGAACCACCTGGTTCTGGACGAAGCTGACGAAATGCTCAAGCTGGGCTTCATGGACGACCTGGAAGTCATCTTCAAGGCACTGCCAGCAACCCGTCAGACCGTACTGTTCTCGGCTACCCTGCCACAGTCGATCCGTGCCATTGCCGAACGCCATCTGCGCGATCCGCAACACGTGAAGATCCAGACCAAGACTCAGACCGTTACCGCGATCGAACAGGCTCACCTGTTGGTTCACGCTGACCAGAAGACCTCGGCTGTATTGAGCCTGCTGGAAGTCGAAGACTTCGACGCCCTGATCATGTTCGTGCGCACCAAGCAAGCGACCCTGGACCTGGCCAGCGCCCTGGAAGCCAAAGGCTACAAAGCCGCTGCGCTGAACGGTGACATTGCCCAGAACCAGCGTGAGCGCGTGATCGACTCCCTCAAGGATGGCCGTCTGGACATCGTTGTGGCGACCGACGTTGCCGCTCGTGGCCTCGACGTTCCACGTATCACCCACGTGTTCAACGTTGACATGCCTTACGATCCAGAGTCCTACGTTCACCGTATCGGCCGTACCGGCCGTGCTGGTCGCGAAGGTCGTGCATTGCTGCTGGTGACTCCACGTGAGCGCCGCATGCTGCAAGTGATCGAGCGTGTAACCGGTCAGAAAGTTGCCGAAGTCCGCCTGCCGGATGCCCAGGCCGTTCTCGATGCGCGCATCAAGAAACTGACCAACAGCCTGTCGCCACTGGTGGCTGATGCTGAATCGACCCACGGCGATCTGCTGGACCGCCTGACTGCCGATATCGGTTGCACCCCGCGTGCCCTGGCTGCAGCCCTGCTGCGCAAGGCTACCAACGGTCAGGCCCTGACCCTGGCTGCCATCGAGAAAGAACGTCCACTGGTGCCGAACAACGCTCCGCGCGGTGATCGTCCAGAGCGTACTGGCGACCGTCCGGACCGTGGTGATCGTGAGCGTCGTGCTCCGGTTCCATTGGCTGAAGGCCGTGCTCGCTGCCGTACCGCGCTGGGCGCGCGTGATGGCATCGCTGCCAAGAACCTGCTGGGCGCTATCCTCAACGAGGGTGGCCTGGCACGTGAAGCAATCGGTCGCATCCAGGTGCGTGACAGCTTCTCCCTGGTGGAACTGCCGGAAGATGGCCTGGAGAAACTCCTGACCAAGCTGAAGGACACCCGCGTTGCCGGTAAGCAGTTGAAGCTGCGTCGCTACCGCGAAGATTGATCCGCCCTTGGGCTGATTGATCGAACATAAAAAATCCCCGACTGGTTCGGGGATTTTTTTTGCCTGCAATCAGGCGAAACGGTAGATGTCCATGCCCAGCGCACCCATGGTAAAGCCTTGGTGGGCTGCGCTGAATTCACCGCCGGCGCCCCGGGCGAAATACAGCGGCAGCAAATGCTCGTCGCTGGGGTGGCTGCGCACGGCATGAGGTGCCTGGCGACGATAGTCGTGCAGCGCGGCTTCATCGTTGGCTGCCAGTTTGCTGACCATCCAATCGCGAAAATCCCGCGCCCAAGGCTCGATGCTCTCCGGCCCGGCATGCCAGTCCAGTTCGCCGAGGTTGTGGGTAATGCTGCCGGAGCCGATCAGCAGCACGCCCTGTTCCCGCAGGCTCGCCAGTGCGTGGCCGACACGGGTTTGCAGGGCAGGGCCCATGCGGCTTGGCAGCGATACCTGCACCACCGGGATATCGGCCGCCGGGTACATCAGCGACAGGGGCACCCAAGTGCCGTGGTCGAAGGGGCGCTGATCATCAATGCGCGCTTCCAGGCCGTCAGCCTTGAGCAACTGCACGATTTGGGCGGCCAACTGCGGGTCACCGGGTGCCGGGTACTGCACCGCGAACAGTTCCCGTGGGAAGCCGCCAAAGTCGTGCCAGGTCTCTGGTGCGGCGCTGCCAGTCACGAGCAGCCCCTGGCTTTCCCAGTGCGCCGAGACCACCACAATGGCCTTGGGGCGTGGCAGCTCGGCTGCCAGGCGCTTGAGTGCCGGGCCACTGGCACCGGGTTGCAGGGCAAGCATGGGCGAACCGTGGGAGATAAACAGGCTGGGCAGCATGAGTAGGGTCCTGAGGGTTAAGATGGGACCATCTTCAATCAGATCATTGATCTAAATCTAATATAAGTTTTAGCGCTATTTGATCAAGTTTTAGGGTGAATCATGGAACCTGGATTTTGGCATGAGCGTTGGGCGCGCAATCAGACGGGTTTCCACTTGCCCGAAGTGAATCCTTACCTGCTGCGTCACTGGCCCGGCCTGGGCGTGGCGAACGGGGCGCAGGTGCTGGTGCCGTTGTGCGGCAAGAGCCTGGACCTGGTGTGGCTGGCGAGCATCGGGCATCGGGTGATCGGGGTCGAGTTGTCGGAAAAGGCCGTTGAAGAGTTTTTCAGCGAGCAGGAGCTGATGCCGCAGGTCAGCCAGCGCGGCGCTTTCAAAGTTTTCCAGGCGGGTTCCATCGAGCTGTGGTGCGGGGATTTCTTCGCCCTGGATGCCGGTGCCGTGGTTGGTTGCACAGCGCTTTACGACCGGGCGGCGCTGATTGCCCTGCCACCGTTGATGCGCGAGCAGTATGCGGCGCACTTGAATGGGATTCTGGCGGGAGGCAGTCGTGGCCTGTTGATCACCCTCGACTATGAACAATCGCAGAAGGCCGGCCCGCCGTTCGCGGTGAGCGATGAGGAAGTGCAATTGCTCCTGGGCGGCCGGTGGAGCCTGGATGTGCTGCAGGAGCAGGACATCCTGGGGGACAGCTGGAAGTTTGTTCAGGGCGGCGTCACGCGCCTGGACGAGCGGGTGTACCGGTTGGCCAGGCGCTGAAGAGCGCCCACAAAAAAGGGGCGATTGAATCGCCCCTTCTTCTTGTCGCTATCAGCCGCGACGACGCAGTGCGTCAATTCGCTCTTCCAGTGGCGGGTGGCTCATGAACAGGCGAGCCATGCCCTGCTTGATGCCACCGTTGATGCCAAAGGCGGTCAGGGTGTTCGGCATGTGCACCGGCAAGCCCTGTTCGGAGCGCAGGTGCTGCAGGGCGCTGATCATCGCGCCGGTACCGGCCAGGCGTGCGCCGGCTTCGTCTGCGCGGAATTCCCGTTTGCGCGAGAACCACATCACGATCGAGCTGGCGAGGAAGCCCAGTACCAGTTCGGCGAAGATGGTCGCCACGTAGTAGGCCATGCCCTGGCCCTGTTCGTTCTTGAAGATCACCTTGTCGACGAAGTTGCCGATGATCCGCGCGAAGAACATCACGAAGGTGTTCACCACGCCCTGGACCAGCGCCAGGGTGACCATGTCACCGTTGGCCACGTGGCCGATCTCGTGGGCCAGCACCGCCTTGATTTCGTCGGGCGAGAACCGCTCCAGCAAGCCCTGGCTGACGGCCACAAGGGCGTCGTTCTTGTTCCAGCCGGTAGCAAAGGCGTTCGCTTCATAGGCCGGGAAGATCCCGACTTCAGGCATCTTGATCCCGGCTTCGCGGGACAGTTGCTCGACGGTCTGCAGCAGCCATTGCTCATGACGGGTGCGTGGCTGGGTAATGATCTGGGTGCTGGTGCTCATCTTCGCCATCCACTTGGAGATGAACAGCGAGAAAATCGACCCGGCAAAACCAAAGACCGCACAGAAGATCAGCAGCTGATTGAGGTTCAGATCAACCCCGTTGGCCGCCATGATCCCATTGAAGCCGAAAAGGCTCAGCGTGATGCTGGCAATCAGCACGACCGCCAGGTTAGTGGCCAAGAACAGCAGAATGCGCATCATGGTTGTAGAATTCTCCTCATGCTTAATATGTCGCGTACTGCGGGGTATATAAGGTGCGGCATGGGGCTATTCAACCGGGGGACTATTTCAAACTGTGTCCTACAGCCTGAATGTAGAGCCTTGAAGGGAATTTCCGAGGCCTGGTGTGGCTCGGCAGCCTCGCCCCATTACCTTGCAGCCCTGTAATTATAGGGTGATGCCCGAGCAAGGGTGGAGCCGGCAGGCGTAAAAGGCGATACCGCCCGCGCAGGGCAGAGAAGTGTTGCCAGATAATCGCTGTACGACCACGGGTGGGCCGTACAGCGCAATGCCCATTACTGGCGATAGGACTTCAGGAAGTTGCCGATGCGACCGATGGCCATCTCCAGGTCATCCACCCGCGGCAGGGTGACCACCCGGAAGTGATCCGGCCACGGCCAGTTGAACGCCGTACCCTGGACCACCAGCAGCTTTTCCGACAGCAGCAGGTCGAGCACGAACTTCTCGTCGTTGAGGATCGGGCACACTTTCGGGTCGATCCGCGGGAACGCATACAGCGCCCCCATCGGCTTGACGCAACTGACGCCGGGAATCGCGTTCAGCAGTTCCCAGGTGCGGTTGCGCTGCTCCAGCAGGCGGCCTTGTGGCAGCACCAGGTCGTTGATGCTCTGGTAGCCGCCCAGTGCGGTCTGGATGGCGTGCTGGCTCGGCACGTTGGCACACAGGCGCATGTTGGCCAGCATGTCGATGCCCTCGATGTAGCTCTGGGCATTGTGCTTGGGGCCGGAAATGGCGATCCAGCCGGAACGGAAGCCCGCCACCCGGTAGGATTTAGACAGCCCGTTGAAGGTCAGGCACAACAGGTCCGGCGCCAGGGAGGCGGTGCAGATGTGCACGGCGTCGTCGTAGAGGATCTTGTCGTAGATCTCATCGGAAAACACCACCAGGTTGTGCTGGCGCGCGAGTTCGAGCATGCCCAGCAACACTTCCCTGGAGTAGACGGCGCCGGTGGGGTTGTTCGGGTTGATGATCACCAGGGCCTTGGTGTTCGGGGTGATCTTGGCCTTGATGTCGGCCAGGTCCGGGAACCAGTCGGCACCTTCGTCACACAGGTAATGCACCGGATGGCCACCGGCCAGGGTTACGGCGGCGGTCCACAGCGGGTAGTCGGGAGCCGGAACCAGCACTTCGTCGCCGTTGTTGAGCAGGGCCTGCATGGACATGACGATCAGCTCGGACACGCCGTTGCCCAGGTAGATGTCTTCGATGCCGACACCTTCAACCTGCTTCTGCTGGTAGTACTGCATGACGGCCTTGCGCGCGCTGAACAGGCCTTTGGAGTCGCTGTAGCCCTGGGCGGTAGGCAGGTTGCGGATCACGTCCTGGAGGATTTCGTCCGGCGCTTCGAAACCAAAGGGTGCCGGGTTGCCAATGTTCAGCTTGAGGATGCGATGGCCTTCCTCTTCCAGGCGTTTGGCGTGCTTGAGCACCGGGCCGCGAATGTCGTAGCAGACGTTGGCGAGCTTGTTCGATTTGCTGACCTGCATGGCGATGTGATCCTGAAAATGAACGATCCAGACGGTGTGAAGACTACCGTGCTGAGAATCCTGCGTTGGCCTGACCCATAAATACGTTTGAATGCCGGTAACGCGGGTGCCAGACTGGCGCTTTGAAGAGGCGCAATCATACGTGCCGCCTGATCCATGGAAAAGACACAGATCAGGCTTTTTCAGTTGCCGAGGTGTACCGATGGAAAAGTTGCAGAAAACCGTTGAAGAATGGAAAGCCATGCTCGACCCGGAGCAGTACAACGTGTGCCGCCTCAAAGGCACCGAGCGACCGTTCAGCGGCAAGTACAACGGCACCAAGACCGACGGCGTCTACCACTGCATCTGCTGCAATGAGCCGCTGTTCGATTCCAGGGCCAAGTTTGACTCCGGCTGCGGCTGGCCCAGCTTCTACGAGCCGATCGCCGAGCAGGCCATGGTCGAGATTCGGGATATCAGCCACGGCATGATCCGCACCGAAGTCACCTGCGCCAAGTGCGATGCGCACCTGGGCCATGTGTTCCCGGACGGGCCGCCACCGACCGGTTTGCGTTACTGCATCAACTCGGTGTGCCTGGACCTGGTACCGCGCTGAGCCGTCAGGCTCCTGCGGGCTTCGTGCCCGCAGGGGCCGTTATATCAAGGCATAAGTCCCGCCAATTAAATTGCACACAATTGAATTGCCTACTATCGTTCAGTCTTTCTTATCTCTGTAGAGGCACTGCCATGAGCGACAACCTGCTGAGCATCCCTTGCACCACCATCAAGGGTGAGCAAAAGACCTTGGCCGATTTCGCCGGCAAGGCGATTCTGGTGGTCAACACTGCCAGCAAGTGCGGCTTCACCCCGCAATACAAGGGGCTTGAGGAGCTCTGGCAGCATTACAAGGACCAGGGCCTGGTGGTATTGGGCTTTCCCTGCAACCAGTTCGGCAAGCAGGAGCCGGGCAACGAAGGCGCCATTTCGGAGTTTTGCGAGCTGAACTTTGGTGTCAGTTTCCCGCTGTTCAAGAAGATTGACGTCAACGGCAGCGATGCCCACCCATTGTTCGTACAGCTTAAAAAGCAGGCCCCGGGATTGCTGGGCTCCAAGGGCATCAAGTGGAACTTCACCAAGTTCCTGATCGGTCGCGACGGCCAGGTGGTCAAGCGCTTCGCCCCGACCACCAAGCCCCAGGACCTGACCCAAGAGATCGAAGCCCTGCTCAAATGACCGACCTGTCCCTGGCCCTCGACGACCAACTGTGCTTCAAGCTCTACGCCGCCTCCCGCGCAGTCACCCGGGCCTACAAGCCGATGCTCGATCAGTTGGGCCTGACCTATCCGCAATACCTGGTGATGCTGGTGCTGTGGGAATGGCAGGCTGCAGCGGTGTCGCAGCCTACGGTCAAGGCCCTGGGCGAGCGCCTGCTGCTGGATTCCGGCACGCTGACGCCACTGCTCAAGCGCCTGGAGCAGCTTACCCTGGTGCGGCGTCAGCGCAGTGCGCTGGATGAGCGTGAAGTGCACCTGAGCCTGACCGATGAAGGCCGGCACCTGCGCGACCGGGTGCAGCCGCTGAAGGCCCGCCTGTTGTGTGACAGCGGCGTTGATCTGAACCAGGCCGATGCCTTGCGTGACGGTCTGGATCAGCTGTTGCGCCAGATCAAAGACTTGTCGTAGTCGGCACCCACAGATCGAGCAAGGCCTTGAGTTCTTCCCGGCGAAACGGCTTGGCCAGGTAATCGTTCATGCCCGCAGCCCGGCAGCGCTCGCGTTCCTCGGACATGGCGTTGGCCGTCAAGGCGACGATCGGCAAGTCCGGCCAGCGCCCGCTGCGGCGGATCTGCCGACTGGCCTCATAGCCATCCATCACCGGCATATTGCAGTCCATCAACACCATGTCGAAGCTTTGCTCTTCCAGCAGCTTGAGGGCTTCACCACCGTGGGCGGCGACGATTACCTCGCACCCGAGCTTGCCGAGCATGCCCTTGGCCACCAGTTGATTGACCGGGTTGTCCTCCACCAGCAGGATGCGCGCCCGGTGGGCGAGGGGGCCGGTTTCCAGCTGGATCAGGTCCAGGACCAGGTCCGGATCGGTGCGCAAGTTGCGTTGCAGGACCTGGTACAGCGCGGTGCGGCTCAGGGGGCGGGCCTGTTGCTGCAAGGGGGCCAGGGCCGCGACTTCTTCGCTGGGCATGAAGTTGCCGTAGGCGGTTACCACCAGGATCGGGGCGGTGATCATCGGGCGCAGGCGGAACAGGCATTCGGGGCAGTCGGTGATCAGCAGGTCGGGATTCTGCCCGCTCAAGTCATCGTCGATGGAATAACAGCGCGGAGCCAGGCCCCAACTCGGCAGCAGGCTGGTGAGGAGTTCTGCCAGCCCGCTGCTGGTGCTGGTGATGGCGATTACATCTCCAGCCAAAGGCGCCAGGCGCACCGCCGGCAAGTGGGTCGGCAAGGGCAGGTCGGCACAGAACTGGCTGCCAAAGCCAGCTTCCGAGCTGATGCTCAGGCGGCCCTTCATGGCTTCGCACAGGTTGTGGGTCAGCGCCAGGCCCAGGCCTGTCCCGCCGAACTGGCGGGTGATGCCCGCACCGGCTTGGGTGAACGGCTGGAAAATCTTGACCTGGGCATCCTGGGCGATCCCGATACCGGTGTCGCACACCTCGATCCTGACCCGGCCGGCCTGGGCACTGAGGCGTACATCCACCCGGCCGAAACGCGTGAACTTCAGGGCGTTGGACAGCAAATTGCTGACAATCTGCCGTACCCGCGTCGGGTCGCCCAGCACCTGGGCGGGAAACTGCGGGTCGATCAGGCACGTCAGCTCCACGCTGGGCGCGGCGTTTTGCGAGAGCAGGTTGGCGGTGTCTTCCACCAGTGAACCGAGGTCGAACGGGATGCTTTCCAGTTCCAGTTGGCCGGCGTCGAACTTCGACAGGTCGAGGATATCGTTGAGTAGCTCCACCAGTACTTTGCCGGAGTCATGGGCGATCGACAGTTGCTGGCGTTGCTCGGCGTTCAGCGGGCTGTCGAGGGAGAGGGCGATCATCCCCAGCAGGCCGTTCAGCGGTGTACGGATTTCATGGCTCATGTTGGCCAGGAACGCCGCCCGTGCCTGGGCCATGCCCAGGGCCGTCATCTTCGCCGCTTCCAGCTCGTCGTTCGACAGCGTCAGCCGATGATTGATCGCCTTGAGCTCGGTGGTGCGGGCGGAGACGATGTCTTCCAGTTGGCCGAGGTATTCGGTCAGGCGATTTTCAGCATGCCGGCGTTGCTGGATTTCAGTCTCCATGTTTTCAAACTGTTGGTTGGCGACGTTGACCAGTACGCCGATCTCGTCGTGCTCGTGCCCCGGCGGGCAGTCCAGGCGCTCGTGCTTGCGTGAGCTCAGCTCGCGGATAATGCGCACCAGCGGCTTGGTCAGCATCACGTAGAAAAGCGCCAACAGAATGCCGGTGAGGATCAGGCTGCGGGCGAAGCCGTTGAGCAGGGTGATCTCGGCGCGGTGCAGGAAGCGGCTGCCGAACGCGTAGGTGTCTACGTCAAGACGCAGTACACCGAGGGAATCGTTGGGCATGTGGGCGAGGTAGAGCCGATCTTCGAATTGGCGGTTGGCGCCAAACAGGAAGTCGCTGATGGGCCGGTAGGTGCTTTCCTTGCGCGGGCGATGGACATCGGCCAGCACCAAACCATTGTTGTCGACCAGTTGTGCATGGGTGATGGCGGGGGAGTGCAGCAGGCCCAGCGTCAGTTCCTGGGCCAGCTCGGCGTCGATGTTGTAGGCGATGCGCGAAGCCGGGTTATGGCTGATTTCAATCAGCGCACGTATTTCCCGGTTGATGGAAGCGTCTTCGCTGGCATAATCAATCCCAATCTGTATCAGGCTGAGCAAGGTTCCCAAGACGAATCCGACCAGCACTGTCAGTCTGGCTTGTTTATAAGACAAGCGGTGGGCGAACTTGATATCCATCGGGTGCTGTACCACTTTACGTTTCCTTTCGCCCGGCAAGCATAGCTGAACATCCACAGGCTCAAACTTGCCCGGCATGAATCGATTTTATTCGGTGCAGCCCTGCACGGTCTGCCTCAGGGTTGCCAATACGCCATCTTTTACAAGAACTTGCCAGAGGAATAGTCGTGGATTCTCGATTGAATGCCTTTCTTGAGCGTGCCGACGCGGTACTGGCTCGCCTGGAGCCCTTGTTGCCTGCCCCGCGTGAAGCCGTTGACTGGAACCATTGCCTGGCTGCCCGTTGGCAGCGCGAAGGTCGCAGCGGCTTTTTATTGCCACTGGAAGTCAGCCTGGATATGCGCCTGTCCGACCTGATCGGCGTGGATAAACAGCGCGAACAATTGGCCCGTAACACCCAACAGTTTCTCGACGGCCTGCCGGCCAACCATGCGCTGCTCTGGGGCTCGCGCGGCACCGGTAAATCGTCCATGGTGCGCGCCTTGCTGGCCCAGCACGCCAAGGCCGGGCTGCGCCTGATCGAAATCGAGCGCGATCACCTGGCGGACTTGCCGCGGGTGGTCGAGCAACTGATCAAATTGCCACAACGCTTTGTGTTGTTCTGCGATGACCTGTCTTTCGAAGCCGGCGAGAGCGATTATCGTGTACTCAAGAGCGTACTCGACGGCTCCCTGGAGCAGGCGCCGGAAAACGTCCTGTTGTATGCCACCTCCAACCGTCGTCACCTGGTGCCCGAGAACCAGAGCGATAACGAGAACTGGAAGACCATAGACGGCGAGCTGCATCCCAACGAAGCGGTGGAGGACAAGATTGCCCTGTCTGACCGTTTCGGTTTGTGGCTGTCGTTTTACCCGTTCAATCAGGAGCACTTCCTGGATGTGGTCGAGCACTGGATCGGTGAGTTGGCGAGTAAGGCCGGTCTGCAGTGGCAACGCGATGAAGAGTTGGACATCCTCGCCGTGCGCTGGGCCACCGGGCGCGGTAATCGCAACGGCCGTTGTGCCTATCAGTTCGCCCGCTACTGGGTGGGCCTCAAGTTGTTGGAGCGTCAACCATGATTGATTTGCAACAGGCTGGAACCGGCCTCGATGGCTACGCCATGCTGCATGCGCAGCTGGAATCGCTGTTGGCGGATGAGCGGGATTTCATTGCCAATGCCGCGCAGTTTTCTGCGTTTCTGTTCAACCAGCTGGATGATTTGAACTGGGCAGGCTTCTACCTCAACCGCAATGAAGAGCTGGTGCTCGGGCCGTTCCAGGGGCAGATCGCCTGTGTGCGCATTCCGTTCGGTCGCGGTGTGTGCGGCGCGGCAGCGGCCTCGCGGCAAACCCAGCGGGTGGAAGACGTGCACGCGTTCCCGGGGCATATCGCCTGTGACAGTGCGTCCAACAGCGAGTTGGTCGTCCCGTTGGTCAAGGACGGGCGCTTGATTGGTGTGCTCGACCTGGACAGCCCATCGCTGTCGCGGTTTACCCCGCAGGATCAGGCCGGCATCGAGCAGTTGGCGGCGATTTTCCTGCGGTTGACCGATTGTTGATGGGGTGAGTCTCCTGCAGGAGCGAGCAAGTTCGCTCCTGCAGGCTATCGACAGTCCAGCACGTCCAGTTGCATCTGCAGCATCCTCTCCAGCTCAAGCATGGATTTCTCTATTGCCTTGATGCCCGCCTCGATAACGTGTGGTGTCTCGCGTTCGCCACACGCCTGCTCCAACGCTTCGCATTGTCCGGACAAGGTATCGGCCTGGATGATCCGGGCGGCGCCCTTGATCTTGTGGGCCTGGTCGATCAGGTCGCCGGGCGCGGCTTGCCGTGCCAGCATGGCCATCAGCTCGACCCGATCATTCCGGCTGCTGCTGAGCAACTCCTCGAGCAAACGCCGGCTCAATTGTGGGTCACCGCCCGTCATCGCGTCCAGGCTTTGCAGGGTAAACACGTTGCGGGTGGGCAGCGGATCGACCTGCGCCAGGTGCTGTTCCAGCGCAGTAAGACTGATGGGTTTGAACAGGCAGTCATTCATGCCGGCGTCAAAGCAGCGTTGTTTCTCCTCGGGCTGCGCGTTGGCGGTGAAGCCGAGTATCACGCACGGAGTTTTCTGCTCGCGCTCCTCATACTCGCGAATGGAGTGACTCAATTCGTAGCCGTTCATGATCGGCATATTGCAGTCGGCAATGACCAGGTCGAAGTGTTCCTGGCGCCAGGCCTGGAACCCCGCAGCACCATGATGGGCCGCGGTGAACTGATGCCCCAGGAAACCCAGTTGCTGGCACATCAGCAAGCGGTTGGCCGGATGGTCATCCACCACCAGCACGTTGAGCACTGGCGCCGGCGTGGCCGCGGCCGGTTCGAGCTTGTCTACGGCCTTGACCGGCGGCAGGCTGGTCATCTTCAGGCTGACGTGGACCTGGGTGCCTACCATGGGCACGCTGCTCAGGCTCAATTGCCCGCCCATCATGGCGCACAGGCTGCGACAGATCACCAGGCCCAGGCCGGCGCCGCTCCTGGCCAGGTGCCCGGAGTTGTCGGCCTGGGCGAACGGCTCGAACAGGCGTAGCTGGTCTTCGCGATTGATCCCGATGCCGGTGTCCTCCACTACCAGTTTCATCTCGATCTGTTGAGGTTGCCCGGTCGCCTTCAGCTGCACCTTGATCTTCACCTGCCCGCGTTCAGTGAACTTGATCGCATTGCTCACCAGGTTCGAGAGCACCTGCTTGAACCGCAGAGGGTCGATCAGTACGTCGGTATCCTCGACATCGGGGGTGAACTCCAGCACCAGGCTCAGGGTTTTCTGGCGCGCCAGGCCATCGAACACGCGGACCACCGACTCGATGACTTCGCGCAGGTTGACCCGCTCCGGGGCCAGGCTCAATCGACCGGACTCGATACGTGCAATGTCCAGAATGTCGCCGATCAACTCCAGCAGGTCCTTGGCCGAGTTGTAGGCGACCTCGATCGCAGGGCGATCAAGATGACCCTGATCGGCGCGCTTGAGTGTCAATTCCAGCATGCCAATGACGGCGTTCATCGGCGTGCGGATTTCGTGGCTCATGGTGGCCAGGAACGTGCTTTTCGCGCGATTGGCCTCGTCGGCGCGTTCCTTGGCGGCGCGCAACTCGTCGAACAACTGGCGCCGTTCGCTGATATCGATCCAGCCGCCAATGATGCCCTGGACCTCGCCCACGGAGTCGCGGTAGGGGAGGATCCAGTGGTAGATCGTGAGTTTTTTCCCGTGCACGTGCAGGGTGCGATCAAGGATCAACGGTTTACCCTCGGCCACTACCCGCTGGTAGTCGGCATGGTACTGCGCCGCCTCCGTCTCAAGGGCCATGCTCATCTGCGTGATGCTTTTGCCGATGACGTCTTCACGCTTGATGTCGAACGTCTGCAGGTAGCTGTCGTTGCAGGTCTGCAGATAGCCGTTGTGGTCGCGTACGTAGATCGGATGGGGCGTTTCATTGACCAGCGCCCGCATGAACTCGAACTGGTCGTTAAGGGCGCGCTCGGCCAGTTTTCGGTGCTTGATCTGGCGCTGCAGGTAGCCGTTCCAGGCCAGGGAAATCAACAGCAGCAGCCCGGTGCCGATGATGATCTGGGCAATCAGGCGATGGTAATTGCGCCAGTAGCCATCGGACGCTGCGTTGTAGCCGCGCCAGCGGCTGTTGATCGCCGCCATCTCATCCGGGGCGATACTCAGCAGTGCCTTGTCCAGGATCGAACTCAGCTCCGTGGCGTGTCGGGACGTCGCCAGGGCAAACGTCGCAGGCAACGTGCCGATGCTGGAACTGATCTGCAGTTTGTCCTGGAATGCCGGAGAAGAAAGCAGGTAGTTGGCGATCACCAAAGGGTTCACTGCGCCGTCGACTTGCCCCTGTGCCAGCAATTCCGATGCCTTGAAGGTATCCCCGGTTTCCACCAGGTTTATCTGGGCAAATGCCTGCTGCAGGAATTTTTCCAGCTGATTGCCCTGGGTAATCGCCAGGCGCTTGCCGGCCAGTTCTTGAAGGCTTGTGGGCGCGCCCGGCTCTTTACGGGTCAGTAATACGTAGGAGTTTTCCAGGTAGGGGCGGCTGAAGTTCAACTGGGACTCGCGCCCGGTACTGGGGGTAATTGCGCCGATGATGTCGGCTGCGCCGGTCTGCACCAGTTCCATCATGTTGGCGACGTCACGCACGTGTTGAATCTCGAAGCGCAGGCCGGTTCGCAGGCGGATCAGCTCCAGCAGGTCGGCGGTGATGCCTCGGAAGTTGCCGTCGGTATCAAAGAACGTCAGGGGGGCGAGGGTTTCATTGACCACCACCTTCACCACGGGGTTGTCCTTGAGCCAGCGCTCTTCGCGCAGGCTCAGTTGCAGCTTGCGGTCGGTCAGCAGAATGTCGCTGCCCGCACTCCAGCGCTTGGCGATGCTGTCACGTTCATAGGTTGATACGCCATCGAGCACTGAGTCGATGATACTCAGGAGAATGGGTTGATCCTTGCGCAAGGCGAAGCTGAACCCGTGGGCCTCGTGCTTGCCGAAGTTGGCCATGCGGATATTTTTCAGGTAGCCCTTGTTGATCATGTAGTGAGTGGAAATGGTGTCGCCCAGGAATACGTCAGCCTGGTCGAATGCCACGGCATTCAAGGCATTTTGATAGGACGGGTAGGCGTGGATGGTCGCCTTGGGGTACAGCGCCTGCACTTCGTCCATGGGCAGGTAATGGTAGACAAGACTCAGGCGCAGGCCGGCCAGGCCGTCGCCAAGGTCGCGGTTCTCACCTTCACGGGTCACCAGTACCGGCTGATCCACTGCGTAGGGCAGTGACAGGACGATGTCGGGATTCGCCGCTTCAAAACCGTTGGCAGACCCCAGAAAATCGATTTCGCCGTTTGCCAGCGCCTGGATCGCGGCTTCACGGGAGGAGTAGCGCAACACGGTGAGCGGTATCGCCAGTGTCCTGGCCAGCAGCCCGGCGTAATCGGCAGTCAGCCCTTCATAATCACGCCCGCTGGAGGTGATGTCGAAGGGCGGATAGTCGGGTGCAGAGGTGCCCAGTATCAGTTCCCGTTTGTTCTGCAGCCACTGGCGCTGTGTCTTGTTCAGGGGGGTGTCCAGTTGAACGGCACCGGCACGCCCCAGCAGGGCATATTGCTCGGGAACAGTTTGTTCGGCAGGCACGGAAGTGCTGAGGCACACCCCGATACTCAATATGATTAGATAGTCCTTTAATCGCCTGGGCATCCGATTTCTCACACTAGCGCGTTACGTTTTGCCATCTCGATAAGTTCTACCAAGGATTTGGCTTTCAGTTTTTGCATGAGCCTTTTTTTGTAAGTGCTGACGGTTTTGTTGCTGAGAAACATGCCCTTGGCGATTTCCTTGTTTGTCCGGCCTTGGGCAAAAAGTTGTAATACCATGAGTTCACGATCGTTGACGACTTTGAACAGTTCAAGCTCTTCATTGTTATCCGTTTCGTTAGTGCTGCCGTTAAGGGCCTGGCTCGGGAAGTAGTTGTAACCTGACAAGACCGCCCTGATGGCACTGAGCAGTTCGCTCAAGTCACCTTCCTTGCACACATAGCCATCCGCGCCGGAGCGCATGCACCGGGTAGCAAAGAGCTTGGGGGTCTGGGCAGTGAGTATCAACGTCTTGGTCGGCGTACTCATTGCGTTGAACCGGCACAGCACTTCCAGGCCATCGAGTTTCGGAATGCCGATATCAAGGATAATCAGGTCAGGCTGACACTCCTTGACCATTTGTATCGCATCACAACCGTTATCGGCTTCTCCCACTACTTTATAGCCTTCGTGTTCTAACAACATCCGAATGGCAAGTCGGATGACGGGGTGGTCGTCAATAATAAAAACTGAGTTCATGATCAAATTCCATACAGGCGAAAATAAAGTCGGCACATTAGCTCACATGGCAATGAAGGAGGATGAACTTGATGTGGAACAAACGTAAAACAAGAATAATCCTACATCAAAAAAAGCAAGGGATTACGCTCTGTGAGGTGTTTGTTGTTTGGGTGTAAGAGTTTTGCGTGGGTGGAATTTAAAAGTAACTGGTCGTGAGAGGGCAGCGTTATAAAGAGGCGTTTTCGGATTGCCCGGGTGTTTAACTTCCTACTTTTCTGTTGAGCGAGTAAGGCGTGATTGGCGTATGAGTTCATTCAGCTCAAGGTGGCTTAACGGCTTCGACAAATAGCCAAGTAATGGAAAGTTGCGTCGGGATGCCTGGGCCATCAGGTGTTCCAGTTCATTGACGGGCAGGCCGCTGAGCAATATCGCGGACCTTATAAAGCCTCTGCGGTTGGCAATTTCAATCAACTCCAGCCCGGGCAAGTCGGGCAAACATTGATCACAGAGCAGAATATCGAATGGCACGTCGGTTTGTGTCATCAGCCGCATTGCCTGTTCTGCATTCTCGGCCAGTGCCAGGTCGTGGTAGCCATAGTTTCGTAGCAGGCATTGGGTGGCCAGCAATTGAAAGGGGTGATCCTCCACCAACAGGATGCGAAGTTGTTCGAGCATGGTTTTTTCCATGGAATGGACAAGAGCCCTGAAGACGCTCCACCAGGGCGTGTAGTAAGAAGTTAATGGGCCCGCCAGCTATCGGGCGCAGGAGCAGGTCGAAAGACTGCGGTCAGGGCGCGCGATTATTCATCGCGGCGGGGAAGAACTTCGATCAGGCCGCTCTGTTCCGTGCGTAGGGCGATTCTTTGAAAAGTCGCCCTGGCCATCAGCCAGGGCTCCGATTTATTGCGGGCTGGAGCGGCCGGTCATCTCGCGGGCCATCTCGCTGGCGTAGCTGTCAGTCATGCCGGCGATAAAGTCGATCATGCGCAGGAAGGACGCGTGCAATGACCAGGAGGGATCCGGGGCGCTATTGCCCAACAGGTCGAGGATGCGTCGGTTCTTGAACGACGGGGTGCGACCGCCATGTTGTTCCAGGGCCGCGCCGCAGAAGGCATTCAAGAGGATTTCCAGGGTGGTGTAGGCGCCGATCTCATGCAGGGTCTTGCGCTTGTCCTGGAAAATCTTCTTGCGGGCCATGTCCTTGGCATCCAGCACGCAGCGCTTGGCCGGGCCGTGCATATGTTCCACCAGGTCCCCCGGCAGGGTGCCGGCCAGCAGCGCGTCCTGTTGTTCGACGAACGCCCGGGCCGCGGCGTTGGTCAGGTGTTCGATGGCCTTGCCTCGCAGGATCGCCAGCTTGCGTCGCCGGGAATCCAGCGGGCCGAGTTGCCGATAGGTTTGCGGCAAGTCGTCGCCCACCAGGTCCAGCAGCAGTGACTCGACCTCGGCGTATTCCAGCAGCTCCATTTCCAGGCCGTCTTCGAGGTCGATCAACGCGTAGCAGATATCGTCAGCTGCCTCCATCAGGTACACCAGCGGGTGCCGGGCCCAGCGTTGTTCTTCCAACTGCGGCAAGCCGAGCTTCTGGGCGATCTGCTCCAGGATCGGCAGTTCGCTCTGGTAGCAGCCGAACTTGTGTTTCTTGTAGCCCAGGGAGTCGGCGTGGCGGGCGGTCCAGGGGTATTTCAGGTAGGTGCCCAAGGTGGCGTAGGTCAGGCGGGTGCCACCATCAAACTGGTGGTATTCCAGTTGCGTGAGTACCCGGAAGCCCTGGGCATTGCCTTCGAAGTTGAGGAAGTCATTGCGTTCGGCGCTGCTCATGTCATCCAGCCAGCCACGGCCTGAAGCTTGCTGGAACCAGTGCCGGATCGCGTCCTCGCCGGAATGGCCGAAGGGTGGGTTGCCGATGTCATGGGCCAGGCAGGCCGACTGCACCACCATGCCCAGGTCGCTCGGGTCGCACCAGTCGGGCAGGGCACTGCGGATGGTCTCGCCTACGCGCATGCCCAGGGATCGTCCCACGCAACTGACTTCCAGGGAGTGGGTCAGCCGCGTATGGATATGATCGTTGCTGGTCACCGGGTGCACTTGCGTCTTGCGGCCCAGGCGGCGAAACGCACCGGAAAAGATGATGCGGTCATGGTCTTTGTGAAACGGACTGCGCCCCAGTTCTTCCGGGCTGTGCAGGGGTTTTCCAAGGCGTTCGCGGGTAAGCAGGGTGGGCCAATCCAAGGCGGGTACTCTCCGTGCGGTGAATGACTGCTCCCAGCTTCCCGGTTCAGCCAGGCCTTCGCAAGCGAAAAACTACAGGCCGGCGGCGTCGATATCGATTAACAGCAGGCGCTGACCATTATCAAAGAATTGTCCGGCAGTCAGGCAGTACTGGTTGGTCGTGGCATCGCGATAGGTTGAGGATAGGGTCAGCCGCCGCTCCTCCCAACCTTCGGCCAGCAAATGATAAAAATACGGACGCCATGACCAGTTGTGGCCCAGGTAGCGGCTGTCGGCTTGCCAGGCGCCCTGGTGCCATTCGAAGTTGGGTGTCAGTTGCGTGCCATGCCGGTCGCACTGGTAAAAACGCAGCAGCCAGGGAAACGCCGGCAATTGCGGCAGGTGGCTCAGCGGTGCACGGGTGTGGGCCCAGGTTTGCAGGATCTGCATCAGCTCCGCCAGTTGCTGGCGCAGTTGCATGATCCGGCCACGTTCGGCGAGCTTCTGTTGGACATAGCCGGTGCGCAACTGGGCGAAGCGCGGCACGAATGCGTCGGTGTCGAACCAGTCCAGTTGGGCCTGGGCGAACAGGTAGCCCTGGACATAACGCGAACCGCATTCCAGGGCGAAATTCAGTTGGGCCTCGGTTTCCACCCCTTCGGCGATGATCCAGCAGCCGGTTTTTTCCGCCATTTGCGCCAGTGCCCGTACCACCTCACCGCTCGGGCCACCGCGGGCCGCGGCCTGGAACAGGCGCATGTCCAGCTTGAGAATGTCCGGCTGCAAGGCCAGCACCCGGTCCAGCTGCGAATAGCCGGCGCCGAAGTCATCAATGGCAATCCGCGCGCCGGCCTCGCGGTAGCGCTCGACGACTTCGGCCAGGCGCAGGATATCGCCGCCCAGTTCAGTGATCTCGAACACGATGCGGCGCGGGTCGACGTTATGCAGTTGCAATTGCTTCAGGCTCGGCAGTGCCTGGCCCGGGCGCAGGCGGGTGATCCAGCGTGGCGAGATATTCAGGCTGAGGAACCACTCCTGCGGGGCTTCATGCAGGCGGCTCAGGGCATTGTCACGGATCTGCCGGTCCAGGCGGCGCAAGGCCACCGAGGGCGTGCGCGGGTCGGCGAACAGCGGACCCACCGAGCGCAGTTGGCCATTCGCCTGGCGTAGGCGGCCCAGGGCTTCTACGCCGGCGATGCGGCCGGTGGCGGTGTCGATGAATGGCTGGAAGCAGGCGAGCGGTTGCCCGTCGATCACGGGGCCTCCTTAAAAGACCGGAAATAAAAAAGGCCCGGCCCTCAATGGAGAGGGCCGGGCCTGATCTGTTTGCAAGAATGCAGCCAGCACGCTCAACTTTTGCGCGAAGCACCTTGCATGGCCAGTTTGATCAGCGGGATCAGGCCGGCACCCAGCCGCACCAGGCGGGTCATGGTGCCGATTCCGCCGCCCTTGGCGCCTTTGCCGGTGAGAAACCCCAGCAGCGTCACCACGCCCACGCCCCACAGCGGCGCGTGCTTGATGCCAAAACCGTCCTGCCAGCTCTGGCCCATGTTGCGGACCTTTTGCAGCGGCAGCATCAGTTGCTGGGACTCGTGACGGATTTCCTGGCGGTGCATTTCCATGCGCAGGCGGATCAACGCCTTGCGCATTTCTCGCCGGGAAGTGTTTTGCGGCAATTCAGTCATGCTCATGGCAGCAGGCGCTCCCGGTCGTTGGCCAGCTCTTCGAGGGTGGCGTGGAACGGCGTGGACTCATCGAACACCGCCGCCTTCAGGCGCAACCCGCAGAATGCTGCGGCCAGTATGTAGAACACACACAGGCTGATAATCCCGGTCAGACGGTAGGTATCCCACACCAGGATCATCACCAGCGCCGACAAACCCACCAGCAACAGCAAGGCAAACACCAGCGCCAGGCCGGCGAACAGCAACAGGCTGACGGTGCGGGCTTTCTGCTCCTGCAACTCGATGCCGAACAGCTCGACATGGCTGTGCAGCAAACCCAGAACAGCCGCGCCCAGGCGCCGTGAAGTAGAACTTGGGCCCGTGGACGAGCCGGATTCGCCGATAGACATGATTAGCGCCTTGTAGCCAGCAGGCCGATCAAAAAGCCCACGCCGGCCGCAATGCCGACGGACTGCCAGGGGTTGGCCTGCACATAGTCTTCAGTGGCCGTGACCGCCGCCTGGCCGCGTTCGCGCAGGGAGTCTTCGGTCAGTTGCAGGGTTTCACGGGCCTTGAGCAGGCTTTCGTGAATCTTGCTGCGAAGCTCGTCAGCCTGGTCACCGGCGAGGATCGCCGTGTCGTCCAGCAGCTTCTCGGTATCGCTGACCAGGGTTTGAAAATCCGCCATCAGTATTTCTTGAGCAGTCTTTGCCGTTTTTCTGGCCATGGTTATCTCCGTGAGTGGCTGGTCTGTTTACTTCTGGTTTCGAGTCACCGGTGTCGGTGAAGGTTCACTGCAATTGTCTGGTACAGCTTTTGCTTTGCCTTGGTGCGCAGGCCCGGGGCCTTGCGCTGAATCCGGGCGGTTGGGGCTCAAACCCTGAAAAACCTTACCCTAAATAACTAAAAACTCGCGGAAAAACCCTGTCGGATTCTGCCTTTTTCAATGATCGCTGCGCCAAAGCGGTTCACGGCCTCAAACGAGGGTCGGACCGCTGGTGCCAATTTAGTGCGCATCATGAAGGTCATGAACTGCTTTGGTGCTTTTTTCTGCATGTGCAGGCCTGCCATCCTCCATGGAAAATTTGCAAAGCGCGGTGGACACCCTCGTCCACAGCTCCAACACGCTGTTCATTCTGATTGGTGCGGTCATGGTCCTGGCCATGCACGCCGGCTTTGCCTTCCTGGAAGTCGGCACGGTGCGCCAGAAGAACCAGGTCAATGCCCTGTCGAAAATCCTCAGTGACTTCGCGATTTCAACACTGGCCTATTTCTTTATAGGCTATTGGATCTCCTACGGCGTGACCTTCATGCAACCGGCGGCGGTGATCAGCGCCGACCACGGCTACGGCCTGGTGAAGTTCTTCTTCCTGCTGACCTTCGCGGCGGCGATCCCGGCGATCATTTCCGGGGGAATCGCCGAGCGTGCACGGTTTGTTCCGCAACTGTGTGCCACTGCGTTGATCGTAGCCTTCATCTACCCGTTTTTCGAAGGCATGGTGTGGAACGGCAACTACGGCCTGCAAGCCTGGTTGCTGGCCACCTTCGGCGCCAGCTTCCATGACTTTGCCGGCAGCGTCGTGGTGCACGCCATGGGCGGCTGGCTGGCGCTGGCGGCGGTGCTGTTGCTGGGGCCAAGGCAGGGGCGTTATCGGGAAGGGCGCCTGGTGGCGTTCGCGCCGTCGAGCATTCCATTTCTCGCGTTGGGCTCGTGGATCTTGATCGTCGGCTGGTTCGGCTTCAACGTCATGAGTGCGCAAACCCTGTCCGGGGTCAGCGGGCTGGTGGCGGTCAATTCGTTGATGGCGATGGTCGGTGGCACGGTAGCGGCATTGGTGATCGGCCGTAACGACCCAGGCTTCTTGCACAACGGTCCATTGGCCGGGTTGGTGGCGATCTGTGCCGGTTCCGACCTTATGCACCCGGTGGGCGCGTTGGTGACCGGCGTGGTGGCGGGCGGCTTGTTCGTCTGGTTCTTCATTGCCGCCCAGGATCGCTGGAAAATCGACGATGTGCTGGGTGTATGGCCGTTGCACGGGCTGTGCGGCGTGTGGGGCGGGATTGCCTGCGGGATCTTCGGCCAGACCGCCCTGGGCGGTTTGGGCGGCGTCAGTCTGATCAGCCAGTTGATCGGCACCGCGCTGGGTGTGGTGGTGGCGCTGGCCGGTGGCTTCCTGGTATATGGCGTGATCAAACGCGTGCATGGCCTGCGCTTGAGTCAGGAAGAGGAGTATTACGGCGCGGATTTGTCGATCCACAAGATTGGCGCGGTCAGTCAGGATTGAGGGGCGCGTCCCCTTCGTTCTGGTTGCAGCCATGTAACAGCCGATACCGGCTCTGGCGCACTTCATCGACACGGCCTTGCACCTGCTGCTCCGACAACCCCAGCAGGATCAACGCATGGGAGGCGAGCATCAGGCTCGACTCCAGCAACTCGGGCACCACTTCAGTGGCGCCGGCGGCTTTCAGTTCGGCCAGCTGACTGTCGTCGCGGGTGCGTACCAGGATCGGCACGGTCAGGTTGATCCGCCGCGCTTCGTTGAGCACGGCCAGGGCGACGTCGCTGTTGTCCACCGCGATCACCACCAGGCGCGCACGTTCCAGGCCGACCGCGCTGAGCAGGGCGCCACGGCGGCAGTCGCCGTAATGCACGGCGCTGTCTTCGGTAGACGCTTCCTGGACTCGCTCCGGGTCGTCATCAAGGGCAATGAACGCCTGTTGTTCACGGTGCAGGAAGCGCCCGATGGACTGGCCAACCCGGCCGTAGCCGCAGATCACCGCGTGGTCGCGCAGCTCGGCATTCAGGGCCGTAATCTCTTCAAGCTGTACTTGCTGGTTGGGCTTGCGGTGCAGGCGCAGGGCAATCGCGGGTGCAGCCCTGAGCAACAGCGGAGTCAATAGCATCGAGCAGAAGGTGGCAGCCAGCAGCAGGCCGCTGATGTCGGCGGGCATCAGGCGGCTTTGCTGCATTTGCGCCATCAAGGCGAAACAGAACTCGCCGCCCTGGGCCAGCGCCAGGCCGCTGCGCCAGGCGGTTTCACCGTCGCTGCCGCGCAGTTGCACCAATAGCGCGACCACACAGCCTTTGATCAACATCAGCGTGAGGGTCAGGCCGAGAATCAACAGGCTATGACTGACGAACAGTTGCAGGTCGATCAGCATGCCGATGCTGACAAAAAACAGTCCTAGCAGGATGTCGCGAAACGGCCGGATATCGGCTTCGATCTGATGGCGGTAATGGCTTTCCCCCAGCAGCATGCCGGCGAGAAACGCACCGAGTGCCGGGGACAGGCCCAGCAAGTGGGTCAGCCAGGCGGTGAGCAGTACGATCACCAGTGCCAGCAGCACGAACAATTCGGCCGAATGGGACGCCGCCACCTCACGGAACAAACGCGGCAGCAACCAGCGGCTGGCCAGCAGCAGGCCGAGGAACAGCACCACGGTTTTGCCCAGGGTCAGTGGCAATGCCCAGTACCAGGCTTGCTCGCTGTTACCGGCGAACACTGGCACGAGGGTCAGCAGCAATACGGCCACTACATCCTGGAACAGCAATACCCCAATCGCATTCTGGCCATGGCTGCTGAAGATTTCGCCGAGGCTGGTCAGCTCCTTGCTGACGATGGCGGTGGACGACAGTGCCAGTCCCGCACCGAGCAACAGCGCGGTGGTCGGCGACAGGCCGAACAGTGCCAGCAAACCGCCCAGCAGCAACCCGCAGCACAGTACCTGCAGGCTGCCCAAGCCAAACACCACCCGGCGCAGGCTGAGCATTTTGCTCAGGGAGAATTCCAGGCCCAGGGAAAACAGCAGGAACACCACACCCAGTTCGGCAAGGTCTGGCAACTCTTCGCTGTCATTGACCCAGTCGAGGGCGGTGGGGCCCACGGCCAGGCCAACACACAGATAGCCCAGCACTGGCGGCAGTTGCAGGCGACGAAACAGCGCAATCACCACCAGGGAGGAGGCCAGGATAATCAGCAGGTTGGCAAACACATGCAGCTCCATTGCAGGTATTACGGGAAAAAAGTCGCGAGAGTCACTGAATCAGTTATACGCCATGCTGATCTGGGTCAGGCTTTTGCAGTGTCCCGACGCTGTTAGAATAGGTGCCTGATTCTTCTCGGACCCTTTGCCATGCTTCCTGAATGTCAGTTGTTCGGCACCCTGGGCTGCCATCTGTGTGAGATTGCCGAAGCCGAAATCATGCCGTTGGTCGAACACGGCCTGCTGGTGGAGTTGGTGGATATCGCCGATTCCGAGGCCCTGTATGAAGCCTACGGCCTGCGTATTCCGGTGCTGCGCCGGGTAGACACGGGCGCGGAGCTGGAGTGGCCGTTCGACGAAGCGCAGATAGTGAACTTTCTTAGCTAGCACTCGGCGATGGCGAGTTCCCGATTATTCGGTTACTGTATGTTTGTACAGCGATTGAATGAGAGGGAACGCCCGTGGTGAATGTTGAACAACTGAAAAGCAGCGTCAATCGCATGTCCGCCGACGTCGTGCGCGACGCGGTGAACGAGCTGCGCCTCGATGGCCTAGTCACGGAAGGCAAGACGCCGTTTAACAAAGTGCATTTCAACACCTGCTTTGCCGAGATCGAGGCGCTGTTCCAGCGCGCGGGTTATCACAAGCAGCTGGATGTGGTGGGTTACCAGGGCTTGCTGTATGCGCTTTACGACCCGGGCCGCTGGGAAGCGGTGGATGTGCTGCGCTGGCTCAAGGAGTTCACCGAGGCGGCCAGTGCTTCACCGGTGTTGCGCGTGGAATTGGCCAAGGCCTGAATCTGTGCTGGGCCTGATCCGGGTGCATGCGGGATAATGTGCGCCTGTATGTCCACGTCTTGAGCCTGCCATGTCCGTTTTTTCCGCTGCCCAGCACCAAGCCAGCACCTTGTACCTGCCGCCAGGCGCCTGGGCCACCGTGCTGGATTGCCTGTGTGAGCACTTCCAGGCCATCAGCCGTGAGCAATGGCTGGACCGCATCGCCCGGGGCAGGGTGCTGGACATCAATGGCACTCCCATCAATCAGGACCTCGCCTACCGCGAAGGCCTGTGCATCTACTACTTTCGCGAAGTACCGAACGAGAAAGTAATCCCGGTGCAGGAGACGATCCTGTACGCCGATGAACACCTGGTGGTAGCCGACAAGCCGCATTTCCTGCCGGTCACGCCTGCCGGTGAATACGTCGAGCAGACCCTGTTGCGGCGTTTGATCCGTCGCCTGGACAACCCGGCGCTGGTGCCGCTGCATCGCATTGATCGGCATACCGCAGGGCTGGTGCTGTTTTCGGCCAACCCCCAGACGCGCTCGGCGTATCAACAGCTGTTTCCCACGCGCAAGATCGACAAGTTCTACGAAGCCATTGCCCCTGCATTGCCTGGGCTGACCTTTCCGCTGGTGCACAAAAGCCGGCTGGTGGATGGCGAGCCGTTCTTTCGCATGCAGGAAGGCGAGGGGGCGAGCAACACCGAGACGGCGGTCGAGGTGCGGGAAAAGAATGGCGACCTGTGGCGCTATGGCCTGTTTCCGGTGACCGGCAAGAAGCATCAGTTGCGGGTGCACATGACGGCCCTGGGCGCGAGTATCTGCAACGATCCGTTCTACCCCGACGTTATCAAGGATGCCGAGGACGACTACGCCAACCCGCTCAAGCTGCTGGCCCAGGGGGTGCGTTTCATCGACCCGGTCACCGGCCTTGAGCGCGACTTTCGCAGCGAGATCAGCCTGGACTGGTAAATCCCAGCAACGAAAAAGCCCGCATTACGCGGGCTTTTTTGTATCTGGCGTTAAGACTTACAGGTCTTTAACGGTGCGAACCTGATCCTTGTTGATCTGGGTGCGCTTGCCATCCAGCTGTTCGAATTCGTAGAAGCCGGTGGACTTGTCGAATTTAGGAGTGTCGACGGCCTGGATTTCGCGACCGTCATTCAGGGTGATCACTGTCGGCGAGGCGCAACCGGCAAGGGTAGCGAGGCCCAGTGCAAGCATGAGAGCGGCGATGGTCCGTTGAGTCATGAGTTTGTCTCCGAGAGAATGCTTTGTTGAGTACTGACCTTGTGACGTGTGTAACGTCGGCAAAGTTCCTTGTTCGACGCTCATTCTGACACGCTGGGCGGGCGGTGCAACAACTCCGGTGTATTGAGGTTGGCCAGGCGCGGATCGTCGGCGGGGCAATCCAGGGCCTTGGCCCCCAGCGCCTGCATGATCTGGCGCGGGCTGCGCTCGCCGGCTGCCCAGGCCCGTTCGAAGGGCTCGCGCAGCGAAGTGGGGATCACGCAGAGCAGCGGTTCCCAGAAATCGCCGTGGCGCACCATCACCGGCAGCAACGGGTTTTGCTGCGCCGTGCTGCGCAGGTCGGCGAGCAATCGTGCATCGATCTGCGGCACATCGCACGGCAATACCAGCAGATGCCCATGCTGCGCCACCGCCAGTCCCGCGCGAATGCCGGCCAGTGGCCCTGGAAAGTCGGGGCTGTCATCGCAGACCAATCGGTCGGCGTAGGCCGCGTACTGCGCCTGATTGCGATTGCAGGAGATGATCAGGTCGTCGGTCAACGGCCGCACCAGGCGATGCAGGTGCGCGATCAGCGGCTGCCCGTGCCAGTCCAGCAGGCCCTTGTCGAGGCCGCCCATGCGCTGGCCACGACCGCCGGCCAGCAAAAGGATCGAGCAGGGCAGTGGGGAAGAACGGCTTGGCATGACGGCTCCTGCGGGCAGTGAAATGGGGGGCTGTGATATAACATCGGGCTGTTCCTTCGACAACCGGACCGAGCCATGAAAGCCAAGGCTGATGCGCCCTTTGTACCCCTGAATATCGCTGTATTGACGGTCAGCGACACCCGCACCCTGGAAACCGACACCTCGGGCCAGGTCTTCGTCGACCGCCTGACCGCCGCCGGTCACCTGCTGGCCGAGCGAGTTTTGCTTAAAGATGATCTGTACAAAATCCGTGCGCAAGTGGCGCACTGGATTGCCGAAGACGTGGTGCAGGTGGTGTTGATCACCGGCGGCACCGGCTTCACCGGCCGCGACAGCACCCCGGAAGCGGTGAGCTGCCTGCTGGATAAACAGGTGGATGGTTTCGGCGAACTGTTCCGGCAAATCTCCGTGGCCGATATCGGCACCTCCACCGTGCAATCCCGTGCCCTGGCCGGCCTGGCCAACGGCACACTGGTGTGCTGCCTGCCGGGCTCCACCAACGCGGTGCGCACCGGTTGGGACGGGATTCTCGCCGAGCAACTGGATAACCGTCACCGCCCGTGCAACTTCGTCCCGCATTTGAAACAGGCCGAGCCCTGTGAATCCCGTGGGTAAGCCGGGCAAGACCGGCGCGTTGATGCCGGTGGAAGACGCTCTCGAACAATTGCTGGCGATGGCCGAGGCAGCGCCGATTCGCGAGCCGGAAACGTTGCCGCTGGCCGAGTGTGATGGTCGGGTGCTGGCCCAGGCGTTGATCTCCACGCTGGACTTGCCGCCCTGGCCCAACAGCGCCATGGACGGATACGCCCTGCGCCTGGCGGACTGGACCGGTGAGCCACTGGTAGTCAGCCAGCGCATTTTTGCGGGCACGGCACCCGAGCCCTTGGCTGCCGGTACCTGCGCGCGGATCTTCACCGGAGCCCCGGTACCGGAGGGCGCGGACTGCGTCGAGATGCAGGAAAACGCCGTGGTCCATGCCGATCAGCGGGTGAACTTCACCGAAGCGTTGCAGGTGGATCAAAACATCCGTCCCCAAGGCCAGGAAACCACGGTGGGCGAGTGGGTGTTGCCAGCAGGTACACGCCTGGGCCCGATCGAGTTGGGCCTGGCGGCTTCGCTGGGTCGTGATCGGCTGGAGGTGGTACGACGCGCCCGCGTGGCTGTGCTGTCCACCGGCGACGAGTTGATCGAGCCGGGCCTGCCGCTGGGCCCCGGGCAGATCTACAACAGTAATCGCCGGGTGCTGTGCAGCTGGCTGGAGCGCCTGGGCTGCGAAGTGGTGGATGCCGGGATCCTGCCGGACGACCTGGAACAAACCCGCGAACGCCTGGGCGCATTGGGCTCGGTAGACCTGATTCTGTCCACCGGCGGTGTGTCGGTGGGGGAGGCGGATTTTCTCGGGATTGCGCTGCGGGAAGAAGGGGAGCTGGCGCTGTGGAAGCTGGCGATCAAGCCGGGCAAGCCGCTGACGTTCGGGCATTTCCGTGGTGTACCGGTGATCGGTTTGCCGGGCAATCCGGCGTCGACGCTGGTGACCTTTGCCTTGCTGGCGCGGCCTTACCTGTTGCGCCGCCAGGGCGTGGAAGACGTGCAGCCGCTGCGCATTGAAGTGCCCGTGGGATTTGTCTGGCCCAAGCCGGGGAATCGCCGCGAGTATTTGCGCGGGCGGCTGGAGCAGGGCAAGGCGATCATCTACCGCAACCAGAGCTCGGGTGTGCTGCGTAGCGCGGCGTGGGCCGAAGGTTTGGTAGAAGTGCTGGAGGGGACGACGCTGGAGATCGGTGACCGGGTCAACTTCATTCCGCTGAGTGAAGTGTTGAACTGAGCCCGATCTATCAAACAATGAAGATCAAAATGTGGGAGCGGGCTTGCTCGCGAAAGCGGTGGATCAGTCACCCGATGTATTGACTGACCCTCTGCATTCGCGAGCAAGCCCGCTCCCACATTTGATTTGTGTTCATCCTGCAATTACGGCAAGTCGCGACTCGCGTAAAACGCACTCAACACCTTCACCAGGTGCGCCAGGTCGTGGCTGCCGCACAGCTCGCGAATCGAGTGCATCGCAAACGTCGGCAAGCCGATATCCACGGTGCGCACGCCCAGGTGGCTGGCGGTGATCGGGCCGATGGTCGAGCCGCAACCCATGTCGCTGCGTACCACAAAGCTTTGCACCGGCACTTCTTCGGCCATGCACAGGTGGCGGAAGAACCCGGCGGTTTCGCTGTTGGTGGCGTAGCGCTGGTTGCTGTTGACCTTGATCACCGGGCCGGCATTGAGTTTCGGGCCGTGGTTGGCGTCGTGCTTCTCGGCGTAGTTGGGGTGCACGCCGTGGGCGTTGTCGGCAGACACCAACAGCGACTTCTGGATAGTGCGTACGAATTCATCACCCTCGGGCAGCAGGCGACGCAGGGTCTGCTCCAGCATCGGGCCGTCGGCACCGCAGGCGGAGCACGAGCCGACTTCTTCGTGGTCGTTGCATACCAGCACGCAGGTTTCATCGGTTTCGGCGGTGAGCAGGGCTTGCAGGCCGGCGTAGCACGACAGCAGGTTGTCGAGGCGGGCACCGGCGATAAAGTCGCCATTGAGGCCGATCACGGCCGCGCTCTGGGTGTCATAGAAGCTCAGCTCATAGTCGAGCACCACATCGGCGTTCAACCCGTGTTCACGAGCCAGTTGCTCGGTCAGCACTGCGCGGAAGTCTACGCGCTCGTCACCGGCGAACTGCGCAAGGATCGGCGGCAGTTCGGTCTGGGCATTGATCGCCCAACCCTGGTTGGCTTCACGGTTCAGGTGAATGGCCAGGTTGGGGATGATCGCGATGGGCAGCTTGAAGTCGATCAGCTGGCTTTCGACCTTGCCGTCGCGGCGGAAAGTGACGCGGCCGGCCAGGGACAGATCGCGGTCGAACCACGGCGCCAGCAGCGCGCCGCCGTACACTTCCACACCCAGTTGCCAGAAGCCCTGGCGTTGCAGTTCAGGCTGTGGCTTGACCCGCAGGCACGGGCTGTCGGTGTGGGCGCCGACCAGGCGGATGCCGCCTTGCAGGGGCGAGTGGCGGCCGAGCTTGAAGGCGATGATCGAGGAGTCGTTGCGGGTCACGTAGTAGCGCCCGTTGGCCTCGGTGGTCCAGGTCTCGCGCTCGTCAAGACGCTGGAAACCGGCCGCTTCCAGGCGCTGTGCAAGGGCGGCGGTGGCATGGAACGGGGTAGGGGAGGCCTTGAGGAAGTCGATCAGGCCTTGGTTCAACTCTTCGCGCATAAGTAGCTCCAGACAGCAATGGCGCGAGTTTACCGTCCGACGGGATAAGTGCACAGAACAAATGTGGGAGCGGGCTTGCTCGCGAATGCGGTGTGTCAGTCGCCGAATGGGCTAACTGATCCACCGCATTCGCGAGCAAGCCCGCTCCCACATTTTAATTGCGTTTACAGGTTAAAACGGCGCGGGGCACTCGAAGCGCAGACGCTCGCCGCTCTGGGGATGGGTGAAGCTCAGCATGCTGGCGTGCAGGCACAGACGTGGCCAGGCAGCCAAGGCCTGTTCGTGGGCATACAAGCCATCGCCCAGCAACGGATGCCCGATGGACAGCATATGCACGCGCAGTTGATGGGAGCGGCCGGTGATCGGTGTCAGCTCAACCCGACACCAGTCGCCGCAACGCTCCAGGACTTTCCAGAAGGTCAGCGCGTTCTTGCCGAACTCGTGGTCCACCACGTGCCGTGGCTTGGTCGGTGGGTCGTAGCGCAAGGGCAAGTCGATGCTGCCGCTGTCCAGTTCCGGTTGGCCCCAGCAGAGTGCGGTGTAGGCCTTTTCGGTTTCCCGGTCATGAAACTGGCGGGACAGTTCACGGTGGGTATCCGCGTCTCGGGCCAGCAGGATGATCCCGGACGTTTCCCAGTCCAGGCGATGGACGATGCGGGCTTCAGGGTAGCCGTTTTCCTGCAGGCGGGTGATCAGGCAGTCCTTGTTGTCGTCGGCGCGACCGGGCACCGAGAGCAGCAGGGTAGGCTTGTTCACCACCAGGACAGCAGCGTCCTGATGAAGGATATGGACATTGGACAACGGCATTAAAACAGCCTCGTAACAAACGCCAACGGCGGCTCGCTCACCCGGCCCCGTGAGGGGAGCCAGGTAACCGAGCCGCCGTGGCGACCGCCTTTTCGATCAACGATCAGGCAGGGTGATATTGAGTTCCAGAATCGAGCAGCTGCCGTCATTTTCCAGGGCGACATGCACGTCATCGTTACCGATGTTGACGTACTTGCGGATCACTTCCACCAGTTCCTTCTGCAGGGCTGGCAGGTAATCCGGGGTGCTGCGTTGGCCGCGTTCGTGCGCCACGATGATCTGTAGACGCTCTTTCGCTACCGACGCGGTACTTGGCTTTTTGTTGGCGCGAAAGAAGTCGAGAAATTTCATTGTTTAGTTGCCTCCAAAGATACGCTCGAAGAATCCCTTCTTCTTAACATCGAGGAAGCGATGTTCCACGGTCTTGCCCAGCAAGCGATCTACCGCATCGCTGTACGCCTGGCCGGCGTCGCTCTGGTCGTCAAGAATCACCGGCACACCTTGGTTGGATGCCTTCAGGACGGCCTGGGATTCCGGGATCACACCCAGCAGGGTCACGGCGAGGATTTCCTTCACGTCTTCAACGCCGAGCATTTCGCCATTGCTGACGCGCTCAGGGTTGTAGCGGGTCAGCAGCAGGTGTTCCTTGATCGGATCTTCACCTTTCTCGGCGCGCTGGGACTTGCTGGCCAGCAGGCCGAGCATGCGGTCCGAGTCACGTACCGAGGAGACTTCAGGGTTGGTCACGACGATGGCTTCGTCGGCGAAGTACATCGCCAGGTGAGCACCGGTCTCGATACCCGCCGGGGAATCGCACACCACGTATTCGAAGGTTTCCTTCAGTTCGGCGAGGACCTTGCCCACGCCTTCCTTGGTCAGCGCGTCTTTGTCGCGGGTCTGGCTGGCGGCCAGTACATACAGGTTCTCAAGGCGCTTGTCCTTGATCAGGGCCTGTTGCAGGTTGGCTTCGCCATTGACGACGTTGACGAAGTCGTAAACCACGCGGCGTTCACAGCCCATGATCAGGTCGAGGTTACGCAAGCCGACGTCGAAGTCGACGATAACTGTCTTGTGGCCGCGCAGAGCGAGGCCGGTACCGATAGCGGCGCTGGTGGTGGTCTTACCCACACCACCCTTGCCGGATGTAACCACGAGAATCTTGGCCAAGGTGTTTCACCCCTAAGGAAAAAGGACTTTTTAGTCCCTGAAAAACATCTCTTGTCACTCGCTGCAGGCGGGCAGCTCTTGTAGGAGAAAGCACGGTTTGCCTGGGCAAACCCCACCTTAAAATTATTCCTACACAAGTTTTGCCGTTTTCGCTGTGCTATCAGAGTCCAGAGATGCTTGGAAAATGCGGCAGTATCCGTTAAAGACGAACGATGTTCAACACATCGCCCGACAGGCTGACTTGTACCCCGGCCCCCCACAGCGGATCGCGGCGCAAATCTTCCGAAACCTTGTACTGGCCTGCGATGGACACTAGCTCAGCGGTCAACTGCTGGCAAAAAATACGGGCCTTGGTGTCACCTTTTATGCCGGCCAGGGCACGACCACGCATGGGGCCGTATACATGGATGTTTCCATCGGCGAGAAGTTCCGCCCCCGGGCTGACCGGGGCGATGACGACAAGGTCGCCACCCTGGGCGTAAATCTGCTGCCCGCCCCGTACGGGAGAGGTGATGATCTTTGTCGGCTTGATCGTCGGCTCCGGCGGTTTCTCCGGTTTTTTCTTCTCTTCGCCGACCAACGGGTCGAGCGGACGCTCGCGGGCACCCGACGGCGGCAGTACTGGCAGTTCAATAGCGATTGCCGCAGCAATGTCTTCGATCCGGCTGGCACGGATCGCCAGGGTGCGCAGGCCATGCTGGCGGCACACGCGCATCAGCCCGGGCAGGTCGACCGCGCCCTGGCCGGCCGGGAGCTTGTCCAGGGCCAGCACCAGCGGTGCATTGTTGAAGAAGTTCGGCGCCAGGGCGACCTTGGCGGCGAGCTGGCGGTCCAGGGCATCAAGGTCGTTGCGGGCCAGTTCCAGCACGGTAATGGCGAGCATGCTGCCTTTCAACTGGAACACGGGATCTTGGTCTAGCGGTTCGGTTTGGCTCATGGTCGGCAAAGCGGCTTGTCACGAAAAGTGTCGAGACTTATAACGAGAACATCCGCTAGCCGCAAGCCGGGTCGAACCGTTGTAGAATGCGCGGCCGTTGTCTTTACCGGAATCTTGAATGGATCGCCCGCGTTTTCGAGCTGTATTTTTTCATCCGCGCTTCTGGCTGTTATGGCTGGGGCTGGGTTTGCTGTGGCTGATTGTGCAGTTGCCGTACCGGGCTTTACTGGGGATTGGCCGTGCCTTGGGGGCGGGAATGTACCGGGTGGCCGGTGAACGTCGACGTATCGCCGCACGAAACCTGGAACTGTGCTTCCCGGAAAAGTCCGCTAAAGAGCGTAAACATTTGCTCAAGGAAAACTTTGCCTCCACCGGCATCGCGTTCTTCGAGATGGCCATGAGCTGGTGGTGGTCCAAGCCGCGCCTGGCGCGCCTGGCCCATGTCGAAGGGCTGGAGCACCTCAAGCAGGCGCAACTGGAAGGCAAGGGCGTGATCCTCATGGCCCTGCATTTCACCACCCTGGAAATCGGCGCCGCCTTGCTCGGGCAGAAGCACACCATCGACGGCATGTACCGCGAGCACGGCAACCCCTTGTTCGATTTCGTCCAGCGCCGTGGCCGCGAGCGGCACAACCTCGACTCCCTGGCCGTAGAGCGCGAAGACGTGCGCGGCATGCTCAAGCTGCTGCGGGCCGGTCGTGCGATCTGGTACGCACCGGACCAGGACTACGGCGCCAAGCAAAGTATCTTCGTGCCATTGTTCGGCATTCAGGCCGCCACCGTGACCGCCACCAGCAAGTTCGCCCGCCTGGGCAAGGCACTGGTGGTGCCGTTCACCCAGGAACGCCTGGCCGACGGCAGCGGTTATCGCCTGGTGATCCATCCGCCGCTGACCGACTTCCCCGGTGAAACCGACGAGATCGATTGCCTGCGCATCAACCAGTGGGTCGAAGCCTCCGTGCGTGAATGCCCCGAGCAATACCTGTGGACGCACCGCCGCTTCAAGAGCCGGCCGCCAGGTGAACCTAAACTGTATGAAAAACGCCGCCGTTGATCTGAAGTCCCCAAGCACCATGGAGTGATGCAATGCGTCCAGCTGAACCGGTCACAGGCTTGATTCTTTCCGGCGGCGGGGCGCGGGCCGCCTATCAGGTGGGGGTACTGGCGGCGATAGCCGAGCTGTTGCCGCCGGGCGCGGCCAATCCGTTTCCGGTGATCGTCGGCACCTCGGCCGGGGCGATCAATGCGGTGAGCCTGGCCAGTGGCGCCATGGACTTTACCGCCGCCATCCAGCGCCTGACCGCCTTCTGGCAGGGCTTTCGCAGCCACCTGGTGCTGCGCAGCGACTGGCCCGGGGTGATCAGCCAGGCGAGTCGATTCCTTATCCACAGCCTGCTGGGGATGGGGGCGCAGGTGCCAGTGGCGCTGCTCAACAGTTCGCCGCTGCGGGACTTGTTGCGCGACAAACTGCACCTGGAAGGCATCGCGCAGTCGATCCGCGAGAAACACCTTCATGCTGTGGCGGTGACCGCGTTCGGATACGAGTCCGGGCAAGCCGTGACCTTCTATCAGGGCGGCGGCACCATCGATGCCTGGTTGCGGCATCGGCGCATCGGCATTCCCACCCAATTGACCGTTGAACATTTGCTGGCCAGCTCGGCGATTCCGTTGCTGTTTGCGCCGGTCAAACTCGGGCAGGAATATTTTGGTGACGGGGCGGTGCGCCAGTCGGCGCCGATCAGTCCTGCGTTGCACCTGGGCGCCAGCCGCGTGCTGGTGGTGGGGGTCAGTGGCAACCCGCGTGGCAACGATCCATCGAACCCGGCGCGCACCTTCACCGGCCAGGAGCCGACGTTGGCGCAGATCGGCGGGCACATGCTCAACAGCACGTTCATCGACAGCCTGGAAAGCGATATCGAATTGCTTGAGCGCCTGAACCAGTTCAGCCACGTGTTGCCGGCCAACGCGGCGATACAAGGTTTGGCGCCAGTGGAAGTATTGGTGATCGCTCCCAGTCAGCCAATCGACGAAATCGCGGCACGTCACCGCCAGGAATTGCCGGCGGCATTGCGCCTGTTTCTGCGCGGGCCGGGGGCGACCAAAACCAGTGGCGCGGGTGTGCTCAGCTACCTGCTGTTCGAGGCGGGGTATTGCAGCGAATTGATCGAATTGGGAAGGCGGGATGCGCTGGCCAAGCGCGAAGAGTTGCAGCGGTTTCTAGGCCTGACACCGGACTGAATGTGGGAGCGGGCTTGCTCGCGAATGCGGTGTGTCAGTCGCCAGATGTATTGACTGACCCACCGTATTCGCGAGCAAGCCCGCTCCCACATACAGAGGATAGGCGGTGTGGTTAGAAGTGGTACTTCACCAACAGGCTCGCAGTGTCCTGGTTGGTCTCGAACGCGCCGCTGTCCTGGATCCCGTACTTGTTCTTCCAGTAGTCGTATTCGATACCGACATACAACTGCTTCTCGCCCCAATGCAACGCCTTGCCCAGGTCATATTTGATCTGCGGGTTGAAGTGCAGGTTGGCGTGGTAAGTGCCGCGGGCGTTCTTGTCGTTATCCACCACCCAGTCCATGAAGCCGTCGATCAGCACATTGGAGTTGCCCACCGGGATCGTGTACGACCACACCGGTGTGATCTGCCATACGCCGTCACCCGGGCGATTGCCTTCGGTCTGGCGCTGGTAGAAGTTCAGCTGGAAGTAGTCGAAACCAGGGATTGCCAGGTCGAAGCCCGGGCCGAGCAAGTACGACTCGTTGTCGCCTTCGCCGAACTCGTAAGTGAACGCCAGCAACACGTCCTTGATCGGACCGAACGACAAGTCCTTGTCGAAAATCTTGCCGAACGACAAGCGTGGGCTGAACTCGCCGTAGTAAGTACTTGGGCCGACATTGCCGTCTTCCTTGCCGTTGTAAAAGATGCGGTCGAGGAAGAAGAAGTTGTCGCCGTACTTCCACGCATCGGCGTGTTCGAAGGTCACGGTTTGCTGGATCTGCGGGTTAACAGTGAAGTTCTTGCCCCACAGATAAGTCAGGCTGTTGTTCTGCCACTGCAGCAGATCACCGGCCATGGCCTGGCCCCCGGCCAGCAGGGATCCTGCCAGCATCAGGCTGTTCACGGTACGTTTCATTCGGTTGCTCCCGAGGTAAAGGTTTCTGGTTTTTTTTCTAAGCGGACGCTCTGGTGTGGCGTCTTTTGGCTTGCCGCAAAAATCGTCTGTTCGGTCAGCTTTGATGCTTTTAGCAAGAGCTGCGCCAAGGTGTTTAAAAAGCCAAAAAATCCCCGTCGGCTGTGATGAACACAGTCGAATTCGGAGAGTTTTTGCACACGTTGGCTGCGGACGTGGGGCCGGGATAAGTTGGCCTTGCAGTCAGCTTTTACATTCGCTGTTTTTTTTTGAGTCGATTTGAGCGGGCGCCGAGAATACTGACTCCCAGGCCTGTGCTCAAGTGCGCCGTTAAAGAGCGCGCGGGGCGAGAATGGGGCACGGCGCGTGGCCGGCCCCGGGTGAATGGCGTACATGGTGTGTTCCCTGATCGTTATTGTTTTTGTTGTGACGCAGGAATCAATGTGGGTGTGCGTGAGCGCTTGGGGCAGCGCGTTCGGCGCCACCCAGGATGTTGAATAACAGGTTCAGCGACAGCGCGCTGATCGTGGCCATGGCGATGCCGCTGTGAGTGATCGGGCTCATCCATAGCGGCAACTGTGCAAAGAATTCGGGACGTACCACCGGGATCAATCCCATGCCGATACTCACCGCCACCAGCAACTGGTTACGACGGTCGGCAATGTCGGCTTCCTGGAGGATCTTGATCCCGGTGGCTGCCACCATGCCGAACATGGCAATCGCCGCCCCGCCCAGCACTGCGGGTGGAATCGACGCTACCAAAAAGGCGGCCTTGGGCAGCAGGCTCAGCACAATCAGGAACGCGCCGGCCACGATCGTCACCGAACGGCAGCGCACGCCGGTCATCTGCACCAGGCCGATGTTCTGCGCGAACGAGGAGTGGGTGAAGGTGTTGAAGAACCCGGCAAAAAACGATGCGCCGGCGTCACACAACAGGCCACGGCGGAGCATTTTCGGCGTGACTTCCTGGCCGGTGATCTTGCCCAGGGCGAGGAACATCCCGGTGGACTCGACGAAGATGATCACCACCACCAGGCACATCGACAGGATCGGTGCCAACTCGAACTTGGGCATGCCGAAATGCAGTGGCGTCACCACTTGCACCCACGGGGCGCGCGCCAGGCCGCTGAGGTCGACCATGCCGATCATCCCGCACAGCCCGTAGCCGAGGGCCATGCCGATCAGCACCGAGATATTCACCCAGAAGCCGCGCATGAAACGGTTGATCAGCAGGATGGTGGCCAGCACCAGCGCGGCAATCGCCAGGTAAATCGGTGAGCCAAACGTGGACGCCGCTGCGCCACCGCCGGCCCAATTGACCGCGACGGGAAACAGCGAAAGACCAATGGCGGTGATCACGGTACCGGTCACCAGCGGTGGAAAGAAGCGCACGACCTTGGACATGAACGGCGCGATCACCATGCCGAAAAAACCGGCGGCGATGGTCGCACCGAAGATCCCCTGCAGACCGATGCCGGGCATGCCGGCCATGGCCACCATGCTGCCGACAGCGGCGAAACTGGCGCCCATCATCACCGGCATACGAATGCCTACCGGGCCGATACCGAAGGACTGGACCATGGTTGCGATGCCCGCCACCAGCAGGTCGGCGTTGATCAGGAAGGCGATTTCTTCACGGCTCAGGCCCGCGGCCTGGCCGATGATCAAAGGCACGGCGACGGCGCCACCGTACATCAGCAAGACGTGTTGCAGGCCTACCAGAATCAGTTGCAAGAGGGGCAGCCGCACCATGGCGGGCGCGGCAGGAGTCTGCGTTTCTAGCTGGGACATGCAACACCTCGGATCTTTTTATTGTTGTGTTGTTCGGCATTCAATTGCCGGGTGGAACTCATTCGTCAAAGCACACCGCAGATCCCATGTGGGAGCGGGCTTGCTCGCGAACGCGGTGGTTCAGTCACCTGAAGTGTTGAATGACACACCGCATTCGCGAGCAAGCCCGCTCCCACACTAGTCCTGCGTTAATCAGTCAGTTGGTACGCGCCCCCTGAGTGATCCAGGTGCCAATCAAGTCCCGTTCCTGCTGGGTCATCTGGGTGATATTGCCCAGCGGCATGATCTGGCTGGCCACGGCCTGTGCCTGGATGCGCGGGGCCATTTGCTGGATCTGCTGCGGCGTATCAAACATCACCCCGGCCGGTGCGGTGCTGAACAGCGGGCTTGTCGGTTTGGCCGAATGGCACACCGCGCAGCGCTCCTGGATCACCCCGTGGACCTTGTCAAAATCAATCGAGGCCTGGGCCGGTGCTGCTTCGGCAGGTGCCGGTGCAGGTGCCGGTGCCACTGGAGCAGCCGGTTTAAGCCCGCCACCCAACGCCGTTTCCGGCAGCGGCTGGTACTCGATGGCCGCTGGCGCCTTGGCCACTTCCGGTGCAGTCGCCACCGGTTTTGGGCCGGTCACGTAGGCCAGGCAAATCATTGCCAGTGCGCCCACCGGCAAGGTCCAGGCGTATTTCTGGCTGTTGTGACGGGTGTTGAAGTAGTGACGCACCAACACCGCCGCCACCGCGATACCTGCGAGGATCAGCCAGTTGTATTGGCTGCCGTAGGTGCTCGGGAAGTGGTTGCTGATCATGATGAACAGCACCGGCAAGGTGAAGTAGTTGTTGTGGCGCGAACGCAGCAAACCCTTGGCCGGCAGTGCCGGGTCGGGCGTGCGGTTTTCGGCGATGGCCGCCACCAGCGCACGTTGGGCCGGCATGATGATGCGGAACACGTTGCCCACCATGATGGTGCCGATCACGGCGCCCACATGCAGGTACGCACCACGACCGCTGAACACCTTGCTGAAGCCGTACGCGGCGGCAATCAACAGCACGAACAGGATCAGGCCGAGCAGGGCGGGGCGCTTGCCCAGTGCCGAGTCGCAGAGAAAGGAGTAGATGAACCAGCCGGCCAGCAGCGAGCCGAGGCCCAGCAACACACCTTCCGGACCGCTGAGGCTGCTGCCCGGGGCCAGCAGGTACAAGGTCGGGTTGGCGTAGAACACCACGCACAGCAGCGCGATGCCGGACATCCAGGTGAAGTAGGCTTCCCATTTGAACCAGTGCAGGTTGTCCGGCATGGTCGGTGGGGCCAGTTTGTATTTTTCCAGGTGGTAGATACCGCCACCGTGGATCGCCCACAAGTCACCGGCGAGGCCGTCCTTGGGGTTCACGCGGTTGAGGTTGTTTTCCAGCCAGACGAAGTAGAACGAAGCGCCGATCCAGGCGACGCCAGTGATCATGTGAACCCAGCGCACGCTCAGGTTCAGCCATTCCATCAAATGTGCTTCCACAGTCTTTACCTCTCGCCTGTCACTCTGTCGTCGAGTGATCAGACCTTCTCTTATTGGTGGGGGGCGAGGATCAACCGCTCATCCTCTTTGAAAAAATGCTCATCGCAGTTATTGCCTGTGCCACTGCGATCAACCACCAGGAAGTCATCCCGCTTTTCGATCGTCAGCACCGGGTGGTGCCAGACGCCGCGATGGTAATTAATGCCCTGCCTGCCGTTGGTAACGAAGGCGCGGACCAAGCCCGATACAGGTTCATCGCCAAGTGGCGCGACCACGATCAGAAAGGGGTTGCCGAGCAGCGGGATGAAAGCCTGGCTGCCCAGCGGGTGTCGTTCCAGCATGCACACGGTCAGCGGCATGTCCTGCGCGTCGGCGCGGAAGATGCTGATGATCGCGTTATCTTCTGGCGTGGCGGTTTCAACCGTCGCCAGTTTATGAAAGCGCATGGTCGACCCGTTGTTGATCATGAAGTGATCGCTGCCATCGGTTTCGATAACGTCTCCGAAAGGGGCGAAGGCTTCTTTGGTCAGGGGTTCGATCATCAGTGTGCGCATGGCTGTCTTCTTAATCTTGTGTATGGATCGTTCCCACGCTCTGCGTGGGAACGCCGCCCTGGACGCTCTGCGTCCGCTCTTGTGACGCAGAGCGTCACGGTATGCATTCCCACGCAGAGCGTGGGAATGATCGGGTGTTACTTCGAGACCTTACCGAGAACCCGCAGGCGGCTCACACCACCATCCGGGAACACATTCAGACGAATGTGGGTGATCGGGCCCAGCGCCTTGATCTGCTCGGCAAACGTGTGTTCAGCGTGCATTTCCAGTTTCTGCGCCGGCAGCAGTTCGCGCCAGAACAGCGATTGGGTTTCGATCTGGCTGTCGGTGCCGCCCTTCACGAATGCGCCCTGGATCGAGCAAGTGTCCGGATAGTTGCCCTTGAAGTGCAGGGTGTCGACCACGATCTTCTCGATCTCGCCCGGGTGGCCCAGTGCGACGATCACCCAGTCATTGCCCGGCGTACGACGACGTGCGGTTTCCCAGCCGTCGCCCATGTTGATGCCACGGCCCGGGTTGAGGATGTTGCTCATGCGCCCGAAGTGTTCATCGGAGCAGGCCAGTGCGCGGCCGCCGTTCAATGCAGCAGCCAGGTCCACCTGTTCGTTGTCGCCCACCGCCGACCAGTCGCGGAACGGAATGCCGTACACACGCAGACGGGCCACGCCACCATCCGGGTAGATGTTGAAACGCAGGTGGCTGAAGGCCTGGTCGTTGTTGATCTCGTGGAAGTGATGGCTGTTGCCTTGCAGCTCCACCGCCGACAGCACTTCAACCCATTGGGTGTTGTCATCCGGCTCGCCGGACGCCAGGAAGCAGGCTTCCAGGGACGCCGATGGCGGGAAGTTGCCGGTGAAGAATGAAGTGTCGATGTCCACGCCTTTGATCGAACCCGGTACGCCCAGGCGGATCACGGCGCTGTCGTAGCCTTCGAAGCGCTTGCGGCGCGACTCCCAGCCGTCCATCCACTTGCCGTTGTCATCGAAAACGCCCTCCTTCCACACGGCCGGGGTCGGCTGGAACAGACGGTTGGCGTCGGCGAACCAGTCATCGGTGACAGAGATGATCTTGGTGCCCAGGCGGGCGTCGGCCAGGTTGACGAACTTTTCGAAAGGTACGGGTTGCGCTTTCATTCTTCTTGTCTGCCTTAAAGTAAGTGGCTTGGGATGCTCGCCAGGCCCTGGGCGTTCATGAATCGCTCGGGCCAGGTCTGCTAAAGGGTCAGTAATCGGAACAACGCGATTTTATTGATCTCGGCCAGCGCGCATTTGAACTCGGCTTCCACCGAGTGGTGAATGCGCGTTTCAAACGCGGCGAGGATCTGATGCCGGTTGCTGCCTTTTACCGCCATGATGAAGGGAAACTTGAACTTGGCCTTGTAGGCGTCGTTCAGCTCGGTGAAGCGCGAAAACTCGTCGCTCGAGCATTGGTGAATACCGGCGCCAGCCTGTTCATTAGTGCTGGCTTCGGTCAACTGGCCCTGGACGGCCGCTTTGCCCGCCAGGTCCGGGTGAGCGTTGATCAGGGCCAGTTGGCTTGCGTGATCGGCGCTCAACAGGATGTCGCTCATGCGCTGGTGCAGGGTTTCGATCTCGTCGATCGAAGGGGCCTGGCCCAGGTCGAAGGCCTTTTCGGCCACCCATGGCGAATGTTCGTAGATGTCGGCGAAGGCTGCGACGAATTCGTCGCGGCTCAGGGTCGAGGGTTTCAAGGTCTGGAACGCTGTCATTTGGCGGCTCCCTGGAAAGGGTGTACGTCATGCCAGTGACGGGCGATGTCGACGCGGCGGGTGAACCACACCTGGTCATGGCCCTTGGCGTATTCGATAAAGCGCTTGAGGGCGGCCAGGCGCGCCGGGCGGCCAATCAGGCGGCAGTGCAGGCCGATGGAGAGCATCTTCGGTGCTTCCGCGCCTTCGGCATACAGCACGTCGAAGGCGTCTTTCAGGTATTCGAAAAAGTCGTCGCCCTTGTTGAAACCCTGGACCTGGGTGAAGCGCATGTCATTGGTGTCCAGGGTGTAGGGGATCACCAGGTGCGGCTTGCCGGTCGGGTTGTTGGGTTCCCAGTAGGGCAGGTCGTCGTCATAGGTGTCGCAGTCATAGAGGAAGCCGCCTTCCTCCATCACCAGCCGCCGGGTGTTGGGGCCGGTGCGGCCGGTGTACCAGCCCAGTGGGCGCTCGCCGGTGAGTTCGGTGAGGATGCGGATCGCTTCGAGCATGTGCTCGCGTTCCTGGGCCTCATCCATGTATTGGTAGTCGATCCAGCGGTAGCCGTGGCTGCAGATCTCGTGGCCGGCGGCGACCATCGCGCGGATCACATCCGGGTGGCGCTGGGCGGCCATGGCCACGGCGAAGATGGTCAGCGGGATATCGAATTCCTTGAACAACTTGAGGATGCGCCACACGCCGGCACGGCTGCCGTATTCGTACAGCGACTCCATGCTCATGTTGCGCTCGCCTTGCAGCGGTTGCGCCGAGACCATCTCGGACAGGAAGGCTTCCGACTCTTTGTCGCCGTGCAGGATGTTGCGCTCACCACCTTCTTCGTAGTTGAGTACGAACGACAGGGCGATACGGGCCTTGCCCGGCCAGTGTGGGTGAGGAGGGTTACTGCCGTAACCGATCAGGTCGCGTGGGTAGTCAGCGCTCACTGCAGTCTTCCTTCTTGTTCGTGGTAGCGGTGTGTGTGGCGGCCGGGCAGCGGAAAGACTGGGTGGCGTCACAACGATGACTGATTGTATACAACTTAGTGTGCACTTTGTAAGCCTGTATTTCTGCATTTTTTCCGCAGGGTCTTTGCAGAATAGCACTGCAAGAAACCTGCCTGACTGGTCAGCTAAATTGAAAAAAACCTCATTCACTGTAGGAGCGAGCTTGCTCGCGAAAAACCTGAGAGCGCCTCGTTAACCCTGAAGCGCTGCGTTATCGTTAACGATCTTCGCGAGCAAGCTCGCTCCTACAGTATCGGTGTCAGCAACGGAACGCAGGCTTGTTGAATTTATTGTGTACAATTTTTTTGAAAAGTGTCTTAATCAGCCATCGCCGACTTTTTCAGTGACCTGAAAAGGTGCGGTCTTTCACTTTTTACTGACTTCGGGAGGCGCGCAGACGCTATGGGACGTTTGACCACACACGTATTGGACGCCGCGCATGGCTGCCCTGGCAGCGCAATCAAGGTTGAGTTGTACCGTGTCGAGGGCGCACAGCTTGAGCTGGTCGCCAGCACCCTGACCAACAGCGACGGCCGCTGCGATGCACCCCTGCTGCAAGGCGATGACTACCGCAGCGGTGTCTATCAGTTGCAGTTCAACGCCGGTGATTACTACCGCGCCCGCGGTGTGCAACTGCCCGAACCTGCATTTCTCGATGTGGTGGTGCTGCGCTTCGGCATCAGCGCCGAACAGGATCACTACCACGTGCCTTTGCTGATTTCGCCTTACAGCTACTCCACCTATCGCGGTAGCTGAGTCGTCACCGCGCTTCACACCCCCAAAGCTCTTCGTTGGTTTTTCGCCCGCTCACACTGCGGGCTTTTTTTCGCCTGCTGATTGCACCATAAAGGCGGCCCCGATCTTCAGTGCGATCGGGGCTGGATCTTCAGCGGCTCAATAGCGACGCAGCGCCGGCGCCTGTGAACAAGCCCGCACTGATCCGGTTGAACCAGCTCTGGCCCCTGCCGCTGCGCAGGTAGCGCGCGGCACCATGGGCGCCGAGGCCGTAGGCCAGTTTGCACAGCAGGTCGAGCACGGTCCAGGTGGCGATCATGATCAGCAACTGCGGCAAAAAGGCCTGCTGGGCACTGAGGAATTGCGGCAGGAAGGCGGCGAAAAACAGGATGTCCTTCGGGTTGCTGGCGCCCAGCACAAAGGCCCGGCCAAACAGCGCACGAAAACGCGGGGTGGCGGCCACTTGCGGTACGTCGGCGACGTGGGCCGGTTGCCGGGATTGCTGCCAGCTCTGCCAGGCGAGGTAGAACAGGTACAGCGCGCCGACGATCTTCAGGGCGCTGAACAGCTGTTCCGATGCCAGCAACAACGCACCCAAACCCAGCGCCGAGGCGCTCAGCAGGCAGATGGAAGCAATCACCCCGCCGAGAAAGGCCGGGTACGAACGGCGCAGGCCGTAGTTCAGGCTGTTGCTGATCATCAGCAAGGACAGGGGGCCGGGGATCAGGATCACCACCAGCGCAGCGCCGCTGAACAGCAGCCAGGTTTCCAGACTCATTGCATTCCTCCATTCGTACAAAAGCCCCACCCGACGGGGTGAGGCAGGGTCAAGCGGGTTGGCCTACAGGAACGCGAACTTGGCGATGAAGATCGCGCAAAGCACCCACAGGCTGATGGAAATTTCCTTGTGTTTACCCGTGCCGGCCTTCAGCGCCACGTAGGTGATGAAACCCAGGGCGATGCCGTCGGCCACCGAGAAGGTCAGGGGCATCATGATCGCCGTGACGATCGCCGGAATGCTGTCGGTGGCGTCGTCCCAATTGATATGGGCCATGCCGCTCATCATCAGCATCGCCACATAGATCAACGCGCCGGCGGTGGCATAGGCCGGAATCATGCCAGCCAGCGGGGCAAAAAACATCGCTGCGATAAACAGCACACCCACGGTGACGGCGGTCAGCCCGGTACGGCCACCGGCGGCAACCCCGGCGGCGCTTTCCACGTAACTGGTGACTGGCGGCACGCCGACCATGGCGCCGAACACGCTGGAGGCGCTGTCGGCTTTCAGGGCGCGGGAGAGGTTTTCGATCTTGCCGTCGGCATTCACCAGGCCTGCGCGCTGGGCCACGCCCATCAGGGTGCCGGCGGTGTCGAACATGTGCACAAACAGGAAGGCGAACACCACGCTGATCATACTGACGTTGAACACGCCCATCACGTCCATGGCCATCCAGGTCGGTGCCAGGCTTGGCGGGGTGGCCAGGATGCCGTGGTACTCCACCAGGCCCAGGCCCCAACCGGCGAGGGTCACGGCGATGATGCTGATCAGGATCGCGCCGAATACCCGGTGGTAGCTGAGGATCGCAATCAACAGGAAGCAGATGGCCGCCAGCAATGGGGCGGGTTCATGCAGGGAGCCGAGCTTGATCAGGGTGGCCGGGCTTTGCACGATGATGCCGGCGGTTTTCAGGCCGATCACCCCGAGAAACAATCCGACGCCGGCGCCCATGGCATGGCGCAGGCTCACCGGAATGCTGTTGAGCAGCCACTCGCGAATGCGTGAGAGCGTCAGGATCATGAACAACACACCGGAGATAAACACCGCACCCAGTGCCGTCTCCCAGTTGTAGCCCATGGTCCCGACCACGGTGTAGGTGAAAAACGCGTTCAGGCCCATGCCCGGCGCCAGGCCTACTGGCCAGTTGGCGTACAGGCCCATCAGCAGGCAACCCAGCGCGGCGGCGATGCAGGTGGCGACAAACGCCGCGCCGTGATCGATGCCGGCGTCGGCCATGATGTTGGGGTTGACGAAGATGATGTAGGCCATGGTGATAAAGGTCGTGAGGCCAGCGATCAGCTCGGTCTTCACTGTGGTGCCATGCAAGCGGAGTTTGAACAGGCGTTCCAGCCAACCGTTGTGGGTTGGCGAGAGGTCGAGCGTAGGGGCTTCGGATTTGCGGCTTTCCACAGCAAGTACTCCTCAAGAGTTTTATTGTTATTTCCAGCGCCGGACACATGAGTGGGCAGCAGCGCTTTGAGGTACCAGCGGGTTTTGTTGACCAATAGGTCAGGAACTCGCACGAAGCGAATTATGCTTTTGTATACAAATAAAGCAAATAATGTTTTCTATTTTGTGTGCGAAAGGGGATGAAAGGCAATTCAGGATTGGCCACTGAGTGCCTTGTTTACCGCCAGCCAGCCTTCTACCGCCGTCTCGCCTGCCTCGGCAAACGCCCGTTGCAGCAGCTTTACCTGTTCGCGCCGCAGCGATTGTTCGAAACGCCGGCCTTCCTCGGTCAACTCCAGCAGGCGCTTACGCTTGTCGGTCTCGGACGCCACGCTGTCCACCAGGTGCATCTCCTGCAGTTGGCGCAACGGCATGTTCAGCGCCTGTTTGCTCACGCCGAGCAGTTCCAGCAGCTCCTTGACGCTCAAGGCCGGGTAGCGCGCGATAAAAAACACGATGCGTTGATGCACCCGGCTCAAGCCGCGGCGCTCCAGCATTTCGTCAGCCTTGGCGGTGAACGCCTGGTAGCCGAAGAAGAAGGCTTCCATGGCGGTTTGCTGGCTGGTCTGGTTTTTAAGGTCAAGCATATTGACGTATCCGCCCAAGTCGTCGTAATTTCGGTCAAGCAGTTTGACGTATTTCCCCCAGGCTTTGCTACCGGTGACCCTTATGGCCTTCTCAGAACGTGTTTCGCGTCTTAAAAGCTCCCTGATCCGTGAAATCCTAGCGGCGGCGCAAAAGCCGCAGGTGATGTCCTTCGCCGGTGGCCTGCCGGCCGAAGTGATGCTGCCCACGCTGGATTGGGAAGGCATGCCGCTGAATATCGGCCAATACGGTATGAGCGAAGGCGAGCCACAGTTGCGTGAATTGCTGGCGGCCGAGGCGCGGGTGCTGGGTATTGCCTGCGATGCGCGCCAGGTCATGGTGGTCAGCGGCTCCCAGCAAACCCTGGACCTGGCGGCCAAGCTGTACATCGACAAGGGCACCAAAATCCTCCTGGAAGGCCCGACTTACCTTGCGGCATTGCAGATTTTCCAATTGTTCGGCGCCGATTGCCTGACCGTACAGCTTGAGGCGGACGGTCCGGACCTCAGAGCCTTGCGCAGCAGCCTTGAGCAGCATCGCCCGTCCTTCGTCTACCTGATCCCGACGTTCCAGAACCCTTCGGCGGTGCGCTACAGCGATGCCAAGCGCGAGGCCGTCGCCGCGTTGCTGGACGAGTTTGGCGTAACCCTGATCGAAGACGAACCCTACCGCGAACTGACCTTCGACGGCGGCAGCGCGCAACCCATCGTCAGCCGGCTGAAAAAGGCCAGCTGGATCTACACCGGCACCGTATCCAAGACCTTGTTGCCCGGCCTGCGGGTCGGCTACCTGATCGCCAGTCCGGACCTGTTCCCGCACCTGCTCAAACTCAAGCAATCAGCCGACCTGCACACCAACCGCGTTGGCCAGTGGCAGGCGATGCAATGGATCGGCACCGAGAAATACCAGCATCACCTGGTAGCGTTGCGCAGCTTTTACCGGGGCCGGCGCGACGCTTTCCAGGCTGCACTGGCGCGGCATTTCAGCGACCTGGCCGACTGGCAAATACCCCAGGGCGGATTATTCTTCTGGCTGACCTTGAAACAGCCGCTCGATACCCGCACCTTGTTGGCACCTGCGCTCGACCAGGACATCGCGTTCATGCCCGGTGAACCGTTCTTTTCCGAGCCGGACAATCATCACGGTCACCTGCGGCTCAATTTCAGCCATATCGACCCGGCGCGCTTGGACGAAGGTCTCAAGCGTCTCGCTGCGGTGGTCCGTCAAGCACAGCACGCGCAAGCGGCATAGGGGAGCCTCCATGTACAAGGTCTACGGCGATTACAAATCGGGCAACTGCTACAAAGTCAAACTCATGCTCAGCCTGTTGGGCATCGACTATGAGTGGATCGATGTCGACATCCTGAAGGGCGACACCCAGACCGCGGAGTTCCTGGCCAAGAACCCCAACGGCAAGATCCCGGTGCTGGAGCTGGAAGACGGCACCTGCCTGTGGGAGTCCAATGCGATTCTCAACTTCCTGGCCGATGGCAGCGAGTTCCTGCCCAGCGAACCGCGCCTGCGCACCCAGGTTCTGCAGTGGCAGTTTTTCGAGCAGTACAGCCACGAGCCGTACATCGCGGTGGCGCGGTTTATCCAGTTTTACCTGGGGCTGCCGGAAGATCGCCTGGAGGAATACAAGAAGCTGCACAAGGGCGGTTATAAAGCCCTGAAGGTGATGGAGCGCCAGTTGCAATTGACACCGTATCTGGTGGGCGACCAATTCTCGATTGCCGACGTGGCGCTGTATGCCTACACCCATGTGGCGGATGAAGGTGGCTTTGACCTGAGCGCCTATCCAGGCGTGCAGGCGTGGTTGAAGCGCGTGGCCAGCCATCCCAAGCATGTGCCGATGCTGGGCTGAAATGCGGTAATGTGGGAGCGGGCTTGCTCGCGAAGGCGGTGTACCAGTCAGCACATGTATTGGCTGACCCACCGCCTTCGCGAGCAAGCCCGCTCCCACATTTAGTTTTGCGGTGCGCCAGGTAATTCTTCACTGAGCAACTCAAAACAGCGCTGCGCCGCTGGGCTCAACGGCTGTCCACTGCGACTGATCAACCCGATCTCCCGGTTCACCCCCGGATGATCAATGGTAATCCGCTTCAACCCCTCCAGACTGTCCGCCGCCGATTCCGGCAACACACTGATCCCCAAGCCCTGCCGCACCAACGCCAACACGGTCGACATGTAGTTGGCCTCCATCCCCGCGAGCATCGTCAGGCGTGTTTCATCGAACAACGCGTCCACCTGTTCCCGCACGCTGCTGTCGCGGCCGGTGAGGATGATCGGCTGGTCGGCCAGTTGCTCCAGGCTCAACTTTGCAAAACGAGTCAGCGGATGATCCAGCGGCACGAACGCACATAACCGATCATTCAGCACCGGCACAAACGCCAGTCCATGACTCAGCCGCGCCCGCACACCAATACCGAAGTCCACCTCGCCCGAACGCACTTGCGCATGAATGCGGTGAGCAACCAGGTCATGCAAGCGCACCTCGATCCCGGCAAAACGCTCGCGAAACAGGCGCAGGGCGGGAGGCAACGCGCCGGCGCACACGGAGGGCAGGGCGGCGATGGTCACCACGCCCCGGCGCAAGGCGGCCAGGTCACGGGAGCCGGTGACAATGTTGTCCAGGTCCAGCAACAGCTTCTCCATCGGCCCGCGTGCATCCAGCCCTGCGGCGGTGATGCTGACGTGGCGCGGGCTGCGGTCGAGCAGCGCGACGCCCAGCCATTCCTCCAGTTGCTGCACCTGCACGGTCAGCGCCGAGGGCGACAAATGCAGTTCGTTGGCGGCCTTGGTAAAGCTGCCCGTGCGGGCAACGGCGAGAAACGCCTGGATATGCTGGATCGAATTTTTCATTTTTATTTTGCTCGAGCGTTTTGTTTTTTCGAATGTGGAGTGCCGAATATTCCAATTTACAAAGCCTAACGCGATTCCAATACTCCAGGGAAAACAATAACCGGCCGAAAACGCCGTTCTGGAGCTACCCCATGCTCGCTACCCTGGGTGTCATCACCATCCTGTGCCTGCTCACTGCCGTCATGAGCAAACGCCTGTCGCCACTGGTGGCCCTGATTGCCTTGCCGATCATCGCCGCGCTGCTGGGCGGTTTCGGCCTGCAAACCAGCGCCTTCATCATCACCGGCATCAAGAACGTCGCCCCCGTGGTGGGGATGTTTGTGTTCGCGATCCTGTTCTTCGGGATCATGACCGATGCCGGCATGCTGGATCCAATCATTGATCGCATCCTGCGCACGGTAGGGACGCGTCCTACAAGGATTGTCGTCGGTACCGCGACCCTGGCCCTGCTGGTGCACCTCGACGGCTCCGGCGCGGTGACCTTCCTGGTGACGGTGCCGGCGATGCTGCCGCTGTACACGCGGCTGGGAATTGATAAACGCATCCTCGCGTGTGTGGCGGCGATGGCGGCCGGGGTCAACTTCCTGCCGTGGACCGGCCCGGTACTGCGTTCCTCGGCGGCGCTGCACGTGCCGGTGGCGGACTTGTTCCAGCCGCTGATCCCGGTGCAGATCGTCGGCCTGGTCTTTGTATTCGCCTGCGCCTGGTGGCTGGGCCACCGGGAAGAAAAACGCCTGGGCCTGGGCGCTGGTTCCAGCGTGGACGCCGTGCCGCAACGGGTGCTCAGCGACGATGACATTGCCCTGCGTCGCCCGCGGCTCTTCTGGGTCAACCTGATCCTGACGGTACTGGTGATGGTGGTGATGATCGCCGGTTGGGTCGACCCGGTGGTGATGTTCATGCTCGGCACCGTGGTGGCGCTGTGCATCAACTACCCGAACGTCGACGCCCAACGCGCGCGGATCGACGCCCACGCAAAAACCGCCCTGACCATGGCCAGCATCCTGCTCGCCGCCGGTGTGTTCACCGGCATCATGCAAGGCACCGGCATGCTCAAGGCCATCGCCGAAGTGGCGGTGGCGCAGATTCCGGCGGGCCACGGCAAGTTGATCCCGGCGGTGGTGGGCTTCCTGTCGATGCCGCTGAGCATGCTGTTTGACCCGGATTCCTACTACTTCGGCGTGATGCCGGTGATCGCCGAAGTCGGCAAGGCCTTGGGCGTCGACCCGCTGCAAGTGGCCCAGGCCTCGTTGCTGGGCGTGCACACCACCGGCTTTCCGGTCAGCCCGTTGACGCCGGCGACCTTCCTGTTGGTGGGCCTGTGCAAGATCGAATTGGCCGATCACCAGCGCTTCACCATCCCCTTTCTGTTTGCCGCGTCGGTGTTGATGACTCTGACGGCTTTGCTCCTGGGAGTGATTTGAAATGAAAACCTTGCGCATCGGTTCCGGCGCCGGCTACTCCGGCGACCGTATCGAACCTGCGGTGGAATTGGCCGAACAGGGCGACCTGGATTACCTGGTCTTCGAATGCCTGGCCGAGCGCACCATCGCCCTGGCGCAACAGGCGCGGATCAGCGATCCACAAGGCGGTTACGACCCGCTGTTGAGTGAGCGCATGCGCCGCGTGCTGCCCTTTGTCGGCCAGCCCGACGGGCGCCGGCGCCTGCGGGTAATCACCAATATGGGCGCGGCCAATCCGGTGGCGGCGGCGGTTGAAGTGCGGCGGATTGCCAGTGAACTGGGGCTTAACCTCAAGGTGCTGGCGGTGGTTGGCGACGACGTGCTTGAGACCTTGCGTGCCCAGCCGGAGCAGCTGCTCGACAACGGCCAGACCCTTGGCTCGTTGGGCGAGCGGTTGATTTCCGCGAACGCCTATTTGGGCGCCGACGGCATTATCGACGCCTTGCGCGCCGAGGCCGACGTGGTGATCACCGGCCGGGTGGCAGACCCTTCGCTGTTCCTGGCGCCGCAGATGTTCGAATTCGGCTGGGCTGCGGATGATTGGCAACGGCTGGGGCGCGGCACGCTGGTGGGGCATTTACTGGAATGTGCGGGGCAGGTCAGCGGTGGCTACTTTGCCGATCCGGGTTTCAAGGACGTGGACGATCTGGCACGCCTGGGCTTTCCACTGGCCGAGATTGACCCAGACGGCGAGGCCTTGATCACCAAGGTCGCAGGTTCCGGTGGGCGGGTCAGCCGTGCCACGTGCACCGAACAATTGATCTACGAAGTGCACGACCCGGCGGCCTACCTCACACCGGACGTGTGCGCGGATTTTTCCCAGGTGGCGTTTACCGAAGAAGCCGTGGACCGGGTGCGTGCCCACGGCGCGAGCGGACGGCCACGTCCCGAAGCGTTGAAAGTCAGCGTCGGTTATCTGGACGGCTGGATCGGTGAGGGGCAGATTTCCTACGGTGGCCCGGGCGCGGTCGCTCGTGCGCAACTGGCTCGCGATGTGGTCCTGAAACGCCTGGAGTTGACCGGTGTGCGCATGCAGGACGTGCGTGCCGAATTGATCGGCGTCGACTCCCTGCACGGCCCGCGCAGCACGGTTGAACCGTGGGAAGTGCGCCTGCGCATAGCCGCCCGCTGCGCAGAACGCAGCGAGGCGGTGCGTGTCGGCAATGAAGTGGAAACCCTCTACACCAACGGCCCGTCCGGCGGCGGTGGCGCCAGCAAGAGCCTGCGCCAGGTGGTGGCGGTGGCCTCGTTGCTGCTGCCTCGTCACGCGGTCAACCCGAGGATCGAGTCATGAAACTGCGCACCCTGGCCCACTCCCGAACGGGAGACAAGGGCGACACCTCGAACATCTCGATCATTGCGTATCGGGCCGAGGACTATCCGCTGCTCTGCGAGCAATTGACGGCTGAGGTGGTGGCGGCATTTTTTGCGCCGTTGCTGGAGGCGGGAGCTGCACCGGTGCGGCGTTATGAACTGCCCAATGTGCAGGCACTGAACTTCGTGTTGCCGGGGATCCTGCGAGGCGGGGTGACGCGGTCGCTGGCGCTGGACGCCCATGGCAAGTGCCTGGGCTCAGCATTGCTGGATCTTGAATTGGCAATACCAAACTAATGTGGGAGCGGGCTTGC
>NZ_JACAPT010000027.1:196189-253861 GCF_013385565.1 Pseudomonas sp. E6002 | reverse complement strand
AGCCCGCTCCCACACTGGATCCTCGCTGTTTGTCAGACCGCCGCAAACCGCTTGTCGAGGTAATCGATGATCACCTTGGAGTCGTACATCCAGGTGGTCTGGCCGTTCTCTTCGATGCGCAGGCATGGCACCTTGATCTTGCCGCCTTGCTCCAGCAGGGTCTGGCGGTCCTGCTCGTTGTTCTTCGCATCCTTCAAGGCCACCGGCACGTTCAGGCGGTGCAGGGTGCGGCGGGTCTTCACGCAGAACGGGCAGGCGTGGAATTGATACAGGGTCAGGTCCTTGGCCGCTGCGTTCACCTGCGCCTGTTGTTCGGCAGGGCGCTGCTTTTTGCGCGGACGGGTCAGGAAGTCGCCGGCGATGATGACGTGGCCGAGGCCCACTCGAAGTGCTTTGACGAACATGGCTGAAACCTCTTGCCCTAGACTTAAGGGGGCGCAGCTTACCTGATTTTTCACAGGCGAAAAAAAACCGGCGATGAACGCCGGTTTTTCCAGGTGCCGCGTATTACTTGATCAGGCTGAGAAACTCGCTGCGGGTCGCCGCGTTTTCGCGGAACTCACCCAGCATCACCGACGTGATCATCGACGAATTCTGCTTCTCCACACCGCGCATCATCATGCACATGTGCTTGGCCTCGATCACCACTGCAACGCCCAGGGCGCCGGTGACCTGCTGGACCGCATCGGCGATCTGGCGGCTGAGGTTTTCCTGGATCTGCAGGCGGCGGGCATACATATCGACGATACGCGCGACCTTCGACAGGCCCAGCACTTTGCCGCTCGGGATATACGCGACGTGAGCCTTGCCGATGAACGGCAGCAGGTGGTGTTCGCACAGCGAGTACAACTCGATGTCCTTGACCAGCACCATTTCGCTGTTGTCAGAGCTGAACAAGGCACCGTTGGTGACTTCTTCGAGGGTCTGTTCATAACCGCGGCAGAGATACTGCATGGCCTTGGCGGCACGTTTTGGCGTGTCGAGCAGGCCCTCGCGGGAAACGTCCTCGCCGAGTTGGCCGAGAATCGCGGTGTAATTCTGTTCCAGGGACATGAAACTACCTAGTGGGATTTTCGCAAAGGGCAAGGGTACGGCGGCCAACACATCGCTGCAAGCCTGACGATGGCACTTGTTACTCGTCGCGGCCTTCCATCATGGTGCGCTTGAGCATCACATACACCGCGCCAGCGCCGCCGTGACGTGGCTGGCATGAGGTAAAACCCAGCACCTGGGAGTGCTGGCGCAACCAGGTGTTGACGTGGCTTTTGATCATCGGCCGCTTGCCGTCCAGGCGCACGGCCTTGCCGTGGGTGACGCGCACGCAGCGGATTTCGAATTTGGTGGCTTCGGCGAGGAACGCCCAGAGGGTTTCGCGGGCTTTTTCGACGGTCATGCCGTGCAGGTCGAGACTACCCTCGAACGGGATCTGGCCGACCTTGAGCTTGCGCATCTGGCTTTCCTGCACGCCGTCGCGGGCCCACATCAACTCGTCTTCGGGACCTACATCGATAACGAATTGATCCGACAGGCCGTCCACGGTGGTGGCGTCCGTGCGCACGGTCGCGGCCTGGCGCAGCTTGGCGATCTGGGCGCGATCGGTCTTGGGTTTGCCGGTGTCGGCGCGATCATGCTTGATCGGCTTGACGCCGCGCAGCTCGTTCTTGAATAGGGAAAAATCGTCGTCTTGCATGTCAGCCTCCGCGAAGGGCGGGCAGTTTACCTAATCGCGGCGGCTTGATGCGCAACAAACGCTATCTGTACGCCATCAGTCGTGCTTTTTCATCAGGTGCGAAGCGATGTTCAGTGACAGCGGTTGGCGCATGCGCCGACGGCAACGGCGCCACAGCCATACGCCGAACCACAGCACCAGCAGGCCGATGACCAAGAGTATTGCAGAACCGCCAGGGCTGGCATTCAGCTCGCCCAGGGCCGGTGAGTGTCCAACCAAACCAGCGCCGCCAGCAATTGCCAGTAGTACGCCACCTATCGCCAACAGCGCGGCAAAGCCGGCGCCGATGCGCAGACGCCAGTTGCTCGGGCCCTTGGGGCGCAAGCGACGAGCATCAAAACCATCGGATATCTTCATTCCGACCTTTCCTCCAGGGTATCGGCCCTTCGACCGGAAGATACACAGGTTGTTCCGGGTACAGAGGCAATTGCAGCAAATGACAGGTATTTGCGGATGAGCGGGCGGCTACCCGCTCATCGAAGGTCGATCAGATCAGATCTTTGGTCAAGGCGAGGGTGGCGAAGTTGTCAGCCATGATGGCCATTTCAGTCTGCTGCACGTGGTCGGCGCTGAGGATGCCGCCCTTGTAAGGCAGGTCGCGGGTGGCGCAGGCGTCTTCCACCAGGGTGCAGCGAAAGCCCAGGTTTTTTGCCGCACGCACCGTGGTGCTGACGCTGGAGTGGCTCATGAAGCCGCAGACGATCAGGTCCAGGGAACCGAGGTCTTGCAGGTGTTTCTCCAGGCCGGTGCCGTGGAAGGCGCTGGGCAGCAGCTTGCCGATGATGGTTTCGTCGGCCTGTGGCTCAAGGCCAGGAATGAACTCACCGCGCTCGCCCTGAGGGTCAAACAACCCGCCGACAGTGCCCAGGTGGCGCACATGCACGATCGGGCGCCCGGCGTTGCGCGCGGCAGCCGCCAGTTGCTTGATATTTTCGACAGCAGCGTCCATGCCCGAGAGGGCGAGGGGACCACTGAGGTATTCCTTCTGGGCGTCGATGATCACGAGGGTCGCATGGTTCAGGTTCGCCGCTGCGTAACCACGACCGCTGAGTTGAAACATCGTCTTTGGAACGGACATTCTGGGGCTCCTGTGAGTGGGGCTTTTGTGACATTGTCCTCTGGCTGAGCGCTTCTGTGAATCGCTACCATCGTAAGGTACGCCGTTGTTGGCGTGCAGCGATGTCAATAGGGCACTACGTTTAGGCAAAAACCACGTTTAAGATGAAATCCGACGTGCGGCAAAGGGTTTTTTCGTACATCGTCGGTACAGCTTAAGACTGTTAGAATCGCCGGTCGTTTTTTCCAGGAGCTTGCCCCCGTGATCACTTCCCGCCTGCGCACCTTGCGCGACCACATCCGATGGGCCGTCAGCCGTTTCCATGGGGAAGACCTGTTTTTTGGCCATGGCACCGACAACGCCTGGGACGAAGCCCGGCAACTGGTGCTCGGCGCCTTGCACCTGCCATGGGAAATTGCCGACAGTTACCTGGATTGCAACCTGGAAGAAGAGGAAATCTCCCACGTGCAACGGTTGCTGCACCGCCGTATCCACGAGCGTGTGCCGACCGCTTACCTGTTGAAGGAAGCCTGGTTCTGCGGCATGTCGTTTATCGTTGATGAGCGTGTATTGATTCCACGCTCACCGATTGGCGAACTGATCGAAAACCGCTTCGAACCGTGGCTGGGCACACCGCCGGCACGCATTCTGGACCTGTGCACCGGTTCCGGTTGCATCGGTATTGCCTGCGCCTACGAGTTCCAGGACGCCGAAGTGGTACTGGGCGACCTGTCCTTCGAAGCGCTGGAGGTGGCCAACCAGAACATCGAGCGCCATGGCGTCGATGAGCGCGTGTATACCGTTCAGGGCGACGGCTTTGATGGTTTGCCGGGCCAGCGTTTTGACCTGATCGTGTCCAACCCGCCGTATGTCGACGCCGAAGACTTTGCCGACATGCCGGATGAATACCAGCACGAGCCGGAGCTGGGCCTGGCCTGCGGTGACGACGGCTTGAACCTGGTTCGGCGGATGCTGGCCGAGGCGGCAGATCACTTGACCGAGAAGGGCTTGCTGATTGTCGAAGTGGGCAACAGCCAGGTTCACGTCGAGGCGTTGTACCCCGAAGTGGACTTCGCCTGGCTGGAGTTCCAGCGCGGCGGGCATGGCGTGTTCATGTTGACGGCCGAGCAGTGCCGGGCGCATCAGGCGGTGTTTGACGCCAGGATTTAACCGCTTCCAAGTGGGTAACGCGGTCAGTGTGGGAGCGGGCTTGCTCGCGAATGCGGTGGCTCAGTCAAGATATCCGGTGACTGACACACCGCATTCGCGAGCAAGCCCGCTCCCACATTTTGATCCGGTTTCAATTGATAAACCGGATTACCGATGCGTCGCAATCCAGATCAACAACCCCGCCTGAAACACGGTAAACGCCACCAGGCACGTAATCGTGAAGCGCAACCCGCTGTCTTCGCGCTTGAACTTGGTGACTTTTTCCTCTTCCTTGCGCAGTTTCACTTCCTGTTCCGCCAGGTTCTGCTCGGCCTGTTGCAGCATCTGCGCCGCTTCCAGAATCTCCACGAACTGCAGCTTTTCGGTGTTCCAGCTGTCCAGCACATCGCTGACCTTGCCCGGCTGCACGTTGCCCTTCAAATGCTGGACATCGGCGTACGCCACATCAAAGCCCTGGATACGCAGGAAGTGATCCCGGCGCAGGCGCGTGGCTTCGTTGAGGGCGTCCTTGTTGGCCAGGTCGACGCCGTCGACGCGGTAGTGCGACCACTTCTTTTTCGCCCAGGCGGCGCCCTGGGCTACCAGGAAACGGCCGATGCCGCGGTTAGCCGGCTCGATCTCCAGGCTGTTGCCCGGGCCAAAGTGCACCCGATGGGTCGCGTGATCGACCCAGATATCCAAATGGTTCTGTTCCCGGCGCACCCGCTGGCCCGGCAACTGAATGACCATGCGCAGCAGGCTGTGGTCCTTGTTGTTGCGTTCGGCCCAGCCAAACTGCACAAAGCGCAGGGGCCGCACGCCCGTGGCACGGTCGGTGGCCAAAGGGGCCAGGCGCAGCATCTTGAAGTGTTCGGCCTGCACCTCCGCCCACGGTAACGCGGCCGATGCGGCGGCCTCGGTGTCAGCCGTGGTGTCGGCGGTAGGTTCGGGTGTTGCTTCGGTGTTCGTCATTCGGCGCGATCCTGTCCAAGCTCTGCGGGCCGACAGGCTTTTTGCTGTCGACCCATGGCTTATCGGCCGTTTTGCTCAGGACTGGAGGGGCAATACTCGCTTAACTGGCGCGAAGTCCGTCGATAAAGCGAACCAGGCGGGTGCCCAGTTCAGCCGCCAGCGGCAACTGCGGGTCGTTATAGGACTCCAGTTGCTGCTTCACGTTGTTGGGCACGATGCGCATCACGTGGTTCATGCCTTCGATCACCGTCAGCTCGGCGTCGGGCTTGGCCTTCTGCAATTGTTGCGCATCGGCCACGCCGACCTGCAGGTCATTGGTGCCCTGGACGATCAGCGCCGGCATGGTCAATTTGGCAAAGGCCGCCGAAGGGTCGGCGCGGAACAGGCTGATCAGATAGGGCTGCACGCTGGGGCGGAAAATGCCCTCAAGGGGGGTGGGCACATCGGCGTCCACCTGGCCGGCCTTGAGGTGATCGAGAATCTGGTTGCTGCGCAGTAACAGCGCTGGAGGCATATGGTCGGCCAGTTGCTGGCGGATCACCTGGTCCACCGGGCGCGCACTGCCCGACAGGGAGATCACCCCGGCCGGGTTGAGCTGCGGGGCGGCGAGGGCGGCCACCAGTGCACCTTCGCTGTGGCCCAGCACAATCAGCGGGCCCATGCGTGGGTCGGCCTTGAGCAACTTGCCCCAGGCCACGGCGTCGGACACGTAGGCATCCAGGGTCAGGTTGCGTTCATCGGGGGTGGCGGCAAGGCTGGCGGCCACGCCGCGCTTGTCGTAGCGCACGCTGGCGATGTTGTGCCTGGCCAGCACCCAGGCCAGGCGCTTGAGGCTGTCGTTGCGTGCGCCGTCGGCGCTGTTGCCGTTGCGGTCGGTGGGCCCGGAGCCGGCGATGATCAGCACCACCGGCACCGGCTTGTCGGATTTGGGCAACAACAGCGAACCAAACAGCTCGCCACTGCCGGTGTCCAGGCTGATGGGCCGTTGCAGCACGACAGGGGAGGCGGCGAAGCCAAGGCTGGAAAACAGAGTGAGGGTCAAAAGCAGAACTCGCAGCATCATCGCGCCATCATGAGGAAGGTGCCGGTTGGACCAACGTCTACCGGTAAGGTTTCGAGGATGAACTAGTCGGTTAGCCTGCGTATACTGGCCGCCTTAAGTTATTACGGTTGACTTGATTCAACTGATTTCACGGAGCGCCCTGCATGTCCGGCAATACCTACGGCAAGCTGTTCACTGTTACCACCGCGGGCGAAAGCCATGGCCCGGCGTTGGTCGCCATTGTCGACGGCTGCCCGCCGGGCCTCGAGTTGTCCCTGGAAGACCTGCAGCGTGACCTCGACCGCCGCAAGCCCGGCACCAGCCGCCACACCACCCAGCGCCAGGAAGCCGACGAAGTCGAAATCCTCTCCGGCGTGTTCGAAGGCCGCACCACCGGCTGCGCCATTGGCCTGCTGATTCGCAACACTGACCAGAAGTCCAAGGACTACTCGGCGATCAAGGACCTGTTCCGCCCGGCCCACGCCGACTACACCTACCACCACAAATACGGCGAGCGCGACTACCGTGGCGGTGGCCGCAGCTCGGCGCGGGAAACCGCGATGCGCGTGGCGGCCGGGGCGATTGCGAAGAAGTTCCTGGCGACCCAGGGCATCGTGATCCGCGGCTACATGAGCCAGCTGGGCCCGATCGAAATCCCGTTCAAGACCTGGGACAGCGTCGAAGACAACGCCTTTTTCTGCCCAGACCCGGACAAAGTGCCGGAGCTGGAAGCCTATATGGACCAGTTGCGCCGCGACCAGGATTCCGTCGGCGCCAAGATCACCGTGGTCGCCGAAGGCGTGATGCCGGGCCTGGGCGAGCCGATCTTCGACCGCCTCGATGCCGAACTGGCCCACGCGCTGATGAGCATCAACGCGGTCAAGGGCGTGGAAATCGGCGCCGGGTTCGATTGTGTGGCCCAGCGTGGCACCGAGCACCGTGACGAGCTGACCCCGGAAGGTTTCCTCAGCAACAACGCCGGCGGCATTCTCGGCGGCATTTCCTCCGGCCAGCCAATCGTTGCGCACCTGGCCCTCAAGCCGACGTCCAGCATCACGACGCCAGGCCGCTCGATCGATGTGCACGGCAACCCGGTGGACGTGATCACCAAGGGCCGTCACGACCCGTGCGTCGGCATCCGCGCCACGCCGATTGCCGAGGCGATGATGGCCATCGTGTTGATGGACCACCTGCTGCGTCATCGTGGGCAAAACGCCGACGTAAAAGTCAGTACTCCGGTATTGGGCCAGCTGTGACCGTGGGTGGCGAGCGAGCTTGCTCGCGCTGGGCTGCGCAGCGGCCCCAAAGCCTGCAACCCGGTAGGACCTGGAGAACTGCGGCGCTTCTAGTGGGGGCGCTTCTCGCCCCAGCGCGAGCAAGCTCGCTCGCCACAAGTCACTTATGCTGACGCAAGCCCTTCCATACTGGCGACTCTCCAGCTTCTACCTGTTCTATTTCGCCCTGCTGGGGGCGACGGCGCCGTTCCTGGCGCTGTACTTCGATCACCTTGGGTTCTCCAGCGCGCGCATCGGCGAGCTGGTGGCCATCCCCATGCTGATGCGCTGCGTGGCGCCCAACCTGTGGGGCTGGCTGGGGGACTACACCGGCCGGCGCCTGGCCATCGTGCGCTTTGGCGCGGTGTGCACCCTGGTGAGTTTCTCGTTGATCTTTGTCAGCAAGACCTACGCCTGGCTGGCGCTGGTGATGGCCTTGCACGCGTTCTTCTGGCACGCGGTCCTGCCGCAGTTTGAAGTCATCACCCTCGCGCACCTGCAAGGCCAGACCTCGCGCTACAGCCAGGTGCGGTTGTGGGGCTCCATCGGTTTTATCCTCACCGTGGTGATCATGGGCCGCTTGTTCGACTGGCTGAGCCTGGATATCTACCCGGTGGTGGTCGTGGTGATCATGGCCGGCATCATCGGCGCGAGCCTCTGGGTGCCGAATGCGCAGCCGCCGGCCCAGGGTAACCGCCTGGCCGGTGACGGCTTTTTGCGGCAACTGCGCAGCCCCGGCGTCCTCGCGTTTTATGCCTGCGTGGCGCTGATGCAAATGAGCCACGGCCCGTACTACACCTTCCTCACCCTGCACCTTGAACACCTCGGTTACAGCCGTGGCGTGATCGGCATGTTGTGGGCGCTGGGCGTGGTGGCGGAAGTCTTGATGTTCCTGGCCATGAGCCGGATTCTCACGCGCTTTTCGGTACGCCGGGTATTGATGGCGAGTTTCCTGCTGGCCGCACTGCGCTGGTTGCTGCTGGGCTCGTTTGCCGAATTCTTCTGGGTGCTGTTGCTGGCGCAGGTGATGCACGCGGCGACCTTCGGCAGCTTCCACGCGGCGGCCATCCAGTTCGTGCAACGCAGCTTTGGTGCTCGCCAGCAAGGGCAGGGCCAGGCACTGTATGCGGCACTGGCCGGTACCGGCGGTGCGCTGGGCGCACTCTATTCAGGTTACAGCTGGAACCTGCTGGGGCCGACCCTGACCTTCAGCATTGCCAGCGTCGCGGCCCTGGCCGCCGCCCTAATCATTGGCATTCGATTGCAAGAGGAGCGGCCATGAGCGGCTCCCGTGACAGAGGAAGAGTTTGATGAGCTATCTCGCGGTTTACCACATCTGCACCCCCGACACCCCGAACAAGGTCCTGACTCACCAGGACGATATCGCCTCGACCCTGGCCGAGCTGGGTGTGGGGTTCGATCGCTGGCAGGCGGCTACCCGACTTGAGCCCGGGGCCAGCGAGGTTGAGATTATCGCCGCCTACCAGGCGCCCATCGACAAGCTGATGACCGAGCGCGGCTACACCACCGTTGATGTGCTCCGCGTCAGCAACGATCACCCGCAGAAAGCCCAATTGCGCGCCGAGCGACTCGACGAACACCGCATGGCCCAAGACCACGTGCGTTTTTTCGTAGCGGGTCGTGGGCTGTTTACCTTGCACATCGAAGATTATGTGTACGCGGTGTTCTGCGAGAAAAACGACCTGATCTTGGTGCCGAGCGGCATCCCGCACTGGTTTGATATGGGGGAGAACCCGCACTTTGTGGCGATCCGCCTGTTCAGTGACCCTGAAGGGCTGGCGGTCATGCTGACCGGCGACGCGATCGCCGAGGGTTTTCCCCGGCTTGATGACTAAGTTCGTCCGGCAATGCCTCCTGAACAGGGGGCATTTTTTTAACTTCAATTCCTTCAGGTTGGAAATCGCTGTAGGAATAAACTTGAAAGTTTGTGGGTAACAGCTGTTTATCGTTGACCTTACTTGTTACTTCCACTCTTTGTGTAACTCTCTCTGGTCTCAATATTTATTCGCCTGTCAATAGGAGTAATCCGACTTCGGGCGTTACAAGACCTATATGAAGAGAGAGGCCTGCATGAGCGGTTCGGAGCCACAGGAACAACCGTCCACGCAAACGGACAGCGCGCCGGTTGCCAACCGCAAGGCGCGTGCGATGTTGTCGGGTAAACCCCTGACCCCAAAGGAACGGGAAATCCTGCATTGGGCGGTCGAGGGCAAGACGGTGTGGGAAATCAGCAGGATTCGCTCCATCTCCCAGGCCACGGTGAAGTTTCACCTGCGCAACATCTACGGCAAGTTGCAGGTGACTAACCGGGTCCAGGCCGTGAACGAGGCGGTGAAACAGGGATTGTGCAAATAAAAAAAGGCCGTGGTGCGCAACGGCACCACGACCTGTTCGGGTCCTGCATGACGGTCAAGCCGAATGGTAGGTCGGCAGGGCAAAGCGGTTCTGGCTTTGCAGCATCGAAATCTGTGGCAGGTCGCTGGCTTGTTCAGCCAGGTCGCGGCGAATGGCGCTGATGACCCACGTCAGTTGGTCGGCCGTGTGCAGTTGCTGATAAGAGATCGAACGTTTGATCTGCTTGCCTTCGCTGTTACGCAAGGTCAGCAGGATGCCGCCATCAGGACGCGCCTGGGTGGTGACGTCGAAATTGGAGAACACAGAAGAAAATTTATCTTGGATCAGGCTCATGTCTATCAGCTCCGTTAGCTCATGTTTTGCAGCGTGGAGTGATAGGTGCAGTGATTGTGCCAGTACTGACTATCTTAAAAAATCGTTATAAATCAATCAGTTATAAAATTTTAAGATTTCCAGTTTCGTGCAATTTGCATGAATGGCCATCGTGCATCCTGCATTTTGCGGGGTTTTGCCAAGTGTTTCACAGCTGGCACGCAAGGCAGGTCTTCCATAGTGACCACCTGGCGGTGCGCAAAATTCCTTTTCCTTTCGGGATACAAAACTTTTCAAATCCTGCGTGTACAGCCGAAGAACGGCTGGCGTATTTTCCTGCAAGGCATTCGGCGCGGGTCTTACAGTGCGATGGGTGCCTTGAGGGTCATACGAACAATAAGAAAAAGGACGTTCCCGCCATGAACCACCCGCCAAGTGACATGATCACCTGGGGCATGATGCTGCGTAAGGTGCCCACCATTGTCCGTGCACTGCCGCGCCTGGTGCGCGGAATCCGCGTTGCCAACATCACCGATCCCGACCAGCCGTGCGGCCTGGGCTGGACCTTTGAACAAGCCACCCAACGCAACCCCGACGGCGCCGCGCTGCTGTATGGCGACACGGTGCTGAGCTACCGCCAGGCCAACCAGCAGGCCAACCGCATGGCTCACTACCTGCAGCAGCAGGGGATCGGCAAGGGCGACGTGGTGGCGTTGTTTATCGAGAACCGCCCCGAGTTGTTGCTCAGCGTACTGGCCGTGGCCAAGGTGGGCGGCATTTGCGCGATGCTCAATACCTCGCAAACCCAGTCGGCGCTGGTACATAGCCTCAACCTGGTGGCACCGGCGGCCATCGTGGTGGGAGCCGAGTTGGTAGGGGCCTACGAGGCCGTGCGCAGCCAGGTGGCCATCGAGGCGGATAAAACCTGGTTTATTGCCGATCAGCAGCACAGCCATGTGCCGCCGGATTACGTCGACCTGATGGCTGCCAGCGCCGACTGCCCGGTGGAAAACCCCGCCAGCACCCAGCAGATTTTTTTCAACGACCCTTGCTTCTATATCTACACCTCCGGCACCACCGGCTTGCCCAAGGCCGGCATTTTCAAGCATGGCCGCTGGATGAAGTCCTCGGCCAGTTTCGGCACCATCGCCCTGGATATGGGGCCCGAGGATGTCGTCTATTGCACCTTGCCGCTGTATCACGCCACTGGCCTGTGCGTGTGCTGGGGTTCGGCGATTGCCGGGGCGTCGGGGTTCGCGATTCGCCGCAAGTTCAGCGCCAGCCAGTTCTGGGACGATGTGCGCAAATTCAATGCGACCACCCTGGGTTATGTCGGCGAGCTGTGCCGCTACCTGATCGACCAGCCTGCCCATGGGCGCGACCTGGACAACCGGGTGACGAAGATGATCGGCAACGGCCTGCGCCCAGGGGTTTGGGCTGAGTTCAAGCAGCGCTTTGGCGTTGATCATATCTGCGAGCTGTACGCCGCCAGTGACGGCAACATCGGCTTCACCAATGTGCTGAACTTCGACAACACCATTGGCTTTTCCCTGATGCACTGGGCACTGGTGGACTACGCCCATGACAGCTGTGAGCCGATTCGCGGCGCCGACGGTTTCATGCGCGAAGTGCCCAAGGGGGGCCAGGGGCTGCTGCTGGCCAGGATCGATGACAAGGCACCGTTCGACGGCTACACCGACCCCGAGAAGAACCGCAAGGTGGTGCTCAGCGACGTGTTCGAGAAGGGCGACCGTTATTTCAACACCGGCGACCTGTTGCGCAATATCGGCTTCGGCCACGCCCAATTCGTTGACCGGCTGGGGGACACCTACCGCTGGAAAGGTGAAAACGTCTCCACCACCGAAGTCGAGAACATCTTCCTGCAGCACCCGCAGATTTCCGAAGTGGTGGCCTACGGCGTGGAGATTGAAAACACCAACGGCCGCGCGGGCATGGCGGCCATTACGCCTGCCGAATCCCTGGCTTCCCTGGACATGCGCGAGTTGCTGACCTTTGCCCACGGGCAATTGCCCGCGTATGCGGTGCCGTTGTTCCTGCGGATCAAGGTGAAGATGGAAACCACGGGTACCTTTAAATACCAGAAGGTGAAACTCAAGGAGGAAGCGTTCGACCCGGGCAAGGCCGGTGATGATCCGATCTTTGCCTGGCTGCCTGGGTCGGACAGTTATGTGCCGGTCACCGGGCAACTGTTGGCGGATATTCAGGCGGGCAAGTTCCGTTATTGATTCTGCCTATCGCCGCTTTTGGGAAAAAAGGCATGACAGTGGGGAACTCCATCGCGAGACTGGGCGCCTTATGAAACACCAGACAAGGAGCCCCACATGTCAGACCAAGCCAAACAAATGACCGAAGACGAAGCCGCCGAATTTGCCGAGCAGGTGTTCGACGTGGCGCGCAAGGGCGATGCCGCGATGCTGGCTGCGTTGCTGGCCAAGGGCTTGCCGCCGAACCTGCGTAACCACAATGGCGATACGCTGTTGATGCTGTCGGCCTACCATGGTCATGTGGACGCGGTGAAAGTGCTGCTGGAATTCAAGGCCGACCCCCAGATTCCCAACGACAAGAACCAGCTGCCGATTGCCGGCGCGGCGTTCAAGGGCAACTTGCCGGTGGTCAAGGCGTTGATCGAAGGCGGAGCGTTGGTCGAAGGCGCATCCTCTGATGGTCGCACCGCCTTGATGATGGCGGCGATGTTCAACCGTACCGAAATGGTGGACTACCTGATCAGCCAGGGCGCCAATCCCAAGGCCACCGATGCCCAGGGCGTGACCGCGCTGGCAGCGGCCCAGACCATGGGGGCGGTGGATACGGCGGCGCAGTTGCAAAAACTGGTGTAGGCTTTGCGCCCTCAAAATCAGCCCCGCCACAGGACCACCCCATGAAAACCGCACTCGTCGAACTCATCAGCAAAATCAGCTCCGGCTGCATGAGCGAACCCGAGATCGCCAGGGTGGCTGACGAGGCGGCCCAGGCCTACGCCGATCCCGACGCTTTCCTGGCCGCCAACCCGGACATCAACTACGACGACACTTTCCCGATTCCCCTGGGCGAGTGGATCGTTGTCGGCAGCCTTCCCGACACCGTGCTGTTCCAGGCCGACACTTACCAGGACCTGTTCGCCCAGATCGTCGCCTCCTTTGGCCCCGGCGTGGCGTTCAACCTCAAGCCCAAGCAACTGGCCAAGACCGAAGCCCTGACCGCGCTGAACCGCATCCAGATCCAGATGAGCGCCCTCAACCCGGAGAACGGCGGCTACGTGCTGATGAACTTCAGCCAGTTGCTGGACGACGAGATCCAGGCTGTGCTGGTCTACGGCGACGACGTGCCACGGGTGTTGGAGTTGTGTGCCGAAACCGGCATAAAGGGCGAACCATCGCTGGAAGCCCTGCGGGTTGCGGTACACGTCTGAAATAAAACGGAACCCCCGGCCACGGCTGACTATCCTAAGCAGGCAAGCCCTCACTTAGGAGCGACACCATGGGTTCCACTTTTAATGGTCTGATCGGGTTGATCATCCTCGCGCTGGATATCTGGGCGATCATCAACGTCTTCAAAAGCGGCGCGAGTACCGGCGCCAAAGTGTTGTGGATCCTGTTGATCCTGCTGCTGCCGGTACTGGGCTTGATCATCTGGGCGATCGCCGGGCCGCGCGGTAACGTGCGGATCTGATCCAAACAACGCTATCCAGAGCGGGCACAGTAAGTGTGGGAGCGGGCTTGCTCGCGAATACGGTGTAACAGTCACCTGATGTATTGACTGATTTACCGTATTCGCGAGCAAGCCCGCTCCCACATCTGTTTCCGTACGCCCGTTATTGTGTTTCGAGATATTCGCTGTACAAAATTTTCACATTCCATCCAAGACAATTCGCCGGCTATTTCCCCTGTCGAGTGCTCTAAAACGAGTGCCCACCTACTGCAGGAGTGAGTAATCAATGGCGTTGCCGGCGTTGATCGGGCACCATTTGCGCCATTGCGTTCACCGTCTACCCCAGCCTGCCTGGGCGAGGGCGGGGCGCCGCTGTATTCATTCGCAACTTAAACTTCCAATGGGTCCTAAAACGACATGGCAAACCCGGACGCCCTGAATCAGCAGCGAGCTTCTAATCGCTTGCTGCAACCGACCGTCAAATCCCATCTGGCGTACACGCTGCTTTGTGCCTTGATCATGATGGTGATGTTCTCCCTGCTGCGCCTGGCGCTGCTGGTCTACAACCGCGAGATGATCCTCGACACACCGGCCTCGACTTTCCTTGAAGCGTTCGCCAACGGCCTGCGCCTGGATATCCGCCTGGTGATGTACGTGCTGGTGCCGTTGCTGCTGGCGTTGTTCAGCGTACGGGCCATGGCGGCGCGCGGGTTCTTCCGCTTGTGGCTGACGGTCGCGTCCAGCATCGCGCTGTTCCTGGGCCTGATGGAAATGGACTTCTACCGCGAGTTCCACCAGCGCCTCAACGGCCTGGTCTTCCAGTACGTGAAGGAAGACCCGAAAACCGTGATGAGCATGCTCTGGTACGGTTTCCCGGTGGTGCGCTACCTGCTGGCCTGGGCCGTGGGTACGCTGATCCTGAGCATCGCCTTCAAAGGCGCCGACCGTGCAACGCGCCCACGCGGCCCGTTCAGCGGTGGCAGCATCGGCACTCGCCAGGTAGCGCCGTGGTACACGCGCATCGCGGTGTTCGTGGTCTGCCTGCTGGTCGCCGTGGTCGCCATCCGTGGCACCCTGCGCCAGGGCCCGCCACTGCGTTGGGGCGACGTGTACACCACCGACTCGAACTTCGCCAACCAGTTGGGCCTCAACGGTACCTTGTCGCTGATTGCGGCGGCGAAATCGCGCTTCTCCGAGGAGCGTTCGAACATCTGGAAAGCCACCCTGGAGCAGCCGCTGGCCACCCAGACCGTGCGCGACATGCTGGTATTGCCGAGCGAGAAACTGGTCGACACCGACACCGCCGCGGTACGCCGTGACTTCACGCCGCCGGCCGAGAAGACCCTGCCGATCAAGAACGTCGTGGTTATCCTGATGGAAAGCTTCGCCGGTCACTCGGTGGGCGCCCTGGGCCGCCCGGGCAACATCACGCCGTACTTCGACAAACTGTCCAAGGAAGGCCTGCTGTTCGACCGCTTCTTCTCCAACGGCACCCACACCCACCAGGGTATGTTCGCCACCATGGCCTGCTTCCCGAACCTGCCGGGTTTCGAATACCTGATGCAGACTCCGGAAGGCAGCCACAAGCTGTCGGGCCTGCCGCAGTTGCTCAGCCATCGCGATTTCGATGACGTGTACGTCTACAACGGCGACTTCGCCTGGGATAACCAGTCGGGCTTCTTCAGCAACCAGGGCATGACCAACTTCATCGGGCGTAATGACTTCGTCAACCCGGTGTTCTCGGACCCGACCTGGGGCGTGTCCGACCAGGACATGTTCAACCGTGGCCTGGAAGAGTTGAAGGCCCGTGAAGGCGGCAAGCCGTTCTATGCGCTGCTGCAAACCCTGTCCAACCACACGCCGTACGCGTTGCCGACGCCATTGCCGGTCGAGAAGGTCACCGACCGTGGCAGCCTCAACGAGCATTTGACGGCCATGCGCTACTCCGACTGGGCCTTGGGCCAGTTCTTTGAAAAGGCCCGCAAGGAGCCGTACTTCAAGGAAACCCTGTTCGTGATCGTGGGCGACCACGGCTTCGGCAACGAGCAGCAGATCACCGAAATGGACCTGGGCCGCTTCAACGTGCCGATGCTGATGATCGCACCGGGCATGCAGGAGAAGTTCGGCGAGCGTGACCACACCGTGGGCACCCAGATCGACATCGTGCCGACCATCATGGGCCGCCTGGGCGGTGACACCCTGCACCAGTGCTGGGGCCGCGACCTGCTCAACCTGCCGGAAGGCGACAAGGGCTTTGGCGTGATCAAGCCGTCGGGCAGCGACCAGACCGTCGCCTTGCTTACCGGTGACCGCGTGCTGGTACTGCCCAAGGAAATGCCGCCGAAGTTGTGGGAATACGAACTGGGCGCCAACCCGACCGGGAAAGTGATTCCAGAGTCGCCGGACGAGGCTGCGTTGAAGCAGAAGCTCGAATCGTTCCTGCAGACCGCTACCAAGAGCCTGCTGGACAACACCGCCGGTGTAGTGGACGGCAAGCCGGACTAAATACCCGCGCATAAAAAAAGAGGCCTTTCAAGGCCTCTTTTTTTTGCACGCTGGAACGCGTTATATCTTGCCGAGCAACAACAGAATCAACAGCACTACCAACACAGTACCGAGAATACCCGATGGCCCGTAACCCCAATTGCGTGAGTGAGGGAACACTGGAAGACCGCCGACCAGCAGGAGGATCAGAATAATGATAAGAATGAGGCTCATGTTTTGTTTTCCTTATTGTCTTCTGAAAAGACCTGGTATTTAACGGATAGGCCCGACAACTGATACGGACGCCTTAATAACTCCGACCCATGTGTTTGGCAGAAAATTCCGTGTTTTTTTAAAGCTTTTCGCTAACTTGCTTATTTCCTTTAACCCCGTTGCAAATAACTGTCCTTAGTTCAAATAAATGGAACTTGGCGGGTTTCCCGCTATCCGACCCGGCCCACGGTTTGCCTGGGGCATTCAGCAGTCTGATGGTGCGTGGGTGCGGGAAAAACCTTCGCTACACTGCGGCTCACTTCTTCCGTGAACCACAAGGCTACTTTCCTATGCAAAATCGCATGATGATCACCGGCGCCGGTTCTGGCCTGGGTCGCGAAATCGCTCTGCGCTGGGCCCGCGAGGGTTGGCAACTGGCCTTGTCGGACGTCAGCGAAGCGGGCCTGCAAGAAACCCTCAAGCTTGTACGCCAGGCCGGCGGTGACGGTTTCACCCAGCGCTGCGACGTGCGCGACTACAGCCAGCTCACCGCGTTCGCACAGGCCTGTGAGGAAAAGTTCGGTGGCATCGACGTGATCGTCAACAACGCCGGTGTCGCATCGGGCGGGTTCTTCAGCGAACTGTCCCTGGAAGACTGGGACTGGCAGATCGCGATCAACCTGATGGGCGTGGTCAAGGGCTGCAAGGCATTCCTGCCGCTGCTGGAAAAGAGCAAGGGCCGCATCATCAACATCGCGTCCATGGCCGCCCTGATGCAGGGCCCGGCCATGAGCAACTACAACGTGGCCAAGGCCGGCGTGGTGGCACTTTCGGAAAGCCTGCTGGTGGAACTCAAGCAACAGGAAGTCGGCGTGCATGTGGTGTGCCCATCCTTCTTCCAGACCAACCTGCTGGACTCGTTCCGCGGGCCGACGCCCGCGATGAAGGCCCAGGTGGGCAAGCTGCTGGAAAGCTCGCCGATTACCGCCGCAGAAATCGCCGACTACATTTACCAGCAAGTGGCGCAAGGGCAATTCATGATTCTGCCCCACGAGCAGGGGCGCATGGCCTGGGCATTGAAACAGAAGAACCCGCAACTGCTGTATGACGAGATGACCGTGATGGCGGACAAGATGCGGGCGAAAGCCCAGTCGCAGGCGGTAAAAGGTTGAATTTCAGGTGAGCACCTGATGTGGCGAGGGAGCAAGCTCCCTCGCCACAACAAGCTCTCTAGCCACAGAGAGCGCCTGCAAATTTGAACATATCGTTTGGTTCTTGGGTGTAATTCGAGATTATTCACTGCCTGTCTGTAGGGTAATTTACCCTGATGTGTAAGGCATGCCTGTTTAACCTGAAGGCCATTGATGGTGCCAGGCAGGGAGCGCATGGTCGGGGTTCGGTAACTTAAAAAGGACGAACCCCATGCTGGTATTAAGCCGCGCGGTAGGTGAAATAATTTCGGTGGGTGACCAGATCACCTTGCGCATTCTGGAAGTGAACGGCACCCAAGTGAAGCTGGGTGTGGAAGCGCCGGTGGGGGTCAATGTGCACCGGGCGGAGGTCTATCAGAAGATCCTCAGTCGCCACGGGCAGCAGACCAATATCCATCCAGTGCCTGTGCCCAATCCTTGAGTCTCAGTCGAACAGGTGCTTGGGCACATCGTGCTTGAGCATCAACTGGCACTGCTCGCTTTCGGGGTCGAAAACAATCAGCGCCTGGCCCTTGGTCAGCGCCTGGCGTACCCGCAGCACCCGTGTTTCCAGGGGTGTGTCGTCACCGTTGTCGGTGCCGTCGCGGGTCACGAAGTCTTCGATGAGGCGTGTCAGGGTGTCGACTTCAAGTGCATCGTAGGGAATCAGCATACAAGCCTCGGCTAGGGAATCCCGGCGATGCTACTGCGCCGGGATCCGAGTTGCCAGTCTCAGGTTTTTTGGCCCACCAGGCTGTCCACCGACGGCACGCGGGTATCACTCTCCATTTGTGTGTCGTGTTCGATCTGGTGACTGAACCGGTCGAGGGAGCCCTTGGCCGGCTGTGCATCGCTGGCGAACACCGGCGGGCTGAGGATGTACGCGCCCAGCAGGCGACTCAGCGCGGCGAGGCTGTCGATGTGCGTGCGCTCATAACCATGGGTGGCATCGCAACCGAATGCCAGCAGTGCGGTGCGAATGTCGTGGCCGGCGGTCACCGCCGAATGCGCGTCGCTGAAGTAGTAGCGAAACAGGTCGCGACGCACCGGTAGCTCATTTTCCGCCGCCAGGCGCAGCAGGTGGCGGGACAGGTGATAGTCATACGGCCCGCCGGAATCCTGCATCGCCACACTCACCGCGTGCTCGCTGGAGTGCTGCTCGTGGGCCACCGGCGCAATGTCGATGCCGACGAACTCACTCACATCCCACGGCAATGCCGCCGCCGCACCACTGCCGGTTTCTTCGGTGATGGTGAACAGCGGATGGCAGTCGATCAGCAGCGGCTGGCCGCTGTCGACAATCGCCTTGAGCGCTGCCAGCAGCGCGGCAACCCCGGCTTTATCGTCCAGGTGGCGGGCGCTGATATGCCCGCTCTCGGTGAACTCCGGCAGCGGGTCGAAGGCGACGAAATCGCCGACGCTGATACCCAGGGAGTCACAGTCGGCGCGGGTGGCGCAGTAGGCATCCAGGCGCAGTTCGATGTGGTCCCAACTGATGGGCATTTCATCCACGGCCGTATTGAACGCGTGACCGGAGGCCATCAACGGCAACACGCTGCCACGGATCACTCCGTTATCGGTGAACAGGCTGACGCGACTGCCTTCGGCAAAACGGCTGGACCAGCAGCCCACCGGCGCGAGGGTCAGGCGGCCATTGTCCTTGATCGCCCGCACGGCGGCGCCGATGGTGTCCAGGTGCGCGGAAACGGCGCGGTCGGGGCTGTTTTTCTGGCCCTTGAGGGTGGCGCGGATGGTGCCGCGCCGGGTCATTTCAAAGGGAATGCCCAGTTCCTCAAGGCGCTCGGCAACGTAGCGCACGATGGTGTCGGTAAACCCGGTGGGGCTGGGAATAGCGAGCATTTCCAGCAGCACTTTTTGCAGGTAAGCGAGATCCGGTTCGGGGATGGTTCGGGTCATGGAAACTCCTGATGAGTTGAGGGCATCGATGGTTTCGATGAAAGGGGCGCCTCAGAGATTGTGTTGGCTGTACCGGCGTCTTCGCGAGCAAGCCCGCTCCCACATTTGGAATGCATTCCCCTGTGGGAGCGGGCTTGCTCGCGAAAGCGCCAGTCAAGGCAACACCTTTCTCAAGCCGTCGGTTGGCTATGGGGAAACAACAGGTCCACGAACTTTTCAGCCGTCGGCTGCGGTTCATGGTTGGCCAGCCCGGCCCGTTCGTTGGCTTCGATAAACACGTAGTCCGGTTGGTCGGCGGCCGGCACCATCAGGTCCAGGCCCACCATGGGAATGTCGAGGGCACGGGCGGCGCGCACGGCGGCGTCCACCAGGGTCGGGTGGAGGATGGCGGTGACGTCTTCCAGGCAACCGCCGGTGTGCAGGTTGGCGGTACGCCGCACTGTCAGGCGTTCGCCACGGGGCAGGATGCTGTTGTAGTCGTAGCCGGCCGCCTGCAGGGTGCGTTGGGTTTCATGGTCCAGGGGGATTTTGCTTTCGCCATCGGTGGCGGCCTGGCGTCGGCGGCTCTGGGCTTCGATCAACGCGCCAATGGAATGCTGACCATCGCCGGTGACTTCCGCCGGGCGGCGAATGGCGGCGGCAACCACTTCAAAGCCGATCACCAGAATGCGCAGGTCGAGGCCTTCGTGGAAGCTTTCCAGCAGTACACGGGTGTCGAATTGGCGGGCCGCCTCAATGGCTTTTTGCACGTCTTCAATGGTCTGCAAATCCACCGCCACACCCTGGCCTTGTTCGCCATCCAGCGGCTTGACCACAATACGCTGGTGCTCGTCGAGAAACTCCAGGTTGTCGTCGGCACTGCCGGCCAATTGCTGGGCCGGAAGGTTCAGGCCTGCGGCCTTGAACACCTTGTGGGTCAGGCTCTTGTCCTGGCACAAAGTCATGCTGATGGCGCTGGTCAGGTCGCTGAGGGATTCGCGGCAGCGCACCCGGCGGCCACCGTGGCTCAGGGTGAACAAGCCGGCATCGGCATCGTCCACCTGCACGTCGATCCCGCGCCGATGGGCTTCCTCGACGATGATCCGCGCGTAGGGATTGAACTCCGCCTGTGGGCCAGGGCCGAGGAACAGCGGCTGGTTGATCCCGTTCTTGCGCTTGATGGCGAAGGTGGTCAGCGCGCGAAAGCCAAGCTTGGCGTAGAGACTTTTTGCCTGGCGGTTGTCGTGCAGCACCGACAGGTCGAGGTAGCTCAGGCCACGGCTCATGAAGTGTTCGATCAAGTGGCGCACCAGCACTTCACCCACCCCGGGGCGGGTGCATTGCGGGTCGACCGCCAGGCACCAGAGGCTGCAGCCGTTCTCCGGATCGTGAAAGGCCTTCTGGTGGTTCAGGCCCATCACGCTGCCGATCACCGCGCCGCTGTCTTCATCCTCGGCGAGCCAATACACCGGGCCGCCTTGATGACGTGGCGTCAGCAGTGCCGGGTCCACCGGCAACATGCCGCGCCCCTGGTACAGCTGGTTCACCGCCTGCCAGTCCGCCTCGGTTTGTACCCGGCGAATCCGGAACCCGCGAAACACCCGGGTCGCCGGACGATAGTCGGTGAACCACAGGCGCAGGGTATCGGACGGGTCGAGAAACAACTGCTGGGGATCAATCCCGAGGATCTGCTGCGGCGCCGCCACATACAGCGCGATATCCCGCTCGCCGGGCTGCTCGTTGAGCAACTCCAGGGCCAGGCTCGCCGGGTCCGGGAAGGTGTGGCCGATCAACAACCGGCCCCAACCGCAATGCACGGCAATCGGCGTGGGGTCCAGTTCGCTGCCGTCTTCGGCGAAGCGGGCTTGCAGGCGCTCGTAGGAGGGCGCCTGGCCTCGCAGCAAGCGTTGGCTGTAAGCCGTGGCATGAGGTTTCATGAATCAGATTCCTTGTTCGCTGAGCCACAGGTTCAGCGCCGCCAGTTGCCACAGCTTGGAGCCGCGCAACGGGGTCAGTTGGCCTTGGGGATCGGTGAGCAGGCGGTCGAGCATGGCCGGGTTGAACAGGCCGCGGTCCTGGCTTGGGTCCAGCAGCAGCTCACGCACCCAGTTCAAGGTGTCACCCTGCAAATGCTTGAGGCCGGGCACCGGGAAGTAGCCTTTCTTACGGTCGATGACCTCGCTCGGGATCACCCGGCGCGCCGCTTCCTTGAGCACTTGCTTGCCGCCGTCCGGCAGTTTGAATTTGCCCGGCACGCGGGCCGACAGTTCTACCAGGCGATAGTCGAGAAACGGCGTGCGCGCTTCCAGGCCCCAGGCCATGGTCATGTTGTCGACGCGCTTGACCGGGTCATCCACCAGCATCACGGTGCTGTCCAGGCGCAGGGCTTTGTCCACCGCCGCATCGGCGCCGGGCTGGGCGAAATGCTCGCGCACGAAGTCACCGGCGGCGTCATTCGCGGTCAACCATTTCGGCGCGACGGTAGCGGCATAGTCGTCGTAGCTGCGGTCGAAAAATGCGTCGCGGTAGGCCGCGTACGGGTCGCTTGCGCCATCCACCTGCGGGTACCAGTGGTAACCGGCGAACAGTTCATCGGCGCCCTGGCCGCTTTGCACCACCTTGCAATGCTTGGCCACTTCCCGGGACAGCAGGTAGAAGGCAATGCAGTCATGGCTGACCATCGGCTCGCTCATGGCGCGGAACGCCGCCGGCAATTGCTCGATGATTTCGCTTTCGGCGATACGCAGTTGGTGGTGACGGGTGCCGTAATGCTTGGCGATCAAGTCTGAATACTGGAACTCGTCGCCGCGCTCGCCTCCAGCGTCTTCAAAACCGATGGAGAAGGTCGACAGGTCCTGCACGCCGACTTCCCGCAACAGACCCACCAGCATGCTGGAATCGACACCGCCGGAAAGCAGCACGCCCACATCCACCGCCGCCCGCTGACGAATCGCCACGGCTTCGCGGGTGCTGTCGAGCACGCGGTCGGTCCAGTCTTCCAGGGTCAGGTTGGCTTCATCGGCGTGGGGGCCGTAGGGCAGGGTCCACCAGGTTTTCTGTTCAGTCTTGCCATTGGCGTCGATGCGCATCCAGGAGGCGGGCGGCAGCTTTTCAATGCCCGCCAGCAGGGTGCGCGGCGCCGGCACCACGGCGTGGAAGTTCAGGTAGTGATTGAGGGCCACCGGATCGAGGATCGGGTTGATATCGCCACCCTTGAGCAGCGCCGGCAGGGCCGAGGCAAAACGCAGGCGTTGGCCGGTGCGCGACAGGTACAGCGGCTTCACGCCGAGGCGGTCACGGGCGATAAACAGGCGCTGGGCATCGCGCTCCCAGATGGCGAAGGCGAACATCCCGTTGAGCTTGGGCAGCAGGGCTTCGCCCCAGGCGTGGTAGCCCTTGAGCAGCACTTCGGTGTCGCCACCGGAATAGAAGGCGTAGCCCAGGGCTTCCAGCTCTTCACGCAATTCCGGGAAGTTATAGATCGCGCCGTTGAACGCCAGGGACAGGCCCAGTTGGGCGTCGACCATCGGTTGGGCGGAGCCATCCGACAGGTCCATGATTTTCAGGCGTCGATGGCCCAGGGCAATCGGCCCCTGGGCATGAAAGCCCCACGCGTCAGGACCGCGTGGCGCCAAGTGATGGGTGATTCGTTCCACCGCTGCCAGGTCGGCAGGTTGGTGATCGAAACGTAACTCTCCAGCTAATCCGCACATAAATTCCTTACCGGTTTTTCCGTTGGGGAGGGATAGAAATGCAGCCCGCCAAAACGGCGGGTACCCAGAGACTGACCCGGGTAAATTGTGGGAGTTTTAGAACAATACGTTATAAGGCAAAGAGCCTTGACGGGTTGCAAGCCCGTCGTGGCCCTCAGGATTTGCCTGGGTTACCGCGGATCAGGGCACGCAGCGCGAACCGATTGGGGTGACAGGCTTCGCTGACATTGCGCGGCAGCGGCAGGGGCTCATTGTCGAGCCAGGCGGCCAGCAGCTCTGCACAGAGTGGCGCGGTGACCAGCCCCCGTGAGCCATGGCCACTGTTGATATACACGCCGTGCAACCACGGGCACGGCGCATCAGGGACCTGCCGGGCGTCTTTGCCAAGGGCGGCGTAGGTGTGATCAAACGCCTCTCGCTGCGCCAGCGGCCCGACGATCGGCAGGTAGTCCGGGCTGGTGCAACGGAAGGCGGCGCGGCCTTCAAGCTGTTCGGGTGCCAGGCTGTCGGCGCCCAGGCGTTGCAGCAAATCGAGGGAGATTTCCCGCAGCATCTGCAGATTGCCCGCGTGCTCGGCCACCGTGGGCGTAAGGTCATCGCTCTTGAAGTCGAAGCTGGCACCGAGGGTGTGCTCGCCCAGGCGTGGCGGGGCGACGTAGCCCTCGGCGCACACCACCGTGGCCAACGCCTGGCTTTGCGCCGTTTGCGGCAGGCGAGTGATTTGCCCGCGGATGCGCTTGAGGGGCAAGTCAGCGCTGAAGGAAAACCGCTTGATCTCGGCGGCGCCGGCCAGCACGACCACACTGGCTTGAGCCAGAACCGTATCGTCCTGCAACGCCTGCCACTGACCGTCGACCTGCTTGAGCTCAAGGGCGTCGTGGTGCTGGAGCACTTCGATCAGCGGGTGCCTGGCTTGCCATTCGCACAGCGCCGGCGGGTGAACCCAGCCGCCCTCGGGGAAGAACAAGCCGCCGTGCTCCAGCGTTATCCCGGCGCGCACCTGTGCCTGCTCTTTATCCAGCAGGTGCAACAGGTCCGGGGCAAAAGCGCCGGCCAGTTGTGCCTGGCGCTCGGCTTCCTTGGCGTTGAAGGCCAGTTGCAGCACGCCGCAGCCATCCCAGTCCACGCCACGTTGCAGATGCTCCAGCAGGCGCCGCGTATGGCCGAACCCGCTGAGAATCAACTGCGAAAGTGCCGTGCCATGGGCGGAAAGCTTGAGGTACAACACCCCTTGCGGGTTGCCGGAAGCTTCCTGTGCGAGCGCTGCGTGGCGTTCCAGCAAACTGACGCGCCAGCCGCGCGCCGCCAGGCTGGCCGCCGTGGCGCAACCGGCCAGGCCACCGCCGATGACCAGTGCATGGCGTTCACCGGAAACCGCAGGTGGGCGCGCAAACCAGGGTTTTGCCGCGGCAGGCGCAGGCGTTTCAGCGGGCCAGCCGAGAAACTCACCCCGCAGGATTTCCCACTTGTGGCCGATGCCGGGGGTGCGCTTCATCTTGAACCCGGCGGCGTTGATCAACCGCCGTACCCAACCGGTGCTGGTAAAGGTGCTGATGGTCGAGCCCGGCGCCGCCAGCCGCGCCAGTTCGGCGAACAGCTCGGCAGTCCACATGTCGGGGTTCTTGGCCGGGGCGAAACCGTCGAGGAACCAGGCGTCGACCTGTGCGTCCAGTTGCGGCAATTGCTCCAGGGCGTCGCCGATCAGCAACGTCAGGGTGACTCGACCGTTATCCAGTACCAGCCGCTGGAAGCCTTGGTGAATCGCGATGTATTGCGCCAACAGCTGCTCGGCGAACGGTGCCAGTTCCGGCCAGAGGGCGAGGGCGCGCTGCAGGTCGGCGTGGCTCAGCGGGTACTTTTCCACGCTGACAAAATGCAGGCGTGCGCCCGCCACCGCGTGTTGTTCGAACAACTGCCAGGCGCACAGGAAATTCAGGCCGGTGCCGAAGCCCGTCTCACCGATCACCAGTCGCCCGCCCACCGGCAGCGCCGCAAAACGTTCCTGCAAACGGTTCTGTTCGAGGAATACGTAGCGGGTTTCTTCAAGGCCCGACTTGTCGGAGAAGTACACGTCATCGAAGACCCGCGAGTGCGGGCGACCTTGGTCATCCCAGTCAAGCTGGGCGTGGGATACGGGGTTCATGAGCGGCTCGGCAAAGGCAAGGCGGCCATTCTAGCTGATCAACAGGGTTGTCATTGATCCATGGCAAGCCGCTGTGGAATTTCCTGCCACGTGTTGTTGCCCAATCCGCTAGTCTTGATCACTTCTGGAACGGAGCCGCCCATGTTCGAATCTGCCGAAATCGGTCACGCCATCGACAAAGACACCTACGACGCCGAAGTGCCGGCCCTGCGTGAAGCCTTGCTGGAAGTGCAGTACGAACTGCAACAGCAGAAGCGCTTCCCGGTGATCATCCTGATCAATGGCATCGAAGGCGCGGGCAAGGGTGAAACCGTCAAATTGCTCAATGAATGGATGGACCCGCGCCTGATCGAGGTGCGCACCTTCGACCAGCAGACCGACGAAGAACTGGCCCGCCCACCGGCCTGGCGCTACTGGCGCCAGCTTCCGGCGAAAGGTCGCATGGGGGTCTTTTTTGGTAACTGGTACAGCCAGATGCTGCAGAGTCGCGTCCATGGCGAGATCAAGGATGCGCGGCTCGACCAGGCCATCGCCGGTGCCGAGCGCCTGGAAAAGATGCTGTGTGACGAAGGCGCGCTGATCTTCAAGTTCTGGTTTCACCTCTCCAAGAAGCAAATGAAATCCCGGCTCAAGGCCTTGCAGGACGACCCACTGCACAGCTGGCGCATCAGCCCGCTGGACTGGCAGCAGTCCAAGACCTACGACAAGTTTGTGCATTTTGGTGAGCGGATCCTGCGCCGCACCAGTCGTGACTATGCGCCTTGGTATGTGATCGAGGGTGTCGATGCGCACTACCGCGGGCTGACCGTCGGCAAGATCCTGCTCGAAGGCCTGCAAAACGCCTTGAAAGTGCCCAAGGGTAAAGCCAGCGGCATGAACCCGGCGCCGCTGCCATCGGCGGTTGACCAGATGAGCCTGCTGAACAGCCTGGACATGACCCTGAGCCTTGAAAAGGACGATTACGAAGAACAACTGATTACCGAGCAGGCGCGGTTCTCCGGGCTGATGCGCGACAAGCGCATGCGCAAGCACGCGTTGGTGACGGTGTTTGAAGGCAACGACGCGGCGGGCAAGGGTGGGGCCATCCGGCGTGTGGCGGCAGCCCTCGATCCCCGGCAGTACCACATCGTGCCGATTGCCGCGCCCAGTGAAGACGAGCGCGCCCAGCCTTACCTGTGGCGTTTCTGGCAGAAGATTCCGGCGCGGGGCATGTTCACCGTGTTCGACCGCTCCTGGTATGGCCGGGTGTTGGTGGAACGCATCGAAGGCTTCTGCACGCCGACGGACTGGATGCGCGCCTACGGCGAGATCAACGACTTCGAAGAGCAACTGCGCGACGCCGGGGTGATCGTGGTCAAGTTCTGGCTGGCGATCGACAAGCAGACGCAGCTGGAGCGGTTCCAGGCCCGCGAGGAAATTCCGTTCAAACGCTTCAAGATCACCGAGGACGACTGGCGTAACCGCGAGAAGTGGGACGACTACCGGGCGGCGGTGGGCGACATGGTGGACCGCACCAGCACCGAGATTGCGCCGTGGACGCTGGTTGAAGCCAACGACAAGCGCTGGGCGCGGGTGAAGGTACTGCGCACCATCAACCGGGCGCTGGAGGAAGCGTTCGACAAGACCGACAAGCATGACAAGAAGGACAAGAAAAAGTAGCGCCATGCTTTTGCATACGCGGGGTGAATGATTGTCGCGGTTGAAGAGGGCGGGATCTATGCTCGATCCATCTCTCAACAACCACAACAATTGAGGTAGCCCATGCGTGAAGTAGTGATCGTCGACAGCGTGCGAACCGGCCTGGCCAAGTCCTTTCGCGGCAAGTTCAACCAGACCCGTCCCGATGACATGGCTGCCCATTGCGTGAACGCGTTGCTGACCCGCAACGGCATCGACCCGGCCACGGTCGAGGACTGCATCGTCGGCGCCGGTTCCAACGAAGGTGCCCAGGGCTACAACATCGGCCGCAATGTGGCGGTGTTGTCGCAACTGGGTACCGGTACGGCGGGCATGACCCTCAACCGTTTCTGTTCCTCGGGGTTGCAGGCGATTGCGATCGCCGCCAACCAGATTGCTTCCGGTTGCAGCGAGATCATCGTGGCCGGTGGGGTCGAGTCCATCAGCCTGACCATGAAGAGCGTCAACACCGATAACCTGATCAATCCGTTGCTCAAGGAGCAGGTGCCGGGCATTTACTTTCCCATGGGGCAGACGGCGGAAATCGTTGCGCGGCGGTATCACATCAGTCGTGAAGAGCAGGATCTGTATGCGCTGCAAAGCCAGCAGCGTACGGCTCAAGCCCAGGCTGATGGGTTGTTCGATGATGAAATCGTGCCGATGGCGGTGAAGTACAAGGTTGAGGACAAGAACACTGGCGCGGTGCAGGTGTTGGAGGGGGTGGTGGATCGGGATGACTGCAATCGTCCGGATACGACGTTGGCCAGTCTTGCGGGATTGAAGCCGGTGTTTGCGGAGGATGGGTCGGTGACGGCGGGGAATTCGTCGCAGTTGTCTGATGGGGCTTCCATGACACTGGTGATGAGCCTGGAAAAAGCGCTGGAACTGGGGCTTAAGCCCAAGGCGTTTTTTCGCGGGTTTACGGTGGCGGGGTGTGAGCCGGATGAGATGGGGATCGGGCCGGTGTTTTCGGTGCCCAAGTTGCTCAAGGCCCGTGGGCTGGCGGTGGCGGATATTGATTTGTGGGAGTTGAATGAGGCGTTTGCCTCGCAGTGCCTTTATGCGCGTAATCGGCTGGAAATTGATAACGCCAAGTACAACGTCAACGGTGGGTCGATTTCCATCGGGCATCCGTTTGGGATGACGGGGTCGCGGCAGGTGGGGCATCTGGTGCGTGAGTTGCAGCGGCGCAAGTTGCGTTACGGCATTGTCACTATGTGTGTGGGCGGCGGCATGGGGGCCACCGGCTTGTTCGAAGCCGTACGCTGACTCAGTGTGGGAGTGGCGGTGCGACGATTCGACTTGCTCGCGAATGCGGCGGGGCAGTCGATGAAAATGTTGGCTGATAGACCGCCTTCGCGAGCAAGCCCGCTCCCACATTTGATCAGCACCGTATCCCAATCCGTTCACATCCCCCTAGAATGCACCTCCTCCACCTCAGGCATTCGGGGCACTCATGCACATCTCATCGGGCCGTTGGGTCTACGGTTTATCCCTGGCCCTGCTGACCGCGCTGCTCTGGGGCATTCTGCCGATCAAACTCAAACAGGTCTTGCAGGTGATGGACCCCGTCACCGTCACCTGGTTTCGCCTGGTCGTCTCCGGCAGTTGTCTGTTTATCTATCTCGCCGCCGTAAGGCGCCTGCCCAGCTGGCGTTCCCTCGGACCAAAAGGTGGCTGGCTGGTAGCGATCGCCGTGTGCGGCCTGATGGGCAACTACGTGCTCTACCTGGTCGGCCTCAAACTGCTGAGCCCCGGCACCGCGCAACTCGTGGTACAGGTGGGCCCGATCTTCCTGATGATCGCCAGCGTCTTCGTGTTCAAGGAACGCTTCAGCCTCGGGCAGGGCATGGGCCTGCTGGTGCTGATCATCGGCTTCGGCCTGTTCTTCAACCAGCGCCTGACCGAGTTGTTGACCTCCCTGGGCAGCTACACCGCCGGGGTGCTGACGATTCTCCTGGCCACCACCATCTGGACCTTCTACGCCCTGGGCCAGAAGCAGTTGCTGACGGTATGGAATTCGTTGCAGGTGATGATGGTGATCTACCTGTCCTGCGCGCTCTTGCTGACGCCATGGGCGCACCCGATGGAAGCGCTGCAACTGAGCCCGCTGCAAGGCTGGCTGCTGCTGGCCTGCTGTTTCAATACGCTGATTGCCTACGGCGCATTCGCTGAAGCCCTGGCCCACTGGGAAGCCTCGCGCGTCAGCGCCACCCTGGCGCTGACGCCATTGGTGACCTTCGTCGCGGTAGCGCTGGCCGCCTGGATGTGGCCCGAGTATGTGCACGCCGAAGACATCAATGCCCTCGGCTACGGCGGGGCCGTGTTGGTGGTGCTGGGGTCCGCGACCGTGGCGTTGGCGCCGTCGTTGTTCGCCGGGCTCAGGGCCCGGCGTGCACGATTGGCGTCTTAATGACCGGCTTCCAGCATGTTTTCCGGACGCACCCACTGGTCGAACTCTTCGTCCGTGAGATAGCCCAGCTTCAGCGCCGCTTCCCGTAGGGTCAGCCCTTCGGCATAGGCCTTCTTGGCAATCTCGGCGGACTTGTCGTAGCCGATGTGCGGGTTCAGCGCAGTCACCAGCATCAGGCCACGCTCAAGGTGCGCGGCCATTTGCTCGGCGTCGGGTTCCAGGCCGGCGATGCAGTGCTCCTGGAAGTTGCTGCAACCGTCGGCCAGCAGGCGGATCGATTCCAGCAGGTTGTGGATGATCACCGGCTTGTACACGTTCAACTGCAAGTGGCCCTGGCTGGCGGCGAAGCCAATGGTCACGTCATTGCCCAGCACCTGGCAGGCCAGCATCGACAGCGCTTCGCACTGGGTCGGGTTGACCTTGCCGGGCATGATCGAGCTGCCCGGTTCATTCGCCGGCAACTTGACTTCCGCCAGCCCGGCACGCGGGCCGGAGCCCAGCAGGCGCAGGTCGTTGGCGATTTTCATCAGGGCCACGGCCAGGGTCTTCAAGGCGCCGTGCAGGGTGGTCAATGGCTCATGGCCCGACAGCGCGGCGAATTTGTTCGGTGCGGTGACAAACGGCAGGCCCGACAGCGCGGCCAATTCCGAGGCAATCGCCTCGCCAAAACCGTGGGGAGAATTGAGCCCGGTGCCGACGGCAGTACCACCCTGGGCCAGTTCACACACGGCGGGCAGGGCGCTGCGGATCGCGCGTTCGGCGTAGTCGAGTTGCGCTATAAAGGCCGAGACTTCCTGGCCGAAGGTGATGGGCGTCGCATCCATCATGTGGGTGCGGCCGGTTTTCACCAGCTTCATGTGGCGCGCCGACAACTCTGCCAAACCACCAGACAGTTCACGGATCGCCGGCAACAGCTTCTCGGTGACGGCCTGCACGGCGGCGATGCTCATGGCGGTGGGGAAGCAGTCGTTGGAGCTCTGGGAACGGTTGACGTGGTCGTTGGGATGCACCGGGCTCTTGCCGCCACGGGGCTTGCCCGCCAGCTCGTTGGCACGGCCGGCGATCACTTCGTTGGCGTTCATGTTGCTCTGGGTGCCGCTGCCGGTCTGCCACACCACCAGGGGAAACTGGTCGTCGTGTTCGCCGGCGAGCACTTCGTCGGCGGCCTGTTCGATCAGCCGGGCGATGTCGGCGGGCAGGTCGCCATTGCGGTCGTTGACCCGGGCCGCAGCCTTCTTGATCAGGGCCAGGGCGTGCAACACAGCCAGGGGCATGCGCTGGTCGCCGATGGCGAAGTTCACCAGCGAGCGTTGGGTCTGCGCGCCCCAGTAAGCGTCATCCGGGACTTGCACTTCTCCCAGGCTGTCGGTTTCGATACGGCTCATCGGGCACACTCCTTCAGGTTCGTTTGCGCAGTTTAGGCCCTGATCGCCCGGTGGGGTTCCCTTAAAAGACTTTTCATCGGATTAAGCCCCGCAAAACCAGGCCCCACAAGGCGTGGGGTTGAGCCGCGGCGTTTTTTAGGCGCAGAATGGGCGCCCTTGGGGTCTTACCTCGCCTGCTAGAAAAGGAAACTCGATGACTCGTCTTCGTGCCATCTGTACCGCGGTTGCTCTGGTATGTGCCAGCGGCCAGGTTTTTGCCGATACCGCCAGCCACAACGCCAGTGCCGAAGCCTTCCTTACCCTGGCCCATGCCGACAAGCTGGGTACCCCGGTGTACATGCAAGTGCAACAAATGTTCGCCCAGCGTTTCGAGCAGACCAAGGCGCCTGCTTCCAAGCAAACCGTCCTGGACACCTACCAGGCCAAGGCCAACACCGCCCTGGACCAGGCCATCGGCTGGAACAAGCTCAAGCCGGACATGATCAAGCTCTACACCGACAACTTCAGCGAATCCGAGCTCAAGGACCTGGTTGCGTTCTACCAGTCGCCACTGGGCAAGAAAGTCCTGGAGAAAATGCCCCAGCTGACCCAGCAATCGGCCCAGATGACCCAGGCCAAGCTGGAAAGCGCGGTACCTGTGGTGAACAAGCTGCTGGAAGACATGACCAACGAGCTGACGCCAAAAGCCCCGGCCCCGGCCAAGAAGAAGTAAACAGGAATGACCATGCAACAGCGTATCGAATCGGCACTCGTCGCCCTGAGCCCGGAACACTTGAGCGTGCTGGATGAAAGCCATATGCACAGCCGTGGGTTGCAGACCCACTTCAAGGCCGTGCTGGTCAGCCAGCAGTTCGAGGGCCTCAACCGCGTCAAGCGCCACCAGAAGGTCTATGCCACGTTGGGTGACCTGATGAGCGAATTCCATGCGTTGGCGCTGCATACCTACACGCCTGAAGAATGGGCGAAAATCGACGCAGCCCCGGCCTCGCCAACCTGCGCCGGCGGTCACTGACACTGTGGCACATCAGCTTGATGTGGCGAGGGAGCTTGCTCCCGCTGGGCTGCGCAGCAGCCCTTCTGCCAATCACCGCGATCTTTCTGAAGGGTTGCAACTGCCTGGTTGGGGCCGCTCCGCAGCCCAGCGGGAGCAAGCTCCCTCGCCACAGTAAGAGGCGGTCCATAATCGTCGCCATTTTTGTTAGAATCCGCAACGCGCCGCTCAGTCGGCGCGTTTTTTTTGCATCCGGTTCACCCTTTACGAGGGTAGCCACCTGGAGAGAACACCCATGACTCAACCGATTGTCGTGGCGGCACTGTATAAGTTCGTCACCCTCGAAGATTACGTCGCCCTGCGCGAGCCACTGCTGCAGGCGATGGTCGACAACGGCATCAAAGGCACCTTGCTGATTGCCGAAGAAGGCATCAACGGCACCGTTTCCGGCAGCCGCGAAGGCATTGATGGCTTGATGGCCTGGCTCAAGAACGACCCGCGCATGGACGACATCGACCATAAAGAGTCGTACTGCGACGAGCAGCCGTTCTACCGCACCAAGGTCAAGCTCAAGAAAGAGATCGTGACCCTGGGCGTCGAAGGCGTCGACCCGAACAAGAAAGTCGGCACCTACGTGGAGCCGCAGGACTGGAATGCGCTGATCAGCGACCCTGAAGTGCTGCTGATCGATACCCGCAACGACTACGAAGTGTCCATCGGCACCTTTGAAGGCGCGATCGACCCGAAGACCACCAGCTTTCGCGAATTTCCCGACTACATCAAAGCCAACTTCGACCCGGCCAAACACAAGAAAGTCGCCATGTTCTGCACCGGCGGCATTCGTTGTGAGAAAGCCTCGAGCTATATGCTCAGCGAGGGTTTCGACGAGGTGTATCACCTCAAGGGCGGCATCCTGAAGTACCTCGAAGAGGTGCCGCAGGAAGAAACCAAGTGGCAGGGCGACTGCTTTGTGTTCGACAATCGCGTGACCGTGCGCCACGACTTGAGCGAAGGCGACTACGATCAATGTCATGCCTGCCGCACACCGGTCAGCGTCGAGGACCGTGCATCCGAACACTATGTAGCTGGCATCAGTTGCCCGCATTGCTGGGATAAGCTTTCAGAGAAGACCCGTCGCAGCGCGATCGACCGGCAAAAGCAGATTGAACTGGCCAAGGCCCGCAATATGCCGCACCCGATTGGCTACAACTACAAGCAATCCCCATCCTCCGAGGCCTGAGCCATGTCCGCACGCCTGCTCTATGTAATGGATCCGATGTGCTCCTGGTGCTGGGGTTTCGCCCCGGTGGCCAAGGCGCTGGTTGAGCAGGCCCAGGCCGCAGGCGTGGAGCTGCACCTGGTGGTGGGCGGCTTGCGCACCGGCAGTGGCGCGGCGCTGGAGCCGACGACCCGGCGCTATATTCTTGAGCATTGGCAGGCCGTGACCGACGCCACCGGCCAGCCGTTCAAGCGTGAAGGTGCACTGCCTGATGGTTTTGTCTACGACACCGAGCCGGCTTGCCGCGCCGTGGTCACTGCCCGCAGCCTGGCGCCGGATTGCGCCTGGAAACTGCTGGGCCTGATCCAGCAGGCGTTCTACGTCGAAGGGCGCGACGTGACCCGCGCCGACGTATTGGTGGAACTGGCCGAGACCGCCGGCGTGCCGCGTATCGAGTTCGCCGAAGCTTTCGACCGCGCCGACCAGCACGCGGCCACCGCGGCGGATTTCACCTGGGTCCAGGACCTGGGCATCGCCGGTTTCCCGACCTTGCTGGCGGAGCGTAATGGGCAACTGGCTCTGCTGACCAACGGCTACCAGCCGCTGTCCGAATTGGCGCCGCTGCTGAGCCGTTGGCTGGAGCGAGCTGCCTGTGCATGATCAGCCCGATCCCGTTGAGCAACCCAAGCGTGTCGACCGGCTGACCTGGGCGGAAGTCCGCCGCCTGGCGCTGCATCACAAGAAATCCCTGTGGATCGCCAATGGCGTCGCCGTGCTGGCAACCTTGTGCAGCGTGCCGATTCCATTGCTGCTGCCGTTGCTGGTGGACGAAGTGCTGCTGGGCCATGGCGATGCGGCACTGAAGGTGATGAACCACGCATTGCCCCTGGGTTGGCAGAGGGCCGCCGGCTATATCGGCCTGATGCTGCTGGTGACCTTGCTGCTGCGTTGCGGCGCCCTGGTGTTCAACGTGCTGCAGGCGCGGTTGTTTGCGCGACTGGCCAAGGACATCGTCTATCGCATTCGCGTGCGGCTGATCGAGCGCCTCAAGCGCATTTCCCTCAGTGAATACGAAAGCCTGGGCAGCGGCACGGTGACCACGCACCTGGTCACCGACCTGGACACGGTGGACAAATTCGTCGGTGAAACCCTCAGCCGGTTCCTGGTGGCGATGCTCACCCTGGTAGGCACCTCCGGGATCCTGATGTGGATGCACTGGAAGCTGGCACTGTTGATCCTGCTGTTCAACCCGCTGGTGATCTACGCCACGGTGCAGTTGGGCAAGCGGGTCAAGCACCTGAAGAAGCTGGAAAACGACAGCACATCGCGTTTCACCCAGGCGCTCACCGAAACCCTCGATGCGATCCAGGAAGTGCGTGCCGGCAATCGCCAGGGCTTTTTCCTCGGTCGCCTGGGCCAGCGGGCCCAGGAAGTGCGGGATTTTGCGGTCAATTCCCAGTGGAAAAGCGATGCCTCCAGCCGCGCCAGTGGCTTGCTGTTCCAGTTCGGTATCGACATCTTCCGTGCGGCGGCGATGCTGACGGTGCTGTTTTCCGACCTGTCCATCGGCCAGATGCTCGCGGTGTTCAGTTACCTGTGGTTCATGATCAGCCCGGTGGAACAGTTGCTGAACCTGCAATACGCCTACTACGCGGCGGGCGGGGCGCTGACGCGGATCAACGAACTGCTGGCCCGCGCCGATGAACCGCAATACGCGGGCGGTGCCGATCCGTTTACCGGACGCGAGACCGTCGGCATCGAAGTGCGCGGCCTGAATTTCGGCTACGGCGAGGAACTGGTGCTGGACCAGTTGAACCTGAACGTCGCCCCGGGTGAAAAAGTCGCGATTGTCGGCGCCAGCGGCGGCGGCAAAAGTACCCTGGTGCAACTGTTGCTGGGGCTGTATACGCCGCAGGCCGGCAGCATTCGCTTCGGTGGTTCGACCCAGCAGGAAATCGGCCTGGAGACGATTCGCGAGAATGTCTCCGTGGTGCTGCAGCACCCGGCACTGTTCAATGATACGGTGCGCGCCAACCTGACCATGGGCCGCGAGCGCAGCGACCAGGCCTGTTGGCAGGCGCTGGAAATTGCCCAGCTGGATGCGACCGTCAAGGCGCTGCCGCTGGGCCTGGACAGCGTGGTCGGACGCTCCGGCGTGCGCTTTTCCGGTGGGCAGCGTCAACGCCTGGCCATTGCACGGATGGTGCTGGCGGAGCCGAAAGTGGTAATACTCGACGAGGCCACCTCGGCCCTGGATGCGGCAACCGAATACAACCTGCACCAGGCGCTGGCGCGGTTTCTCAGTGGCCGTACCACGTTGATCATCGCCCACAGGCTGTCGGCGGTGAAACAGGCGGATCGGGTATTGGTGTTCGATGGCGGCCATATTGCCGAAGATGGCGACCATCAGCAGTTGATTGCTGATGGTGGCTTGTACGCCAAACTTTACGGACACTTGCAACAAGTGCGGTGATTTAGCCTACGCTGAGCTATCAGGAGCGGTTTTCACTCGCGTGCGTATTTTAGTTGTGCATGTGCAAGGGACCTCATGAAGCAAAAGCAGACTCTCGGAACCCCTCGGTTATTGGGCATTGTGTGGCCTTTTATCGCCGTCGTGCTGTTCCAGGCATTGTTAGGCTGCGTCAGTCTCTACGTACTCTCGGCGGTGCGCGGTTATGTGGCGGGCGAAAGCCTGTGGTCCAAGGGCCAGAAAGACGCGATCTTTTACCTGACGCTCTACGCCGACAGCCGCGACGAAGCCACCTACCTCAAATACCAGAACGCGATTGCCGTACCCCAGGGCGGGCATGAGCTGCGGCTGGCCCTGGACCGCCCGACGCCGGACCTGCCTGCCGCGCGCCAGGGCATCCTCAAGGGCGGTAACCACCCTGACGACGTTTCCAGCCTGATCTGGCTGTACCTCAACTTCCGCCATTTCAGTTACCTGGAAAAAGCCATTGAACTGTGGACGGTGGGCGATGGCTACCTGGTGCAACTGGACGACCTGGCCCAGGAGATGCACCGAGCGATCATGGCCAATCAGGTCAGCGGCAGCGACGTACACCGCTGGAAGCAGCGGATCTTCGCGATCAACGACGGGGTGACGCCGGCCGCGAAAGCCTTCAGCGATGCCCTGGGTGAAGGCTCGCGGATGATTCTGCGCCTGCTGCTGGTGACCAACCTGGCCACGGCACTGGGCTTGATCGTGCTGGCGCTGTTGCGCACCCACAAGCTGCTGGCCCAGCGGCATGCGTTTGCCGACGCGCTCCAGTTGGAGAAGGAGCGGGCGCAGATCACCCTGGAGTCGATTGGCGACGGAGTGATCACCACCGATGTCGACGGCGCCATTGCGTATATGAACCCGGCCGCCGAAGCCCTGACCCATTGGAAAGCCGCCCAGGCCCAGGGGCTGCCGCTGGCGGCGCTGTTCAACCTGCTGGACGAAAATGCCCAGGCCGACGGCTTTACCCTGATCGAACACATATTGGGCGGCCAGCTCGGTGGGGGCAGCGAGCACTCCAAGCTGATCCAGCGCCTGGATGGTACCACCGTGTCCGTCACCCTGGTGGGCGCGCCGATCCGCAGTGCCGGCAAAGTCGTCGGCGCGGTGCTGGTGTTGCACGACATGACACAGGAACGCCAGTACATCGCCAACCTGTCCTGGCAGGCCACCCACGACGCCTTGACCGGCCTGGCCAACCGCCGCGAGTTCGAGTTCCGCCTGGAGCAGGTGCTGCACAACGTCGGGCGCCAGCAAACCGGGCGCCATGCCTTGATGTTCCTCGACCTGGACCAGTTCAAGCTGGTCAACGACACCTGCGGGCATGCCGCGGGGGATGAACTGTTGCGGCATATCTGCGCGCTCTTGCAGTCCGACCTGCGTGAAGGTGACACCCTGGCCCGGCTGGGGGGCGACGAGTTCGGCATCCTGCTGGAGAACTGCCCGGCGCCGGTGGCGGAAAAAATCGCCGAAAGCCTGCGCCACACCGTGCAGAGCCTGCACTTTGTGTGGAAGGGCAGGCCGTTTGTCACCACCGTGAGTATTGGCCTGGTGCACATCACGCACGCCCCGACCACCCTGGAGACTTCCCTGCGAGCCGCCGACATGGCGTGCTACATGGCCAAGGAAAAGGGCCGCAACCGGGTGCAGGTGTATCACGCCGATGACTCGGAATTGTCCCTGCGCTTTGGCGAGATGGCCTGGGTGCAACGCCTGCACATGGCGCTGGAAGAGAATCGTTTTTGCCTGTACGCCCAGGAAATCGCGCCCCTTGGGCACACCGAACAGGGGGATGGGCATATCGAAATCCTGCTGCGCCTGCATGACGAGGCGGGGCGGATCATCCTGCCGGACAGTTTTATCCCGGCCGCCGAGCGTTACGGCTTGATGACCTCCCTGGACCGTTGGGTGGTGGAGAACGTGTTCAAGATCATCGCGGGCTGCATGCGTGAGCGCCCGGGCCGGCCCATGGCCATGTGTGCGATCAATCTGTCAGGCACTACCATCGGCGATGAGGACTTTCTTGGGTTCCTGCGTGAGCAATTCATTGCCTATGGCATTCCACCGGAAATGATTTGTTTTGAAATTACAGAAACCAGCGCTATAGCGAATTTGGGTAGTGCGATTCGTTTTATCAACGAGCTCAAAGAGTTAGGGTGCCATTTCTCCCTGGATGACTTCTGCGCCGGGATGTCCTCGTTCGCATATCTTAAACATTTACCTGTAGACTTCTTGAAGATCGATGGAAGTTTCGTAAAGGATATGCTGGACGACCCGATTAACCGCGCTATGGTCGAAGTGATCAATCACATCGGTCATGTCATGGGTAAGCGCACAATTGCCGAATTTGTCGAGACACCCCAGATCGAACAAGCCTTGCTTGAGATCGGGGTCGACTACGCTCAGGGATACCTGATCGAGCGACCGCAGTTGTTTACCTTTGATAGTTTGCAGTGTCGACCTGTGCGACCGCAGCCTCTGTTATTCAAGGCGCCTGGCACGTTCCGATGAAACATTTGCTGGTCTGTACATATCACAAATCAAAAGGAGCCCGACAGTGATCGACACATTCAACAGAACCGGCCCGCTTATGGAAGCCTCAAGTTACCCCGCCTGGGCGCAACAGCTGATCCAGGACTGTAGCGAGAGCAAGCGTCGCGTTGTCGAACACGAACTGTACCAGCGCATGCGCGATAACAAGCTCAGCGCCAAGACCATGCGCCACTACCTGATTGGTGGCTGGCCGGTGGTTGAACAGTTTGCGTTGTACATGGCACAGAACCTCACCAAGACCAAATTTGCCCGCCATCCTGGGGAGGACATGGCGCGCCGCTGGCTGATGCGCAATATTCGCGTGGAACTCAACCACGCCGATTATTGGGTGCATTGGGCCCGCGCCCATGGTGTCAGCCTGGAAGAATTGCAGGCACAGGAAGTGCCGCCGGAGCTGCATGCACTGAGCCACTGGTGCTGGCACACCAGCTCGGCCGATTCGCTGATTGTCGCGATTGCCGCCACCAACTACGCCATCGAGGGGGCCACTGGGGAGTGGTCCGCTGTGGTGTGTTCCACCGGCGTCTATGCCGCGGCTTTCCCTGAGGAAGACCGCAAGCGCGCGATGAAGTGGCTGAAGATGCATGCCCAGTACGATGACGCACATCCCTGGGAAGCCCTGGAAATCATCTGCACCCTGGCCGGCATGAACCCGACCAAGGAACTGCAGGTAGAGCTGCGCCAGGCGGTCTGCAAGAGCTACGACTACATGTACCTGTTCCTGGAACGTTGCATGCAGCTGGAAAAGTCGGTGGCCGCCCCCCGCAAACAACCGGCCCTGGTTGCCAGCGAGGCGTAAACGGGGTGATGGCGGGGTAAATTACCCCGCCATTGCCAGCCGATTGCGGCCTTCACGCTTGGCCACATACAAGGCACTGTCCGCCCGGCGCAACAGGCTCTCGGCGGACTCTCCCGCCAGCAAGGTCGAGCAGCCCAGGCTCACCGTCAATTCGATCCGCTCATCATCCGCCCAATAATCCTGGGCCTGTGCCGCCTGGCGCAGGCGCTCGCCGACCATCGACGCCGCGTCCCGGCCGGTGTTGGACAGCAGGATCAGAAACTCTTCCCCGCCAAACCGGAACACCATGTCCACATTGCGCAGCTGGCTCTTGATCGAGGCGGCGACCGCCTTGAGCACCTTGTCGCCCGTGGCATGGCCGTGGCTGTCGTTGATGTGTTTGAAGTGGTCGATGTCCAGCATCAGCAAGGACAGGGGTTGCAGGTGCCGGCGAGCCATGTCGATTTCCCGTTGCAGGGTCTGGTCCATGGCGATGCGGTTACCGGTTTCGGTCAGTGGGTCGCGCAGGGCACTGCGAGTCGCCGCACGGTAGAGCAGGGCATTGCGCATCGGGTAGAGCAAGGTGGCCAGCAGCGATTCCAGGTTGGCCAGTTCGTCTTCGAGAAAGCGTTGGTTGCGCCGAAACACCAGTTCGCCAAGGTGCTCGCCTTCATGGCTGAGGGCATAGCTCACCGAATGATGGCCGCGGTGACCGTACTCCAGGCGCAGGTCGCTGGCTTCGTGGCGGTATTGCAGGGCGTCCAGCGGCACCAGGCGTTGGATCTCGCGGAAGAACAACGCAAGGATATGCTCCGGCTCCAGGCTGGTTTGCAATTGCATGCCCAGTTGCTGGCGAAGTTGCTCAACCGTCGCGGGGCGTCGTGTAAGAAGGGAAGGCTGACCAAAGCCCAGGCGTTGCAATTTGGCGCTGTCGAAGTCAATTGCGTTGGTCTGGGTCGGTGTTTTCATAAGCGAATGAGCCTCTAAGCACAAAACTGTCTTACAGGCTGGGTGAGAGCGTCGTACTGTTCCTTCAGTTCCGTAGGACTGACGTACAGTCTAGCCCGGTTTGTCTAAGGGTATAACTGCCGCACGTCTTATAGCCGGGGCCGCGTCGCCGCGGGCCCCGGGTTAGGGCTTATTGTTTTTGCGGGTCGAACTGCTTGTCGCGGATAAACAGCGCTGGGATTACGCCGCAGATAAAGTACGCGCCGCCCATGACCAGGAATCCCACGCCAATCGAGCCATGGGACGCCAGGAAACCAATGGCTGCCGGTGCCACCGCCGCGCCGATTCGGCCAATGTTGTAGGCGCCGCCCACTGCCGAGCCGCGAAATTTCGCTTCGAAGCTTTCGGTCATGTAGGTCGCATTCACGCCATAGGGGATGCCGTACAGGAAGCCGAACACAATCAGCATCCACAGGATGTTGTCAGGGCTCTGGAACAGCACGATCACCGGCAGGAAAATCGCCGTGCCCAGCGCGCCGACGGCGAACACCAGGCGCCGGCCCAGGCGGTCTGCCGCGAGCCCGGCGAGGATCTTGCCGAAAATCATCGCCGCGTAGGTGCCGACCATGTAGCTGGTCATCGACTTGAAGTTCATCCCCAGCTCGCCTTCCAGGTACGACGGCATCCAGTTGTTCACGCCGTAGTAGCCGAACTGCAGGAAGCCTGCGGTCAGTGCCCAGAGGATAAACATGCGGCTGGCTTTCGGGTCGCTGAAGATCAGCTTGAACATGCCGTCGGGTTTCTTCGCCGACACGCGCTTGATGCCTTCGGCCTTTTCCCGGGCACGTTGGGCCTGGGCCTTGATCCAGGCTTGCGGCTCCGGCACCAGGCGTTGCATCAGTACGGCGAGGATCACCGGGATGATCGCCACGTAGAACAACCAGCGCCAGCCGTGGTTCGGCAGGATCCAGCCGGCGAGCAGGGTGGCGACGATGTAGCCCACCGACCAACCGGCCTGCAAGGTGCCGAGCACGGTGGTGCGATAGCGGGTCGGCACGTATTCGGCCATCAGGGTGTTGCACGCGACATACAGCGCGCCGAGGCCCAGGGACGCGAAGAAACGGGTGCTCGCGAACTGCCAATAGCTGTGGGTCATGCCCAGGATCGCCGTGCCGGCGGAGAACAGCACGATGCTCCAGACCACGGTTTTCACCCGGCCAAAACGGTCACAGGCCCAACCGCCGTAAATCCCGCCGATGGCCATCCCGGCCAGGGTGAAGCTGCCCAGGCTGCCGGCTTCGACGCTGGTCAGGCCGAACTCGGCCTTGAGGCTGCTGAGGCTGTAGGACAGCAGCATCAAGTCGGCACCGTCGATCAGCAGGCCGAGGAAGCAGAAGATGAATACGATGATCCACAGTTTGTTTTGCGCGGGCGACAACGCACCCGCCGAAGCGGCGACTTCCATAGCGATACCTTGTTGTAGTTGTTAGGGCACAAGTTATGGGTGTTGCGGTAATGCGGTTGGAACACGGTCACTGTAGGAGCTGGCTTGCCTGCGATGGCATCGCCGCGGTGTTACTGCCAGACCGAGTTGTCTGCATCGCAGGCAAGCCAGCTCCCACATGGGTTTTGTGTTGTTCCCGGGGTTCAGTGCTTGGCCTCGCGAATCATGTTGCGGGCGATCACCAATTGCTGGATCTGTGTAGTGCCTTCATACAGGCGGAACAAGCGCACATCGCGATAGAACCGCTCGATGGCGTACTCGCTCACATACCCGGCACCGCCGTGAATCTGCACACAACGGTCGGCCACCCGACCGCACATCTCCGTGGCGAACATTTTCGAGCAGGACGCTTCGGTGCCGATGTTCAGGCCTTCGTCACGCTTGCGCGCGGCGTCCACCACCATGCAGCGGGCGGCGTAGATCTCGGCCTTGCTGTCGGCGAGCATCGCCTGGATCAGCTGGAACTCGGCGATCGGCTGGCCGAACTGCTTGCGCTCCAGGGCGTAGTTCAGGGCATCGTCGAGCATGCGCTCGGCGGCCCCGACGCTGACGGCGGCGATGTGCAGGCGGCCCTTGTCGAGCACCTTCATCGCCGTCTTGAACCCCACGCCTTCGACGCCGCCGATCAGTTGGTCGGCCGGTACGCGCACGTTGTCGAAAATCACGTCGCACGTGTGGGCGCCTTTCTGGCCCATCTTGTGGTCGCGCTTGCCCAGGGACAGGCCGGGGGTGTTGCGCTCGACAATGAATGCACTGATGCCGCCCGCGCCCTTGATGTCCGGGTTGGTACGGGCCATCACCGTGTAGATCCCGGCGTGGGGGGCGTTGGTGATAAAGCGCTTGGTGCCGTTGATGACATAGTGGTCACCGTCGCGCACCGCCGTGGTTTTCAGCGAGGCGGCGTCGGAGCCGGAGTCCGGCTCGGTCAGGCAGAACGAACTGAGCAGTTCACCGCTGGCGAGTTTCGGCAGGTAGTGCTGCTTCTGCGCCTCGGTGCCGTCCAGCAGGATGCCGATGGAGCCGATGCCGTTGTTGGTGCCGAAGTAGGAGCGGAATGCCGGCGAGGTGCGGCCCAGTTCGAAGGCCACGTTGACCTCTTCTTCCATGGTCAGCCCGAGGCCGCCGTAGGCTTCGGGCAGGGTCAGGCCAAACAGGCCCAGCTCGCGGAACTGGCTGACGATATCCGCCGGGACGTCATCGGTCTCGGCCAGTTCGTTTTCCCGGGGGATCAGCGCCTCGTTGACGAACTGCTGGAGGGTTTCCAGCAACAGATGAAGCGTTTCGGGGTCTCGGATCATGTGCATTCCTCAGCGGCCCGTTCGGCGGGCCTGTTGTCGTCAATCTGCCGAGGCCTTGCACCGATCTGTCTAGCGGGCGGCGGCCTCGATGTTGTTCACCATGTGCTTGAGACGGGGCCCGATGTCGTCCTCGAGTTTCTCCCGGGAAAGGTGAAAACTCGGTCCGCCACAGTTGAACGTCAGCAGCCCATGTTGTGCATGCAGCAGCGGTACGGCGATGGCGTTTACATCGCGGTGCCACTCACCGATCGACATGCAGTAGCCGAAGTCGGTGTAATCCCGGAAGGCACGTTCCAGACCCTTCCTGATGCCCGGCCAGTCCTCCAGATGACGCTGGCGGATATGGTCGAGGATAAATTCCCGCTCGTTTTCCGGCATCGCTGCCAGGCAGGCGCGGCCTGCGGAACTCAAGTGCAACGGCAACCGTGTGCCGACCTGGCGGCGCATGGTCATGTTGGCTTCACCCTGGACCACGTCCAGGTAAACCATGTCCAGGCGGTCCCGCGTGGCCATCGCCACCGCGGCCTGGGCGTACTTGGCCATCGTCTCCATCAGCGGATGGGCCACGGCCCGCACCGACAGGTTCGACAGCATTGCGTAACCGAACGCCATCACGCCCACATCCAGCTGATACCGGCCTGACTGCGGCAGGTGCTTGAGATAGCCCAAGCGGGTCAGCGTATGGGTCATCCGCGTAATCGTCGGCTTTGGCAGCCCGGTCTTGCGCGCCAGCTCCTGGTTACCCAGCACGCTTTCGCTGGGGGTGAAGCAGCGCAGCAATTCCAGGCCACGGGCCAGGGCGGTGACGAACTGGCGGTCCTTGTCTTCTTCCTCGTCGGCATTCATCGGATCGATCAGCAAGTGCTCGAAGGCGTGGTTGCCGGCAGGTGTTTCGGGTGTGTTCGGGTCCAGGTTTCGACGGCGCATGTTAGTCCCCCTTTTTTTAGAAAATCAACAAAACAAAATTGTATTCCGCACAGCGAAACTAATCAACTTTGCGTGGCGTTGTCTTTTTGTTTAATAAAACTCGTCTAAACAACGAGTTATAGCCCGATTTATCGGAGGGTCAGGTTTTTACGTTTACATCACGGCGACTCGGTCCTTATGATTATCGCTAAATACGGAATGTTGTTTCGCATAGCGAAACTGGCGATGTCCGAACTAACAAGAACATTGCAGCAGGAGAATTTGTGGCCAGCCTCGACCAACCCGTAGTGCACCTCGACGTCCAGGACAATGGCGTCGCCGTGGTACGCATCCACCGTCCCGAAGTGAAAAACGCCTTGAACGCCCAGGTTCGCGAAGAGCTGGCCGAGCACTTTCGTGCTCTGGCCAAGCGCCGTGATGTGCGCGCCATCGTGCTCACCGGCGGCGACCAGTTCTTCGTGGCCGGTGCCGACATCAAGGAATTCGCCAGCGCCAGCCCGATCGAGATGTATCGCCGCCACACTGAATACCTGTGGGAAGCCATCAGCCGCTGCCCCAAGCCGGTGATCGCCGCGGTGAACGGGTTTGCCCTGGGCGGCGGTTGTGAGCTGGCCATGCATTGCGACCTGATCGTCGCCGGGGAATCGGCGCGCTTCGCCCAGCCCGAGGTCAAGCTGGGCCTGATGCCGGGCGCCGGTGGCACCCAGCGCCTGGTGCGCGCCGTGGGTAAGTTCCAGGCCATGCGCATCGCGTTGACCGGCTGCATGGTCAAGGCCCCGGAAGCCCTGGCCATGGGCATGCTCAGCGAAGTGGTGGCCGACGACCAGACCATCCCCCGCGCCCTGGAACTGGCCGCGCAGATCGCCGCCTTGCCGCCACTGGCGGTGGAACAGATCAAGGAAGTAATGCTGGCCGGCGCCGACCTGCCGCTGGAAAGCGCGCTGGTGTTGGAGCGCAAGGCCTTTCAACTGCTGTTCGATTCGGCAGACCAGAAGGAGGGCGCCGCGGCGTTCTTCGAAAAACGCACCGCGAACTACCTGGGGGAATGACAATGGCTGATTCAATCAAGATCATGGGCCTGGTAGGCACCGGCGTGATGGGCGCCGGGATTGCACAGATTGCCGCTCAGGCGGGCGTGTTGGTGCGCTTGTTCGATGCCCGCGACGGAGCGGCGCAAACCGCTCGGGATAACCTCGGCGCCACGCTCTCGAAGCTGGCCGCCAAGGGCAAGATCACCCAGGCAGCGGTGGACGCTGCGCTTGCGAACCTGCAAGTTGCCGCCACCATTGAGGCGCTGCACGACTGCGACCTGGTGGTGGAAGCCATTGTCGAAAACCTCGACGCCAAGCGCGGCCTGTTGCAGCAGCTGGAAGGTGTGGTCAGCGCGGCGTGCATCCTCGCCACCAACACCTCGTCGTTGTCGGTCACGGCCATCGCCACCGGCTGCCAACACCCTGGACGGGTAGCCGGGCTGCACTTTTTCAACCCGGTACCGTTGATGCGCGTCGTCGAAGTAATCGACGGCCTGGCCACTGCACCGAAGGTCGGCGATGACCTGTTGGCCTTCGTCGCCCGTACCGGCCATCGCGGCGTGCGCGCCAAGGATACTCCGGGTTTTATTGTCAACCACGCCGGCCGTGCGTACGGCACCGAAGCCTTGAAGATGCTCGATGAAGGCATTGCCGAGCGCGGCGACATCGACCGTATCCTGCGTGAAGGCGCAGGCTTTCGCATGGGGCCGCTGGAACTGCTGGACCTCACCGGGCTCGACGTTTCCCACCCGGTGATGGAGTCGATCTACAACCAGTTCTATCAGGACCCGCGCTACAAACCATCGCCCCTGACCCGCCAGATGCTGGTGGGCGGACGCTTCGGGCGCAAGAGCGGGCAGGGCTTCTACCGCTATGAAAATGGCCAGGTGGTGGACGGCCCGCAGCCGCAGCCGGTGCCTTCCATCAAGCAATTCCCGCCGGTATGGATCGCCACCGAAAACGCCGAAGACTACGAGCGCCTCAGCGCCCTGGTGATCGAGTTGGGCGCACACCTTGAAAGCGCGGCGCAGCCTTCGCCTGAAGCGTTGTGCCTGCTGGCGCCCTACGGTCTCGACGCCACCTCGGCCAGCGAGCGCTTCCATACCGACCCGGCGCGCACCCTGTGCATCGACCTGCTGACCGACCTGTCTCGCCACCGCACCCTGATGCAAAACCCGCTGACGTCCACCGCCACCCGCGATGCCGCCCACGCGTTGCTCGCCAATGACGGTGTAGGTGTGACAGTGATCAGCGACAGCGTCGGCTTCGTTGCCCAGCGCACCCTGGCGATGGTGGTCAACCTGGCCTGCGACATTGCCCAGCAACGCATCGCCAGCGTCGACGACATTGACCAGGCCGTACAACTCGGCCTGGGTTATCCACAAGGCCCGCTCGCCTGGGGCGATGCCCTCGGGCCACGGCGCATCCTCACGATTTTGCAACGCATGAGCGAACTCACCCACGACCCACGTTATCGCCCCAGCCCCTGGCTGCGGCGGCGTGCCGTGCTGGGGATTTCCCTGCGTCATGAAGAGCCGGCAGTCGGCTGATTTCGATTCATCACAGGACAAGAATAATGGGTGCATTGACAGGTTTGCGGGTGCTGGACTTAAGCCGTGTATTGGCCGGGCCCTGGTGTGGCCAGGTGTTGGCCGACCTGGGCGCGGAAGTGATCAAGATCGAACGGCCACAGAGTGGCGACGATACCCGCGGCTGGGGCCCGCCGTGGATGAAGACCGACACCGGCGAGTCATCCGGGCAGGCGTCTTATTACCAGTCCACCAACCGCGGCAAACTATCCGTGGCCATTGACCTGGCCACCAGCGAAGGCCAGGAACTGGTGCGGGCCCTGGCGGCCAGCTCCGACGTACTGATCGAAAACTACAAGGCCGGTTCCCTGGCGCGTTATGGCCTGGATTACGCGACCCTGGCCGAGATCAATCCACGGTTGGTGTACTGCTCCATCACCGGCTTCGGCCAGACCGGCCCGCGCGCCGAAGAACCCGGCTACGACTTCATTATCCAGGGCATCGGCGGCCTGATGAGCATCACCGGCGAACGCGACGACCTGCCCGGCGGCGGCCCGCAAAAAGTCGGCGTGGCGTTCTCCGACCTGATGACCGGCCTGTATTCCACCGTCGCGATCCAGGCCGCACTGCTCAGCCGCGAACGCACCGGCGTTGGCCAACACATCGACATGGCGCTGCTGGACGTACAAGTGGCAACCCTGGCCAACCAGAGCATGAACTACCTGGCCTCGGGCAAGGTGCCGCAGCGTTTCGGCAACGCCCACGCCAACATCGTGCCGTACCAGGTCTTCCGCGCCGCCGACCGCGACTTCATTATTGCCTGCGGCAACGACAGCCAGTTTGTAGCGCTGTGCCACAGCATCGGTTTGCCGCACCTGCCGGAAGACCCGCGCTTTCGGCGCAATGCCGATCGGGTTGCGCATCGGGCGGAGATTGTCGAACTGTTGTCGGCGCACTTCCTGGGGCGCACGGCGGACGAGTGGGTGGCGAGTATTCACGCCTCGAAAGTACCGGTGGGGGCGATCAACAACATCGCGCAATCCCTGGAAGAGCCGCAGGTGATTGCCCGTGGGTTGATGGTGAAGATCCCGCATCCCAGGAATCCGCAGTTCGAGATGGTCGGCAGCCCGATCAAGATGTCAGGCACGCCGGTAGAGTATGTAAGGCCGGCGCCGATGTTGGGGCAGCATACCGATGAGGTACTGGGCGAGCGCCTCGGGTTGTCGGCAGAGCAGCTGGGGCAGCTCAAGGCAGGAGGGGTGATTGAGCAACTTGACTGAAGGATGGCGGCCCATAAGGCCGCCATCTTTGCGCACGACTTTTTAGCGCGCGACTTCTTTAAGGTAGGCAGTTCGGGCCGCAACGGCAGTCGGCGTGAAATCCGTAAACACACCGTCAACACCGGCGCGGAAAAAGGCCATGTATTCCGCCGCCGGGCTGCCCTTGTAGGCACCTGCCAGGTATTTGGCTTCGTTGCGGAAGGTGAAAATATGCACGAACAGGCCGGCCTTGTGCGCATCGCTGATCAGGCTGGTGGGCTTGACAGTGTCGACCTCGGGCAAGCCGGGGTTTTGCGCTGAAGCGGTGGTCAGCAACATCGCTTGCGGCTTCCACGGCCCGATGCCGTCGGCGTAGGTCTTGACCTCGGCCAGCCCGGCCGGGGTCAGCATCGCACCAAAGGCGCGTGGGTCGCCGGCGACGGTCCAGCTGTAGGGGCGGCCGCTGACGAAGGTGTTGGGTTTGTCGGTGATGAAAATGGTCTCGCCGGTCTTGAAGTTCACCCCGTTCCCATCCACCAGTTGAACCGCCCTGGTTTGCAGGCCGATGGAGCGCAGGTATTTCAGGCTGTTCGGGTCGAAGCTCTGCACGAACACCGGCGCATCTTTGCGATTGAGGTTGTTGTCTTCAAGGGTCTTGAGAAACGCCGCTTCGAACGGATGACTGCCCGGCGCGCCGCAGCCGTTGGCGATGGCCTGGGCATTGTTCCAGATCGGGTTCTTGCTTTCCGGGTAGGTGGTAATCACGCGGCCAGTGGCGGCGCTTTTGGCTTTCGCGATGTCGATCACTTCCTGGAAACTCAGGATCGGCAGCTTGCCGTTGAGTTCGGTCGGGCGCTCGTCGCGGGCATCATACGTCGTGCCGCCGATCCATTGCTTGAGTTCGGCCAGGGTGAAATCGCTGATTGACCAGTCGTTGGTATGGTCTTCGCCATCCACGATCAAGGACTTCAACACGGATTTTGGATCGTTGGGGTCAGTCAGATCACTCAGGTACTGGGCCGGGCCATTTTCTGCAGTGGCCGGATACCTGACGTTAACCAGTACACCCGGCACCGTGCGCTTGCGGCGTGCAACTTCGGGATTGGTCTTCGCGACGTCGCTGATGTTGGTGTTGTCGCTCAACCAGGGATTGTGCCGGGCCACCAATACACAGTCCTTGGTCATGTGCAGGTCCAGCTCCAGCGAATCCGCACCAGCGTCGGCTGCATGCTCGTAGGAGGCCCGGGTTTCTTCCGGGTACAGTCCTGGCAGGCCGCGATGGCCGATAACCAGCGGCGGTGCACCGTCCAGGGTTTTGAACGAAGCAGGCGCGACAGGCGCGCTCCTGGTCACACTGTCACACGCGCTCACCGTCAGGCTGCATCCGATAACGATAAAACGGGCAAGCAGGGTTTTTACCGCTGGCGGGCCTGAGCGAGTGTGCATGTGTCGTCCTTCAAGAAGAGGGTAGGGGCGGGGTATCTGCGGATGTTGGCGTTGACGTATGACAGCGTCGTGACAGGAAGTGGCGTGGTGATTTTCCAGCGCGGCGCACCTGGGGTGGAGCAAAAATCTCACTGAATGCTTGACTTCTCCTTTTCAATCAGTAACATACGGCGCATTCCGCGATAGCTCAGTTGGTAGAGCAAATGACTGTTAATCATTGGGTCCCTGGTTCGAGTCCAGGTCGTGGAGCCAGATAGTAAAAAAGCCTGCAGCGATGCAGGCTTTTTTTTGCCTGGAATTTGTCCCGGACACTCGATTCAGGCGTGCCCTCGAAACAGACGATATTCGGCAGGCATGCACACCGCACAAGGACGAAATCCCGCGGCGACAGCCGTCGCTTCATCGAGAAAAAACACGCGATTTTTCACGTAGCCGCCACGCGCAATGGCTCGCAGCGCCGCACGACAGTCGAGCTTTCCATAGCGCTTGCCGCGACGGTGGCCGCCCAGCGTTCCCGGCTCGAGGCTTGGGTAGGGTTTTGCATCTGCGCCCATCAGCATCCACACGTTTTTGTCAGCCATCGCCTGTCCTCCTGCCGTAGCAGCCTGCGGTACCTCCGCCATGTATCGCCGATCAGATCGGGTAACACACCCGGTTTCTTGCTTTTTTTATCACTCAAAAAGGCTCAAAGTCGGGCACGCTATCCATTTCTGCTTTTCGACAGGATTCGAACATGTCAAAACTTCCCGAAACGTCCAACGATCCCTACCAATGGCTTGAAGACGTCGACGGCACGCGTTCACTGGACTGGGTACGCGCCCAGAACCTCAGGACCGAAGACCGGCTCGCCCGCTCCGACAGCTTCAAGCAGATCAAGGCCGATGTGCTGGAGATACTGGACTCGGACAGCAACATCCCCTACGTCGATAAGGTCGGCGCCTATTACTACAACTTCTGGATGGACGCCGCCCACCCGCGGGGCCTGTGGCGTCGCACCACGCTGGCGGAGTACCGCAAGCCTCAACCTGCCTGGGAAACGTTGCTGGACCTTGACGCACTGAACGCCGCCGAGGGCGAAAACTGGGTGTGGCACGGTGCTGATTTCTTGCGCCCGGACTACCAGCGCTGCCTGCTGGCGCTGTCCCGTGGCGGCGCCGATGCGAATGTCACCCGCGAGTTTGATCTGGCCAGCAAGACCTGGGTCGAAGACGGCTTCCAGTTGCCCGAGTCCAAGGGCGGCCTGGGCTGGATCGACCGTGACAACGTCTATGTCTATACCGATTTTGGTGAAGGGTCGATGACCCGTTCCGGTTACCCGCGCATCGTCAAGCAGTGGCAGCGCGGTACGCCGTTGAGTGCCGCCAGTCTTGTCTATGAAGGCGCGCTGGATGATATGTACATCGCGGCGATGCACGACGACACGCCCGGCTACGAGCGTGACTTCGTCAGCCGCACGCTGGCGTTCTACAACAACGAGCTGTACCTGCGGGGCAGCGACAACCAATTAAGCAAAATCGACGCGCCGAACTCAGCGGAAAAGTCGGTGTACAAAGACTGGCTGCTGCTGGAACTGCGGGAGGACTGGACGCTTGATGAAGTGTTTGTGGCCGGCTCGTTGCTGGCGATCCGGTTTGATCGCTTCATGGCAGGCCAGCGGGATTTCGAGGTGCTGTTCACCCCTACGGACAGCACCTCGCTGGCAGGGTTTTTCTGGACGTTGAATCACCTGGTGCTGAACGTACTGGATCACGTCAAGAACCGCCTCAGCGTCCTCACTCCCGGCGCGAACGGCTGGCAGCACAGCCCGTTCACCGGGGCGCCGAGCATGGGGACGGTGGATGCCAGCGCAGTGGACAGCGACGACAGTGATGCCGTCTGGCTGGTGACCACTGACTACCTGACGCCGACCACCTTGTCGCTGGCCGAGATCGGTGATCCGCCCGAGGTACTGAAAACCCTGCCGGCCTTTTTCGATTCCAGCCAGCACGTGATCGAGCAGCACTTTGCGGTCTCCAGGGACGGCACTCGTGTGCCGTATTTCCTGGTGCTCGGCAAAGACCTGCCGCGCAACGGCACGGCGCCGACCTTGCTCTATGGTTACGGCGGCTTTGAATACTCCCTGACCCCGTATTACTCCGGTAAGGCAGGCCGCGCCTGGCTTTCGAAGGGCGGGGTGTACGTGGTTGCCAACATTCGCGGTGGCGGTGAATACGGCCCGCGCTGGCACCAGGCCGCACTCAAGCAGAACCGTCCGCGTGCCTACGAAGATTTTGCCGCAGTGGCCCGTGACCTGATCGACCGCGGGATTACTTCGCCCCGACACCTGGGCGCGGAGGGTGGCAGCAACGGTGGTCTGTTGGTCGGCAATATGCTTACTCAATACCCGGAACTGTTCGGTGCAATCGTCTCCCAGGTGCCCTTGCTCGACATGCAGCGCTATCACCTCCTGTTGGCCGGGGCGTCGTGGATGGGGGAATACGGCAACCCGGATGTACCTGAAGAGTGGGCGTACATCCAGACATTTTCTCCATACCACCTGTTCGATCCGGCGAAGGCCTACCCACCGGTGTTTTTCCTGACCTCGACCCGCGATGACCGGGTGCATCCAGCCCACGCCCGCAAGCTGGCGGCGAAGATGATCGAGGCCGGCAAGGACGTGACGTACTACGAAAATATCGAAGGTGGGCACGGCGGGGCGGCAGACAATGCGCAGGCTGCGCATATGAGTGCGCTGGTCTACAGCTTTTTGTGGGAGAAGTTGAGTTCTAATCGGGACTGAGTGTTGCCAGCCTTAATTGCTGGTATGCCTGCACCAATTGGTCGAGCGTAAACCCAAGGTTTCTGCCGCTGGGATTGGGCAGAACCCACACCGCCGCACACCCCAGGGTGTGCGGTTGAAGCCCCCAGGCAATCTGCTTCTGCCCGCTCAACGCGCTATAGGCGGCCTTTCCCAGAAACGCCACATACCGTGGCGCGTAGCGTGCGATCTTGCGTTCAAAACTAGCCGCCGCCGCCCTGAATTCATCCGCCGACAACTGGTCCGCCCGGGCCGTAGGCCGCTCCACCACCGTGGTCAGTCCACACTGGTATTGCAGGATCGTGCGGTCGTTCTCCGGCTGCACTTCATGGGGCGTAAACCCGGCCAGGTGCAGCGTGCGCCAGAACCGATTGCTCCTGCCCATGAAGTGATGCCCGGTGGTGGCGGCCTTCAGCCCCGGGTTTATGCCGCAGAAAATCACGGCCAGGTGCTCGGCCAGAATGTCTTCCAGTCCTTCACTCATCCGCAGATGACCTGCACGGCGTTGCGCGCCAGGGTGATCAATTCGGCGTGGGGCTTGCCCGCCCGTGCACGAATCGAAAGGCTGTGCACCAAAGACGCGGCGAGGACGGCGACGGCTGCCGGGTCTGCACCACCTTTCAACTCACCGGCCTCGATGGCCGTGCGCAAGCGGTTTTCGAGATGGGCGTCGAGTGCGTCGAGGCGCTGCAAAAGCACGGCGCGAATCTCCGCATCCTCCACCGCTTCAGTGGTCGCGGTGCCGATGATAAAGCAGCCCCGTGGCTCGCCATCCCCCGAAAAGTAGATCGACAACTGGCCTTCATATAAGCGCATCAACGCCTCTGCGAGGGTCAGGCTCGGGTCGTCCAGCGCCTCGTCGATGGCGGCAGAAGCGAGACCCCAATACTGCTCAAGTGCCTTGAGGTAGATCGCGTGTTTGTCGCCGAACGCGGCGTACAGGCTTGGCCGGTTCATCCCGGCGGCGGTGGCGATGCTGTCCAGTGAGGCGCCGGAATAGCCGGTGCTCCAGAACACCCCGAGGGCTTTTTGCATTGCCGTTTCGGGGTCGTAGGCCCGTGGGCGGCCACGGCCTTTTGCCTCTGTGATCTTTTTTTGTGCCATGGCGTACAAAAATCCTTGAGTAGAGGTGGGTGGGTCGATATTCTTACATCATCGCACAAAATTAAGGCCTCAGAAATCCCGGGCTCAGCAAAGGTGATTCGATCATGAGCAATGCGTTGGAAAACACGACCCGCACCCCCTGGCGTTCACTGTTGATGGTGGGCTTTCCGGTACTCATTGCAGCGGCCGGGTATGTGTATTACCTCAAGGATGCGCCGTACGTATCCACCGATAACGCGTATGCCCGAGTGGCGAAGGCGTCGATCAATGCGCGGGTATCCGGGCAGGTCGTGGAGATCGCCGTGGAAGACAACCAGTCGGTACACAAGGGGCAGGTACTGCTGCGTATCAACCCCGAGCCGTTCCAGGTCGCGGTCGAGCGTGCGCAGGCGCAATTGAGCGTGGCGCGCCTGCGGATTGAAGGCCTCAAGGCCAGCTACCGGCAACAGCAGGCAGAGTTGCAGGCGGCCAAGGAATCGGCGGGTTTCGACCAGAAGGAATTCGCCCGCAAAAAGGCCCTGGTGGCCACCGAGTTCGTGTCCCAGGCCGTGTTCGAACGGGCCGATACCGACCTGAAAGTCGCCCGGCAACGCGTGGCGTCCGTCGAGCAGCAGATCGCCAATACGGTGGTGGCGCTGAACGGCAATCCCGATATCGAAATCGACCGACACCCGGCGATTCGCGAGGCCCAGGCGCAGCTCGACGAGGCGCAACTCTACCTCTCGTACGCGACGGTCTATGCCCCCGACGACGGCGTGGTGGCCAAGGTGGATGACGTGCAGGTCGGCGATTACCTGAACAGCGGCGCGCCGGCCTTCGCCTTGCTGTCGCCCCGTCGCACCTGGGTCGAAGCCAACTTTCGCGAAACCCAGATGACCCATATGCGAGCCGGTCAGCAGGCAACCATCAAGCTCGACACTTACCCGGATCATCCTTTCAAGGCGCACATCACCAGCCTGAGCCCGGGCGCCGGTGCCGACTTCGCGCTGCTGCCGCCGGAAAACGCCACCGGCAACTGGGTCAAGGTGGTGCAGCGGGTGCCGGTGCGCCTGGAACTGGACGATGCCAACGCGGACTTGCCGCTGTTCTCCGGCACCAGCGCCACGGTGACGGTTGATATCAGGACCGGCCCATGAACGGCGCACGTACTCTCCGGTTTGCGGCGTTGCTGGTGACCTGGTTGCAGGCGGTCAACGTGTCGCTGCCGAACTCGGCCCTGCGGTTTGTGCAGGGCAGTTTGTCGATGACGGATGACGAGGCGGGGTGGATCTTCACGTCGTACCTGGCGGCCAGCGCGATTACATTGCCGGTGGCTCAGTGGCTTGCTGCGCGCTTCGGCGTGAAGGCGGTTTACCAGGCGGCGATGCTGATCTTCGCCCTCGGCCTGCTGCTCGCGACACAGGCCACCACCTCACTGCAATTCGTCGGCGCGCGGATCATCCAGGGGGCTGCCAGCGGCGTATTGGCGCCGCTGTCGATGGCCATCGCCCTGGAGACATTGGCCCCGTTGCAACGGCCAAAATTCGGCCCGTTATGGACGGCGATCGGGTTGCTGGGGATTGTCAGCGGCCCGGCGATTGGTGGCTGGATCAGCGAGCATTTCGGCTGGCGCTGGATGTTCTACGCCAGCCTGCCGCTGTTGGCGTACACCTTCTTGATCGTGGCGATGTTGCAGCAGGAAAAGAAAGCCAACAGCGCTGCTGCGTTTGATTTCGCAGGCTTCGCCAGCTTCACCCTCGGCGTGATCGGCCTGCAAATGGTCCTCGACCGTGGCCAGCGCCTGGAGTGGTTCGACTCGCCCGAGATCTGGCTGGAAGCCGCCACCAGTGCCCTGGGGTTCTACCTGTTCGCAATGCACCGGTTCACCTCGAGCATACACTTCATCAGCAAGGGGTTATTGCGCGACCGCAACTTCGTGCTGTCGACCATCCTGTTCTTCGCCGTCGGTTTCGTGCTGCTGCCGACCATGGCGATGACCTCGCCGATGCTGGATGAACTGCTGGGCTTCCCGCCCGACACCACAGGCTTCCTCACCATCCCCCGTGGCGTGGGGCTGCTGGGTGCGTTCTGGCTGATGAACAAGGTGCCTGCGCATCTCGACGGCCGCCCATTTGTGGTCGCCGGGATCGCCGTGGTGATCTACGCCAACCACTCGATGCTCGGCTATTCACCCTTGATGGACGGCTGGCCGGTGGCAGTGGCTGGCGCAATCCAGGGCGCGGGCCTGGGCCTGCTGATGCCGGCGCTTTCCCGGGTGGCGTTCAGCACCCTCGACCCGACGTTGCGCCCCGAAGGCAGCGGGCTGTTCAACCTGTCCCGCGTCTACGGCAGCACCCTGGGTGTGGCGGTGGTGCAGTGGTTCTTCTTCAACAACACCCAGGCGATGCACGTGGCGCTGGCCGGCCACCTGACTGTGCATTCGGTCCCCGCATCGACGCCCCTGGCGGGATTCGCCGCGCTGAACGAAGCCATCACCGGCCAGGCCGCCTTCATCGCGGTGGTCGGCCAATTCAAGATTCTGCTGTGGGCAATGCTGGTGGTGAGCCCGCTGGTGCTGCTGCTGCGTAAACCTGTCACGACCCACTAGTTTTCCGGAGTGTGCGTAATGAAATCCCATGGGCTTGTTATCACGGCCGTCATGACCCTGTCCGCGTGTTCGGTTGGCCCGGACTATAAGGCGCCGTCCGTTACCGCTTCGCCGCACTATGACGTGCAGGCTGAGCAGCACGTTTCCTTCAGTCAGAAGGTCAGCGTCGACTGGTGGTCGACCTTTCATTCCGGAACGCTCGACAGCGTGATGCGCCGGGCGATTGCCGGCAATCTTGAGCTGACGGCAGCGGACGCGACGTTGCGTCAGGCCGCCGCTTCGGTGGCTGCGGCCGAGGGTGCACTTTTCCCGCAGGTGGATTTCGCCGCGCAAGCGGGCCGCCAGCGCGTGCACAACGCCGCGCGGCCAGCGGTGACGAACTTCTATGGCGTCGGGCCGCAGGTCAGTTTCGACCTCGACGTATTCGGCGGCAATCAGCGCCGGGTCGAGCAACAGCAGGCATTGGCCGATTTCCAGCAGCATCGCTTCGAGGCGGCGTACCTGACGCTGACGGGCGACGTCGCCAGCCAGGCGTTGCTGATGGCCTCGGCCAGCGCGCAGATGGAAGCGGTGCAGACCTTGCTCGCCACCGACGCGAAAAACCTCGAACTGGTGCGCGCGGCGCAACACAGCGGCACGACGACGCAGCTCGATGTCTCCCTGGCCGAAACGCGACTGGCGCAGGACCGCACCCTGTTGCCACCACTCGCCCAGCAGCGCGATGCGGCGCGGCATGCGCTGTCGATCCTGGCGGGCAAGGGCCCGGCGGATTGGCGCGCACCGGATTTTGAACTGGCTGGATTTGCCTCGGCCACCACGCTGCCGGTCAGCTTGCCGTCCGAACTGGCCCATGACCGCCCGGACGTGCTGCAAGCCGAAGCCGAATTGCATGCGGCCAGCGCGGCGGTCGGCGTGGCCACCGCCAATCTCTATCCCCGTGTGGAGTTGTCCGCGTCACTGGCCCAGGCCGCGTCGGGCAATGGTGGTGCGGCGCTGTGGGGTTTTGCCGCCGGGTTGGCGGGGCCGATCTTCGATGGCGGAACTCTCAAGGCAGAGCGCCAGGCCGCCGTGGAGGGCTACAACGCCGCGCTCGCCAACTATCAGCAGACCGTCATCAAGTCCTTCGGCCAGGTCGCAGACACCTTGCAGGCGATCAACCACGACGCCGAGGAGTACCAAGCACAGACCGCCGCGCTACAGGCCGCCGCCAACAGTTTGCGCCTGAACCAGCAGGCCTATGGGGCAGGGGAGAGCGGGCTGTTGCAAGTGCTGGAGGCACAACGCGCCTATGAGCAGGCCCTGCTCGGGCAGATCCGGGCGAGCACCGCCCAACATCTCGACACCGTGCGGTTGTTCGTGGCGCTCGGTGGTCGCTCGGTCAACGATTTCAAACGCTAGTGGAGCAAACACATGAGCTATTACGATGCACTTCGCGATACCCGTTTTCCTTTGCAGCATGGTTCGGGCGCGATGCCGGCGGTGGGGTTCGGGACGCTGTTCAGGGATTTGACGGCCACCACCCAGGCGGTCACGCAAGCGTTGGAGGCGGGCTTTCGCCATTTCGATTGTGCGGAGCGTTATGGCAACGAAGCGCAGGTCGGCGCGGCGATTCACGATGCGGTGGCGGCCGGTAAAGTCCGGCGCGAGGACCTGTTCATCACCACCAAGCTGTGGAACAACAACCATCGGCCCGAGCGTGTGGTGCCGGCGTTCGAAGCCAGTTGCCGCCGGCTTCAGGTGGAGGTGATCGACTGCTACATGATCCATACGCCGTTTGCGTTTTTGCCGGGTGACGAGCTACACCCACGGGATGCGTTTGGGCATGTGTTGTATGACTCGGGGGTGACGTTGATCGAGACGTGGCGGGTGCTTGAGCGTCTGGTGGATGAGGGGCGTTGCAAGTCCATCGGGGTGTCGGATATCAGCCTGGAAACGCTGCGGGAGTTGGTGGCGGTGGCGCGGATAAAGCCTGCGGTGGTGCAGGTTGAGTCACACCCTTATCTGCCGGAGTGGGAGCTGTTGGAGTTTTGCAGGCAGCATGGGATTGTGGTGTTGGCGTTTGCGCCGTTGGGGCATGGGATGAGGCCGCGGGTGCTGGATGAACCGGTGATTACCGGGATTGCACGGCGGGTGCGGAAGACGCCGGCTCAGGTTGCGTTGGCGTGGTCGGTGCAGCGTGGGGTGGCGTTTTTGACCTCGTCGGTGACGCCGGCGCGGATACGGGAGGATGCGGATATTTCTACGTTGCCGCAGGTGGCGATGCGTGAGATTTAGCAGGACATTACGACCCGGGTTCGTTTTAATCCGGTGATGGATACTGGGGTGTTGGGGTTTATTTCGCGGGAGAAGTGTTGAGTTTGGCCGGAGGAGGGGGGTACATATCCGTTATTTAGGTTATGGCTACTTATGGTTTCGCTCTTACAGCGAGTCACTTTGCAAAAGCGGCAGGGGGCAGTTAGATCAAGATCAAAAGTAAGAGCACGGCTGCCTGAGAGCCGACCTGAGTG
>NZ_JACAPT010000027.1:0-196048 GCF_013385565.1 Pseudomonas sp. E6002 | reverse complement strand
CGAGTGGTGGGGCAAGAGCGTTTTGCTTACTTTTGCGCTGTTCAAAAGTGAGCCGCTGTAAGAGCGGAACCAATACAAGCCATCACCCAAATAACGGATATGCCCCCTAACCCAACAACGCCCGAGCAAACTCATCAGACGCAATAAAGTCCATGGCCTTGCGCAACTCGCAAGCCGCCTCAGCCCCAAACGCCTCATCAAACCGCACCGCCATCTGCCTGGACACCACCCGCGCCTCTTCGTATTTACGCTGCCCCGCGTCGGTCAACAGCACCCGCCGGCTGCGACGGTCCAACTCATCCACCCGCAACACCACCAGCCCATCCCGCACCAGCGGCTTGAGCGTATGCCCCAGGGCCGACAAATCCATCACCAACGACTGCGCCAGGTCGCGCATCTTCGGAGCGTCGCCATTGGCGATGTGGTTCATCAGCGAATACTGGGTGGCCTTCAGACCAAACGGCGCAAACGCCTCGTCATAGATCTGCGCCATACGACGGGACGCGCGCCGCACGGCTCCGTTGGAACAGGTGCTCGGGCTATTCAGGACAGGCGGTGCGCATTTCACAGGCTGATCACTCGCTACAGATCAAGGGTTAACCGAACGTTAATCCGGCAAGATGAATATTGACACATGCTGCAACAAATTAGTTGCGTATGCCACTAAACGCTATATCGTGGCATATGCCTCTATTTTGACCGGATGTCAGTGCAGTTGGCCCGGAACACAGACGGGCGGGGCAGGAGGGAAGCGCTGTTCGGTACCTCCTTCAGTCATCAACTTCCTGTCTGGATCACATCTATGCTCAACCTCGTGCGCATCGCATTGCGGCGCCCCTATACCTTCCTGGTATTGGCTATTTTCATTCTGATTGTGGGCCCGCTCGCGGCCTGGCGTACCCCGACCGACATCTTCCCCGAAATTCGCATCCCCGTGATTGCCGTGATCTGGCAGTACACCGGCTTGCCGCCGGACCAGATGGCCGGCCGCATCACCTCGCCGTTCGAGCGGGTGCTGACCACCACGGTCAACGACATCCGCCATATCGAGGCGCAATCGCTGAACGGCTACGGCATCGTCAAGGTGTTCTTCCAGCCGGGAGTCAACATCAGTACGGCCAACGCGCAGATGACTTCGGTGTCCCAGGCCATCCTGCGTCAACTGCCGCCGGGCACCACGCCGCCGCTGATCCTCAACTACAGCGCCTCGACAGTGCCGATCGTGCAGTTGGCCTTGTCCGGCAAAGGCCTCAGCGAACAGAAACTCGGTGACCTGGGCCTCAACACCGTGCGCCTGATGCTGACCACGGTGCCCGGTGCCGCACTGCCATACCCGTTCGGCGGCAAGACCCGCCAGGTGCAGATCGACCTCGACTCCGCACGCATGCAGGCCCGTGGTCTCTCGGCGCAGGACGTGGCCACTGCCCTGGCCACGCAGAACCTGATCACCCCGGTGGGCACGCAAAAGATCGGCAGCTACGAGTTCAACCTGCAACTGAACAACTCGCCGACGGACTTCCACGACCTGGAAAACCTGCCGATCAAGACCGCCGACGGCACCACCGTGTTGATTCGTGACGTGGCCACGGTGCGTGACGGCAACCCGCCGCAGACCAACATCGTGCACGTCAACGGCAACCGCTCCGTGCTGCTGCCGGTGCTCAAGACCGGTTCGGCCTCGACCCTCGGGGTGATCGCCGGGATCAAGGACAAACTGGCCGACAACAAAGGCGCCTTGCCGCCCAACCTGAATATCGACCTGATCGGCGACCAGTCGTTGTTTGTGCGCTCGGCGATCAGCGGCGTCGCCCGTGAGGGGATCATAGCGGCCGCGTTGACCAGCCTGATGATCCTGTTGTTCCTCGGCAGTTGGCGCTCCACGGTGATCATCGCCACGTCGATCCCATTGGCCATCCTGTCGTCGATTGCCACGCTGTCGGCGCTCGGCGAAACCCTCAACATCATGACCCTCGGCGGCCTGGCATTGGCCGTGGGGATCCTGGTGGATGACGCTACGGTGACCATCGAAAACATCAACTGGCACCTGGAGCAGGGCAAGCCGGTGGAGACGGCGATCCTCGACGGCGCGGCGCAGATCGTCACGCCGGCGTTCGTGTCGCTGCTGTGTATCTGCATCGTGTTTGTGCCGATGTTTTTCCTGGAAGGCGTGGCGCGCTTCCTGTTTGTGCCGATGGCCGAAGCGGTGATCTTCGCGATGATCGCCTCGTTCATCCTCTCGCGAACCCTGGTGCCGACCCTCGCCAATTACCTGCTCAAGCCTCACGAACATCATGCGGACGGTACGCCGGTGGTGGCGCCGTCGAGCAACCCGCTGGTGAAATTCCAGCGCGGGTTCGAGCGCCAGTTCGAGGCGTTTCGCGGGGTTTACCACGGGGCACTGGAGAGTGCCTTGCACCACCGCCGTATCGCGGTGATCGCGATGCTGGCGTTCGTCGCCGTGTCGTTTGCGCTGGTGCCATTCCTGGGTCGCAACTTCTTCCCCGACGTCGACTCCGGGCAGATCCTGTTGCATGTGCGTGCACCGATCGGCACGCGGGTCGAGAGCAATGCGCGGCTGGTCTCGCAGATCGAGAACACCATTCATAACGTGATCGAGCCCCGGGAGCTGGCGGCCATCGTCGACAATATCGGCCTGGCCATCAGCGGGATCAACGTGGCCTACAACAACACCGGCACCGTGGGTTCACAGGACAGCGACATCCAGATCAGCCTGAAAGAGGGCCATCGTCCCACCGCCGAATACATGCGCGAACTGCGGGAGCGGCTGCCCCGTGAATTCCCGAATGCGGTGTTCTCGTTCCCGGCTTCGGACATCGTCGGGCAGATCCTCAACTTCGGTTCTTCGGCGCCGGTGGATGTGCAAGTCAGCGGGAATAACCTGCCCGCCAACTTCACCTACGCCAGCACGTTGCTGCGGGAAATCCGGCGGGTGCCGGGTGTGGTGGATGCGCGTATCCAGCAGTCGCGGCAACTGTCCACGTTCAAGATCGATGTGGACCGTACCCAGGCCCAACTGGTGGGCCTGAACGAGCGCGATGTGACCAACAGCCTGGTGGTCAACCTGGCGGGTTCCAGCCAGGTGGCGCCGACGTTCTGGCTCAACCCGGCCAACGGCGTGTCTTATCCGATTGTGATGCAAACCCCGCAGTACGGCCTCGACACCCTGGCCGCCCTGCATAACCTGCCGTTGAGCGGCAGCCCCGGTTCGGCGCAAGACCAGACCCTCGGCGGCCTGGCGTCCATCGAACGCAGCCACGCGAACTCGGTGGTGACCCAGTCGGACATCCAGCCGGTGGTCGAGGTGTTGACCGCAATCCAGGGCCGCGACCTCGGTGCCGTTGCCGCCGACATCCAGAAGATCATCGCCGCCCACGCCAGCGAAGTGCCCACCGGCTCCAAGGTGCTGTTGCAGGGCCAGGTGCAAACCATGAACGCGGCCTTCAGTGGCTTGCTGTTTGGCCTGCTTGGCGCGGTGGTGCTGATCTACCTGCTGATCGTGGTCAACTTCCAGTCCTGGGCTGACCCGTTCGTGATCATCACCGCCTTGCCGGCGGCGCTCGCGGGCATCGTGTGGATGCTGTTCATCACCCACACGCCGCTGTCGGTACCGGCGCTGACCGGGGCGATCATGTGCATGGGCGTGGCCACCGCCAACGCCATCCTCGTGGTGAGCTTCTGCCGCGAACGCCTGGCCGTGCACGGGGATGCGGTGCAGGCGGCGCTTGAAGCCGGCTTTACCCGTCTGCGCCCGGTATTGATGACCGCGATTTCGATGATCATCGGCATGGCGCCGATGGCGCTGAGCCTGGGGGAGGGCGGCGAACAGAACGCCCCGCTGGGCCGCGCGGTCATCGGCGGGCTGGCCTTCGCCACCATTGCCACGTTGTTCCTGGTTCCGCTGATTTTCAGTCTTGTGCACGGGCGGCGTCAGCACGCCACGCTTGCGACCACCGCCACTCAAGGGGTTTGACATGTCTGCTTCCGTTTCCAATCCGGGTTCGCCCCGCCGTAAATCCCGTGGTCTGCTCTGGCTGTTGCTCGGGCTGGTGGTCCTGGTTGCCGTGGTGGTATTCGGCATCGGTGTGCGCGCCAGCGAATCCCATGACCTGAAAACCTGGACCGATGCCCAGGCGTTGCCCAGCGTGATCCTGATCACCCCGAGCGTGCAGCCCCAGGGTCCGATCCTGAACCTGCCGGGGCGCCTTGAGGCGTACTCCCGGGCGTCGATCTTTGCCCGGGTCAATGGCTACCTCAAGACCTGGAACGTCGACATCGGCGACCACGTGAAGGCCGGGCAACTGCTGGCCGAAATCGACACGCCGGAGCTCGATCAGCAACTGCTGCAAGCCAAGGCCGTGCTGGCTTCGGCCCAGGCCGACGAGTCGCTGGCACAGACCACCGCCAAGCGCTGGCAGGCAATGCTTTCGTCGGACTCGGTGTCGCGCCAGGACGTGGATGAGCGCACCGGCGACCTGACTGCCAAGCAGGCCAAAGTGGTCGCGGCCAGGGCCAACGTCGACCAGTTGGTTGCCACCAAGGGCTTCCAGCGCTTGACTGCGCCGTTCGCCGGCGTGGTCACTGCACGCTCCACCGATGTGGGGGCGCTGATCAGTGCCGGTGGTGCCACCGGCAAAGAGCTGTTCGCGGTCTCCGACGTCAGCCGCCTGCGGGTGTATGTGCAGGTGCCGCAGTCGTCGGCGCCGCAGATCCAGGTGGGCACCGTGGCGCGTCTGAGCGTGCCGGAGTATCGCGGTGAAACCTTCAACGCCAAGGTGATCGCCACTGCCGATGCGGTGAACGCCGCGTCCGGCAGCACCCTGGTGCAACTGTTGGTGGAGAACCCCGGCAGCCGCCTGTTGCCGGGCGGCTACACCAGCGTGCAGTTCACCTTGCCGGTGCAGACCGACGTGCTGCGCCTGCCTGCCAGCGCCCTGGTGTTCGATGACAAGGGCATGCGCGTGGCCACCCTCGACGCGAATAATCATGTGCACTTCAAGACCGTGACCATCGCCCGGGACTTCGGTGACAGCGTGGAAATCGGCAGCGGCCTGGTCGCCACCGACCGCGTGATCGACACCCCGCCCGACGGCCTGGCCGACGACGATTCGGTGCAACTGGCCGCCAATCCCGTGGAGGCCAAACCCCATGGCTAAGCGCACTTGCCTGGTATTGGTCGCGACCCTGGGCCTCGGTGCCTGCCATCTTGCGCCGCCGCTGGACGTGCCGGAGGTACCCATTGCCGCGCAGTTCCATACCCAGGGACCGTGGACCGTCGGCACGCCGAACGACCAAGCAAGTCGCGACGGTTGGTGGCACATCTACAAGGACCCGCAACTGGACGCGATGGAGCAGCAGTTGCTACAAAGCAACCCGGACTTGAGCGCGGCACTGGCTCACTATTCCCAGGCCCAGGCGTTTTTGGCCCAGGCGCAATCCGGGCTGTTTCCAAAGCTGATCGGTTCCAGCAATGCCCAGCGCATTCGCCAGTCGGACACCCGCCCACTGCGCTCTGCCAGCCCGCCGAATGTTTACGATTCCGGGACAGTGGGGGTCGAACTGGACTATGAAGTCGACCTCTGGGGCCGTGTGCGCGACACCGTTGCCGCCGGCACCAGCGACGCCCAGGCCGCCAAGGCCGACCTGGCCTCAGTGCGTCTGAGTTTGCAGGCGCAATTGGCCGACAGCTACATCCGCCTGCGTGGCATCGACCGGCAAGACCAGTTGCTGCAGGAAACCAGCGATGCCTATGCCAAGGCTTTGAGCCTGACCGAAGGCTTGCACGGCGGCGGTATCGTCTCTGGGCTGGACGTGGCGCGGGCGCGTACCCAACTGTCGACGGTCAAGTCGCAGCTGAGCCAGAATTTGGTGCAGCGTGCAGTGCTCGAACACTCGATAGCGGCGATGCTGGGTGAGTCCGCATCGACCTACACGATTGCCCCAAGCGTCGCGGATATCGCCTTGCCCGGCGTGCCCACCGGTGTACCGTCTACGCTGTTGCAGCGTCGGCCGGACATCGCCTCTGCCGAGCGCCGGATTGCCTCGGCCAATGCACGCATAGGGGTGGCGAAAGCCGCCTGGTTCCCGGCCCTTACCCTGAGTGCCCAGGGAGGTTTCCAGAGTGATGAGTTCGCGCACTTGTTGAGCGCGCCCAACATTTTCTGGGCCATCGGCCCGTCGCTGGTGGGGACGATTTTTGACGGCGGCGCGCGCCAGGCCGGGGTGAACAGTGCCAAGGCGGCAACCGATGAAGCCGCGGCCAAGTATCGTGGTGTAGTGTTGACCGCGTTCGAGCAGGTGGAGAACAACCTCTCGATCATCTCCGGGCTCGACACCGCCCTGGTTGACCAGCGCGATGCGGCGGCAGCCGCGCAGTACGCCGAGGACTTGTCCCTGGCACGCTATCGCCAGGGTGGCGCGGCGTACCTGGACGTGGTGACGGCGCAGGTAGCGTCGTTGCAGGCACAGCGCACGGTGCTGGATCTGCAGACTCAACAGTTAAGCGCCAACGTAGGGCTGATCAAGGCACTGGGTGGCGGTTGGAATATGGCCCAACTGGCCCAAAAGAACCTGTAGGAGCGAGCGTGCTCGCGAAGGTCGTCGACCACACCGCGGGCATCCTGAAAGAACACGGCGCCCTCGAGTTTTTCGCGAGCAAGCTCGCTCCTGCCGTTAGTTGTTGTGAACATTGAATCCAAGGAGTAGTGGCATGACTGATTACGTACCGCCAAAAGTCTGGACCTGGAAGACCCAAAACGGCGGCACCTTCGCCAGCATCAACCGGCCCATTGCCGGCGCGACCCACGACAAGGAATTGCCGGTAGGCCGTCATCCGTTGCAGCTGTATTCGTTGGCAACGCCCAATGGCCAGAAGGTCACGATCCTGCTGGAAGAGCTGCTGGCCCTGGGTCACCAGGGGGCGGAATACGATGCGTGGTTGATCAGGATCGGTGACGGCGACCAGTTCGGCAGCGGTTTCGTCGGGGTCAATCCGAACTCGAAGATTCCCGCGCTGCTGGACCGCAGCGGGCCCAAGCCGATTCGGGTGTTCGAGTCGGGTGCGATCCTGCAGTACCTGGCCGAGAAGTTCGGCGCGTTCCTGCCCACCGAACCGGCGGCCCGTGCCGAATGCCTGTCGTGGTTGTTCTGGCAGATGGGTAGCGCGCCGTACCTGGGCGGTGGTTTCGGGCATTTCTATGCCTACGCGCCGACCAAGATCGAATATGCCATCGACCGCTTCGCCATGGAAACCAAGCGCCAACTGGACGTACTGGACAAGCAATTGGCCGAGCACGAATACATTGCCGGGGATGAGTACACCATCGCCGACATGGCGATCTGGCCGTGGTACGGCGGCCTGGTGAAAGGCCGCTTGTATGAGGCGGGGGAGTTTCTCTCGGTGCAGGATTACAAGCACGTCGTGCGCTGGGCCAATGCCATCGAAGCGCGGCCGGCGGTGCAGCGTGGGCGCCGGGTCAACCGCGTGTCGGGCGAGCCGTCAGAGCAACTGCGCGAGCGGCATGAGGCGTCGGACCTCGACTGACCCACCACACCCACCCTTGTGGCGAGGGAGCTTGCTCCCGCTGGGCTGCGAAGCAGCCCCAAAACCTGCACCCACGTTCTACCTGAAAGAACAAGGGCTGCTTATTGGGGCCGCTTCGCGGCCCAGCGGGAGCAAGCTCCCTCGCCACAGGTTTCTGCGGTGCTCTCACGCCTTTCCCACTTGGCAATCACCAGCGGTGCCAGGGCATTGCCCAGTACGTTCAACGCGGTGGTTGGCATTTCCATCAGGCGATACACCCCGGCGATGAAGGCGATGCCCTCCAACGGCAAGCCCGCACTCGCCAGGGTCGCCGACAGAATCACGAACATGAACCCCGGCACCCCGGCCGCGCCCTTGGATGTCAGCACCATGGTCACCACCAGCAGGGCCTGGTCGCCAAGGCTCAGGTCGATGCCATACAGCTGCGCCACAAACAGCGTGCCGATCCCCAGGAACAGCGACGCACCGTCCAGGTTGAACGAATACCCCACCGGCACCACAAAGCTCACCAGTGAAGGCGGCACGCCGTAGGTTTCGAGTTTCTTCATCAGTTGCGGCATCACCGCCGCCGAACTGGCGGTGGAGAACGCCAGGATCAGTTCATCCTTGATATGTCGCATCAACGCAAACAGGTTGATCCCCCACAGGCGCGCGACCAGGTTGAGCACCACCAGCACGAAGAAAGCAATCGACACGTAGCTGACCAGGATCAGCTTGGCCAACGGCAACAGCGAGCTGAACCCGAAGTTGGCCACGGTCACCGCGATCATCCCGAACACGCCGATGGGCGAGTAGGCCATGATCATCGACGTGACCTTGAACATCGCCTCCGACACCCCGCGCAGCAGGGCAATCACCGGGTCCTTGCGCTCGGCCGGCAAGCGCGATACCCCGAGGCCAAACATCACCGCGAAGAACAGCACCGACAGCAGGCTGCCCTGGGCCATGGCGTTGATGACGTTGTCCGGAATGATCCCGACAATGATCTGCCCCAGGCTGTGGCCACCGCCGGCGCTGCTCGTGGGCAGGGTCACGGCACTCGCTTGCAGGCTGGCCAGTTCGGTACCGGCGCCCGGCTTGAGCAGGTTGCCCATCACCAGCCCGACGATGATCGCCAGGGTGGTGATGCAGAAGAAATAGCCCAGGGACTTGGCCCCGATGCGTCCCAGGGATTTACCGTCACCGTGCCCGGCAATGCCCACCACCATGCAGGCAAACACGATGGGCACGACGATCATCTTCATCAGCTTGATAAAGATATCGCCCGCCGGTTGCAGCAGGTTGTCCACCAGCCACGGCCGGGATTCGGGAAAACGGTGCAGCAGGGCGCCGATGGCGATGCCGGCGAGCAAGCCGATCAGGATTTGCCAGACCAGCGCGATGCGGGGCTTGTGCATGGGAATGCCTCATTTATATCAATGATTATGAGTGTTGTTCTAGGCAGTCAATGAGCGGCCATCCCTGGCCGCCCGGTGGGGCGGGAATCCGTCAGCGCAATCGATGGCACGCTTCATTCAGGCGACGGCAACCTTCTTCAATCACGTCAAGCGAGCTGGCGAAAGACAGGCGGATATACGGCGACATGCCGTACGCCGCACCACTCACGGTGGCCAGGCCGTGTTCCCGCAGCAGGTACTCGGCCAGTTGTGTGTCACTGTCGATCCGCTCGCCGTGGGCGGTGGTCTTGCCCATCAGCCCGGCGACGTTGGCGAACACGTAGAACGCGCCATCCGGTGGCGTGAAGCTCACGCCGGGAATGTCTTCGAGCAGGCCCAGCATGCGTTCGCGGCGTTGCTGGTACACCTCGCGCATCCCGGCGATGGGCGCCTGGTCGCCAGCGAAGGCGGCCACTGCGGCAGCCTGGCTGAGGGAACTGGGGCAGGTGGTGGTTTGCGAAAGCAGCTTGGCAATGGCCGCGATCAGCCAGGCCGGGCCGGCACCGAAACCCAGGCGCCAGCCGGTCATGGCGTAGCCCTTGGAGGCGCCGTTGACGATCAGCGTGCGCGGCTTCAGGTCCGGTGCGAGTCGGGTCAGGGAAACGTGGCGGGCATCGTCGTAGACGAAGTGCTCGTAGATCTCGTCCGCCATGATCAGCACATGGGGATTGCGCCGCAGCACCGCGGCCAGGGCCAGCAGTTCGGCCTCGTTGTACACCGCGCCGCTGGGGTTGTTCGGGCTGTTGAGGATCACCCATTTGCTGCGCGGGGTGATCGCTTGTTCCAGGGCCTGAGGCGACAGTTTGAACCCCAGTGACTCGTCGCCGGGAATGATCACCGGCGTCGCGTCATTCAGCCGTGCGATGTCCGGGTACGACACCCAATACGGCGTGTGCACGATGACTTCGTCGCCGCGATTCAGGGTCGCCGCCAGGGCGTGATAAATGATGTGCTTGCCACCGCACCCGGCGATCACTTCGTCCAGCCCATAGTCCAGCTGGTTGTCGCGCTTGAGCTTGAGGCAGATCGCCTGGCGCAGGGCGAGGGTGCCGCTGGTGGCGGTGTAGTGGGTGTCGCCACCGTGCATCGCGGCACTGGCTGCTTCGAGGATATGCGCGGGTGTATCGAAGTCCGGCTCGCCCACGGTGAAGTTGACGATGTCCCGGCCCTGGGCGCGCAGTTCGCTGACCAGTGCATTGGCGGCGATGCTCGGGGAGGGCGCGATGCCCAGCACCCGGTCGGACAGAAAGGCAGTGCTCATGATGACTCCCCTCAGCCTGCCAGGCCGGCCTGTTGCAACACCTTGTCGATCCAGCTCTGGCGCACCGCACCGCTGGCGATTTCGGCTTTGACTTGCTCTTCGTGGGCCGCGTGTTGCGCGGCCTTACGCAGCACTTCGGCGGCGTCGGCCTGGGAGAAGGCGACCAGGCCGTCCTCGTCACCCACCAGCACATCCCCCGGGTTGATCAGCATGCCGCCGATGGACACCGGCACATTCACCTCGCCCGGGCCGGTCTTGTAGGGGCCGCAATGCACCACGCTGCGGGCGTAGCAAGGGGTGTCCTCGAAGCTCGCGACATCGCGAATCGCCCCGTCAATCACAAACCCCACGCAGCCGCGTTGCTGGGCGTAGAGCTTGACCAGTTCGCCGATCACCGCGTTGTTGGTGTCGCCCTGGGCGTCCACCACCAGCACGTGGCCCGGCTCCAGCATGCTCAAGGCCTTGTAGATCAGCAGGTTGTCGCCGGGGCGGGTTTTCACCGTGAGCGCGGTGCCCACCAGCTTGCCGGTGCGGTTGTAGCGGTTCAGCCCACGGGCGCCGATGTGCCGGCCGAGGTTGTCGCTGATGTGCGGGGTGACCACGTGAGTGAAGGCTTCGAGCACTTCGGCAGAAGCCAGCGGCGGGTTGGGGAGGATGCGGGAACCGGGCAAGGACATGGCTGTAACTCCGATTGATCTTATGGGTCTGTGGCTAGATCTTAGGAGTGATGAACATACAGTTTTAGCGATATTTTATTATCTGATAGGATCGCTTTTTCTCATGGGAGATGGCCGATGATCACGTTCAAGCAAATCGACGCGTTGTACTGGATTGCCGAGCTGGGCAGTTTCGAGGCGGCGGCGAACAAGCTGAACATGTCGCAGTCGGCGATTTCCAAGCGCATCCAGGAGTTGGAAGAAACCTTCGATGTGGAGATTTTCGACCGCAGCAAACGCAATGCGCGGTTGACGGAAAAGGGCGCCGAGTTGCTCGACTACGCCAAGGACCTGCTGGAGCGTCGTGACTACATGCTGGAGCGGGTCAGCACCCGTGAAGTGCTGGTGCGCAGGTTTCGCCTGGGGGTGACGGAATTGACGGCTTTCACCTGGTTGCCGGCGCTGGTGGAGGCGTTGCGCGAGGCCTATCCCAAGGTGCAGATCGAGCCGTCGGTGGAGTTGAGCAGTGAGCTGTTTCGCAAGCTGGAGAGTGATGAGCTGGACCTGGTGATCGTGCCTGATGCCTACAGTGATTCGCGCTTCCTGAGTACGCCGCTGGGCAGTGTGGAAAACGCCTGGATGTGCGCACCGGGGTTGGTCAGCGAGGCTGATCCGGTGGGGCTTGAGGCATTGGCCGGGTATACGGTGTTGACCCAGGGTTCGCACTCGGGGACGGGGCTGATTTATGAGCGCTGGTTGGCAGCGCATGCTGTGCAGATGCCGCGCAAGTTGACCAGTCATAACCTGTTGGTGCAGGTCGGGCTGGCGCTGTCGGGGGTGGGGGTGAGTTATTTGCCCAAGGGGTGTTTGTCGCATTTGATCGAGCGCGGGGAGCTGCGCGCGCTGGTGACGGAACCGGCGCTACCGAGGGTTGGGTATGTGGCGTTGCATCGCGGGGATCGGCAGTTTGGCTTGAACCAGAATGTGGCGCAGTTGGCGGTGCAGTGTTGTGATTTTTCACGGTTGTTGTTTTAGTTTTTCGAAGCAGTGAGCGAGTCCTTAAAGACCTACCCGGTGTAATCCATCATGAAACGCCATTTCGAAGATTTGCAGCTGGGCAGCATCGAGCTGTTCTGCCTGGCCGCCGAGGCCAGCAGCTTTACCGCCGCCGCCCAGGTGGCAGGTGTGACCCCGGCGGCGGTGAGCCGCAGCATCTCGCGGTTGGAAGAGCGCCTGGGCTCCCGGCTGTTTGTGCGCACCACCCGCAGCATCCGCCTGACCGATGGCGGCCGGACATTTTTCGAGCAATGCCGCCAGGCGCTGACGCAACTGGTGGAAGCCCAGCAGGAAATGATGGGCGCGCAATCGGTGCCGTCCGGGCTGTTGCGCATCAGCATCCCGACCACCTACGGCCATCACCGGATCCTGCCGCTGCTGCCGAAATTCCGTGCGCTGTACCCGCAAGTCAGCGTGGATATCCACATCAGCAACCGCAACATCGATTTCGTCGCCGAAGGTTATGACCTGGCCATTCGCGTGCGGGCCCAGCCGGACTCGACGCTGATTGCGCGGTTGCTGGAAGACGCCAGGCTGGTGGTGGTCGCGACGCCGTCATACCTGAAGCGTGCCGGCACGCCCCAGGCCCTGGAGGATTTGCCGAACCATGAGTGCATCCAGTACGAATTGCCGAGCAACGGGCGGCGCATTTCCTGGCTGTTCCAGGTGGACGGCAAGGAGCGGGAGTTTGCCGGGGAAGCAGGCTACAGCTGCTCTGACGACGTGCTGGGTGGCGTAACCCTGGCCAAGCACGGCGCGGGGTTATTCCAGACCTACAAGTTCATCGTCGAGGAGGAGTTGGCCAACGGCAGCCTGGTAGAGGTCTTACAGCCTTACGGCGGGCGATCACGGCCGTTTACCTTGCTGTATCCCCACGGCCGCTATGTGCCCCATCGGGTGCGGGCGTTTGTGGATTTTCTGCTGGAGCATCGCGCCGAATGGGCGGCGCTGTAGCGGCGGATAAGTCCCAGGTCAGCATCAGTTGGCCAATGGCAGTATCGATGGCATCAGCGTCGACGCCATCCCGGGCCAGGATCGACACGCCTTGCAGAAAACTGTCGTAGACCGTGGCCATGGCACGGGCGTTGGTCTCGGAGGGTAACTGGCCCGCCCGGATGCCGCGCTCGACACAATGCACGATGCCCGCCCGTGTGCGCTCTCGCGAATGGGTCAGCCCATGGGTGACTTGTGCGTTCTCGGGGGAGGGCGCGCTCATCACGCCCAGGGCTACCATGCAGCCTTTGGGATGCCCCTCTTCACACTGCATGCGTGCCGATTGGCGCAACGCCGTCTCGATGGCCTGGCGCGGTGGCAGGCTGTCATCCCACAGGCATTCGGTGACCTGGGCGAACGTCGCCAGATAACGCTGCACGCACTCCTGGAACAGCGCGTCCTTGGAGCCGAACGCCGCGTAGAAACTCGGCGCGGAGATGCCGCCGCCCAATCCGGCTTTCAACTGGCTCAGGGACGTCGCGTCGTAACCGTGCTGCCAGAACAGGTGCATGGCCTGTTCCACGGCCTGGTCGCGGTCGAAGGTGCGGGGGCGGCCCATCTGTGCCATGTGGAAATCCTCTCGGGTGATGAGATAAATACTAGTCGATACATAAGTCGTTGACAACGCTGCGTGGGGCGCCCAACATTTATATCGATCGGTATTTAAGTCCTCTCGCTCAAGGAGTTTCCCTGTGACCCCCTCAACCACCTTATCGGCAGACGCCGTTCCCGACCGCTTGCCCGTCGGCGCCTTGCTCGCCCTGGCCATGACAGGTTTCATCTGCATCGTCACCGAAACCCTGCCGGCGGGCCTGTTGCCGCTGATCAGCGATGGGCTGGGAGTTTCAGCGTCCATGGCCGGGCAGATGGTCACCGCGTATGCGCTGGGCTCGGTGCTGGCGGTGATCCCGCTGACCATCGCGACTCGCGGCTGGCGTAGACGCAATGTGCTGCTGCTGACCATCGTCGGTTTTCTGCTGTTCAACTCCATCACGGCGCTGTCCTCCCACTACGGGCTGACGTTGCTGGCGCGGTTCCTCGCCGGGATGGCGGCGGGGCTGGCCTGGAGTTTGTTGGCCGGCTATGCGCGGCGCATGGTAGAGCCACATCAGCAGGGCAAGGCGTTGGCGCTGGCCATGGTAGGAACGCCGATTGCCCTGTCACTCGGCGTACCGCTGGGCACCTGGCTGGGTGGGCTGGTGGGCTGGCGCACCACGTTCGGGATCATGTCGGCACTGACCCTGGTGCTGATTGTCTGGGTGCTGGTGAAAGTGCCGGATTATCCCGGCCAGTCGGCCCATCAGCGCATGCCGTTGCGCAAGGTGCTGACCACGCCGGGCGTACGGCCAGTGCTGGCGGTGGTGATCTCATGGATGCTCGCCCACAACATTCTCTATACCTACATCGCGCCGTTTGTGGCCCCGGCGGGCTTGGTGGACCGTGTGGATCTGGTGTTGTTGGTGTTTGGTATAGCGGCGCTGCTCGGGATTTGGGTGACTGCCCGGTTGGTGGATGTGGCGTTGCGCAAGACGGTGCTGGTCAGCCTGGCGGGCTTTGCGGCGACGTGTTTGGCGTTTGGTTTTCTGGCGCAGGTGCCGGGCGTTATTTACCTCGGTGTGGCGGTGTGGGGCTTGAGTTTTGGCGGCGCTGCGACGTTGCTGCAAACCGCACTGGCGGATGCGGCAGGCGATGGAGCGGACGTGGCACTGTCGCTGAACGTAGTGGCATGGAACAGCGCGATTGCCGGAAGCGGCGTGGTGGGTGGCGTGTTGCTGGATACCTGGGGCGTGGCGTCTTTCCCCTGGGCAATGTTCGTGTTGCTGGCGGTGGGCTTCGCGATTGTGTGGTGCGCGCGACTCCATGGCTTCAAGCCGGGGCACCGGGCCCACGGTAAACCTGTGGTTGGCGGGCACTGATATTTCCAAAGTCTTTGGAAAAACCGCTTCTAACATCAGACAAATCTTAAAATAACCTGCTGCTCGGCCGATATCCCGGGGCATAGGCTTTATCACCCCCGGGAGTATCGGCATGCGCATCAAGAGAATGTCTGCAATCCATGTTGGCCTGTTGTTCAGCCTGTCCGGTGCCTGCATGGCCGCGAGCCCGGTGGGGCAGGGAGTCATCTCGTTTCACGGCAGCATCGTCGAAGCGTCTTGCACACCGCTCGCCGTGGCCAACGGGATGAAACTCAACAATTGCCCTACGTCCGCACGCGGCAGCGCCATCAGCGTGCGCAGTGTGCAACCGGTGGGCTCGGTCACGGCCCTCGACCACAGCGCCGTGAACGTGAAGCTGGTCGCCGACAGTGGCCGGGGAGACCGCTATTACCAGCAGCAATATGCGTTGGTGGATGGCCAAGGGAGGCCTGTGACGTCGGGGCAGTATCTGATTACATTAACGTCACCTTGAGAGATGGCAGTGGATCAACCCGATGAACCTGACTGGACACAACCTCGCGCTCCTGACTTCCCTCAGCGTCTTGCTTGAGGAGAGGAACGTCACGCGGGCGGCGGCGAAGCTCAACCTGACGCAGTCGGCGTTATCCGCGCAGTTGTCGCGGTTGCGTGACCTGTTCGGCGACCCTTTATTGATGCCTGCTCAGTCCGGAAAAGGCATGGTGCTGACAGCACGTGCCGAACATTTGCGTCAGCCGTTGCGCCAGGCGTTGCAGGTACTGGGGACGGTGGTCGGTGACCTTCCATGCTTTGATCCTGCCAAGTCGGACCGGACCTTTGTGATTGGCGCGAACGATAACGCCGCTGCGATCGTCGCGCCCCGGCTGGTGCAGCTTGTGCAGGCTGCGAGTCCTGGGGGCATCCGGGTTTCGATACGTGCGATCGACCAGGTGTTGCTTGGCGATCAGTTGGAAAGCGGCGAGATTGACGTCGCGCTGGTATCACACAGCCGTATCGGGAACCTGTCGCACGAGTTGCTGCTGCAGGAAGAATTCAAGATGGCCCAGCGCGCCGATCACCCTCGCGGATCCGCGCCACCAACGCTGGAGGAATACCTGGGCCTGGAGCATGTGGTGGTGTCGGGTGCCGTGAACAGCTTTCACGGTTTTATTGATGATGTGCTCGCGCAGAAGGGGCGTGCGCGCCGTGTCGCGGTGTCGGTGCCTTACTACAGCATCGTTCCATTGCTGCTGCAGAACAGCGACTGTGTAAGTGTGCTTCCGTCCCGTTTCCTGAGCCGTTATGAGCGCTCGCTGGCGGCCCTTGCTCTGCCCCTCGAGGTGCGCGACTTCAGTTTGTTCTCTGCCTGGCATCCACGGTTCGACAAGGACCTGGCACATCTCTGGTTGCGCGAACAACTCAAGCTCTGCGTGCTTTCCTGACGACATCAGGCCCTGGCAGGTATCTACGCCACACATACCTGGCATGCGGAGTTTCGATTTCAACTATAAAAAACGCTTGAATAGGATGCCGCCGATTCCAACTGGAGAGCTGCACCATGACCAAGCTGACATTTACCCGCGTGTTGAATTACACGGCCCTTGCTGCTGCCCTGGCACTGGGAGCCATCGCGGCACCGGCGGTGGCAGTTGCCGCCGCGCCCCAAGTCAAAACCCAGGCCCCTGGTTACTATCGCACGATGCTTGGAGATTTCGAGGTCACCGCGCTGAGTGACGGCACCATCGATGCACCGTTCGACAAATTGCTGAATGAGCCGGCTGCCAAGACCACTACCGCACTGCGCAAGGCGTTCCTCGGGGTGCCCACCGAGACCTCGACGAACGCGTATCTCGTCAATACCGGCACTCGGCTCATCCTGATCGATACCGGCGCTGGTGCGCTCTTCGGGCCGACCCTGGGCAAGCTCGCGGCCAACCTGCAGGCAGCCGGCTACAAGCCGGAGCAGGTCGATGACATCCTTCTCACGCACATGCACCCGGACCACGTGGGTGGGCTGGTTGCCGAAGGGGTGATGGTGTTTCCGAACGCCACGGTACACGCCGACAAGCGTGACGCCGATTACTGGCTCTCGCCGGCGAGGCTGGAGCCTGCCTCGGCCGACGCCAACAGCTTCGTACCCGAGTTCGCGAAGGGTGCAATGGCGTCCTTGAACCCGTATATCGCGCTTGGAAAGTTCCAGCCTTTCCAGGGCAGCGGGGAGATCCTGCCGGGGTTCAAGGCGCTGTCCAGCTATGGCCATACCCTGGGGCACACCAGCTACCTGGTTGAGAGCAAAGGCCAGAAGATGATTGTCGCCGGTGATCTGATCCACGCCGGTGCCGTGCAGTTTGCCGACCCGTCGGTGACTATCGAGTTTGATACGGACAAGAAAGCCGCCACCACTGCCCGCGAGACCGTGTTCAGCCTGGCTGCGAAAGAGGGCGCGCTGGTCGGCGCGGCGCACCTCTCGTTTCCCGGCCTGGGGCATTTGCGTGGTCAGGGCGCCGCGTGGCAATGGGTGCCGCTGAATTACTCAACCGAACTGAAGTGACTCGCGATTAGTACGCTTCACGGGGAATCATGGAAATAAACTCCGACCTGAAGATACCTTCCATGACCTGCATGAAATCCGAGGCGAGCTTGGAGCGCTGCTGGTGACCCGGAAATACCATCGAAACCTCGAAGGGTATGTCCTGGTCCAGCGGTCTGAACGTAAGGCCCGGGTATTTCGAGTAGGAGGCGGTGAATGGATCACACACGGTGATGCCGAGCCCCCCGGACACCATTCCGCAGGCGGAGTGCGCGGCGGTGGTTTCAACGCTGGAGACGCCTGCAACACCCCGAGCCTCCATGGCTGATGTGATGCGTCGCTGCAAAGGATTGTTGGCGTTCAGGGTAATCAGGCGTCGCCCGTGCAAATCCTCCAGGGTCACCACGTCTTTGGTGGCCAACATATCGTTGGCCGGCATCACGCACACCGCGCTGATGGGTGGCAGGTTGATCACCTGGATCCCGGGATATTCCCCTGAAGGAATCTGCACAAAACCAATATCGATCTGGTTGGCAGACGTCAGTTCCAGGATGCCCACCGAGTTGCGCACATCCAACGAGGTTCTGACCTCGGGGTGCTTTCGCGCGAATCGGCATACCCCCTCAGCCACCACACTGAGCCCCAGCGTGCTCATTGAACTGATCCTCAATGTGCCGGTGCGCAGCGTCACAAGGTCCTCTGCAACCCGCTCGATGCGTTCTATGCCTTGATAAAACTTGTCCACCTCCGCGTACAACACCTGTGCTTCCGCCCCGGGAATGAGGCGATTGCCTTCACGGCGAAACAGTCGAAGGGAAAGGACAATTTCGAGGTCGCGGATGAGCCGGCTGATGGCCGGTTGACTGACCTGAAGTGCCTCGGCGGCGATAGTCATGCTTCCGGTGAGCATGACCGCCCTGAAAGCTTCCAATTGGCGAGGATTGAGTTTCATTGTGGCTCTCGATCGAATGTTGGAGGGCGCATTTTTGCGAGCGTATAACATTTTGTTATGTGCGTCCAACCTGTTACCGGTTTGCTATAAGCATGTAACGGCGCGATGATTTAGTTGCGTGGTTTTACCAAAGAAAAGCCGTTCCCGTTATTAATATCGGGTGCCGCTTAAGTAAAAATAAAAAAGAGGATAGCGCGTGCTGAATTATACCGTCCGCAGGTTGTTACTTCTGCTTCCGATGCTGCTGGGAGTCTCCATTGTGGTCTTCCTGGTCATGCACTTTATTCCGGGAGATCCTGCGCAGCTGGCAGCAGGTCCGGATGCAACAGCGGAAGATGTTGCGCAAATAAGGCAAAACTACGGATTGGATAAGCCGCTAATCAATCAATACCTTATTTATGTCAGGAAAGTTGTCGTGGGTGATTTTGGCGAGTCATTCCAGACATTCACGCCCGTGCTCGAAGGTATAGCCAGAACTCTTCCCGCCACGATTGAACTGACCGCTGCCGGAATGTTGCTTGCCGTCATCATTGGCGTTCCCCTCGGTATTGCGGCTGCTTTGAAGCCCAGAGGCTTCCTTGATAGTTCGCTGACCACCGTTGCAGTTCTGGGCATATCAATGCCTGGCTTCTTTCTGGGACTGATATTGATGCTGATCTTTTCAGCCAACCTCGGATGGTTGCCGCCGACCGGCAGAGGCGGGCTGCAACACCTGATATTACCGGCCTTGACACTTGGTTTGCCGTATGTTGCAACTTTTTCACGGCTGGCCCGATCCACCATGATGGATGTGCTGAGGGAAGATTATATTCGTACTGCCTATGCGAAAGGTGTACCGAGTTACAAGGTAGTACTCAAGCATGCACTTTCCAATGCGGCCATTCCATTGGTGACAGTATTCGGTATGGACTTCGGCCGGTTACTGGGTGGCGCGGTTATTGTCGAGACAGTATTTGCCTGGCCGGGAATGGGGCGGCTCTTGATTGATGCAATCATGGCTCGGGATATTTATGTCGTCCAAGGCACAGTTCTTGTGTTTGCCGCGGTGGTGGTAATTATCAACTTAATGGTGGATTTGGTTTATGGCGTCCTCGACCCTCGCGTCACTTACAACTGAGGCCGATATGAAACTTCCGAAAAAATATCGGTTGGGCTTTGTCAGTTTCCTTATTTCCAATAAGCGCTGGTTCGCGTTTGCTTCATTGATCGTGATCCTGGTGATGGTTGCTGCGGCGATAGCTGCCCCTTTGTTGTTTGATTGGGATTCGGTCACCAAGATCAACTTATCAACGTCCCTTGTCGAGCCCGGTGCAAGTTCCTGGCTCGGCACGGACCAATTGGGCCGTGACTTGTTGGGTCGAGTCGTGTGGGGGGCACGAATTACGCTCACCGTCGCAGTTTCAAGTGTCAGCATTGCGATGGTCATTGGCATCGCTTTAGGTGCGGCGTGTGGCTATTACAACGGCGCCATCGCCGGGGTGGTGATGCGGGTCATGGACTCGATGATTGCATTTCCCCGGACACTGGTTGCCATTCTGGTCATCACGGTGGCGGGCAACAGCATAGTAAGCCTGACACTGGCCATCGCCATTTCAACGATCCCGATTTACGTGCGTTTCTTTGCCGGGCCGGTCATGGCATTGAGAAACCGCGAGTTTGTATTGGCCTCCAAGTCGATTGGCGTCAGCGATCTGCGGCTGCTGCTGATACATATCCTGCCGAATATCGGTTCGCTGGTCATTATCCAGGCCACCGTCTCGCTGGCTGAAGCAATCCTCATTGGTTCCGGGCTCAGCTTTCTGGGGCTTGGCCCGCCGCCGCCCACCCCGGAGTGGGGCTCGATGATTGCCGAGTCGCGGCCGTTATTGACCACCCATCCCTACGTATTGATTGCGCCCGGATTTGCACTGGTTTTGACCATATTGAGTTTCAACATTGTGGGGGATGCGTTGCGAGACTATATCGACCCGAAATCACGTAACGCATAAATGAGTTCGGCGCGGTTAAACACGCCCTGTGTGTCCACCAGAATTATCAAGCGAGAAAGATTATGCGGCGTCTGAATTGCCTGGAAGTATTGATACGGAGTTTCGCTGTTGTCGGCATCCTTGGACTGTCGGCGGGCCTATCGTTTGTTGCCAACGCCAAAGACCTGAAGAAGCTGACATTCGTTCAAGGCGCTGATATCGATACCCTGGACCCAGCGATTTCGCGCAGTGTGCCTTCTTATAACGTGATTAATCACCTGTTTAATCGGTTGGTCGCATGGGACGGTCACGGGCATAACACGTTTGTAGCTGATTTGGCGCAGTCATGGTCAAGGTCCGAGGATGGACGGCAATGGATTTTTATCCTGAAACCGGGAATTACCTTTCATGACGGCACGGCGTTTGATGCTGCAGCGGTGAAGTTTAACCTGGACCGAATCATGAACCCCAAGCTCGGTTCTCCGCACCGGTCCTACTATGCGGATATAGCTTCGGTGGATGCGCTAGCGCCGAATGAGTTACGCATCACCACAAAAAATCCGTCACCCACAATGTTGGAGTTACTGGCAAAAGAATCTTCGTCAATCAGCAGTCCGGCCGCTGTCGTTAAATATGGACGGGCTTATGGGCACCATCCCGTCGGTACCGGGCCCTACGTATTTGATAGTTGGATACCCAACGACCAGGCCGTTATTCATAAGAACAACGCTTTTTATGGAACAACGGCAAAACCGGAAACCATCGTGTTCCGTCCGGTCAGGGAAGATTTTTCCCGAGTCATAGAGCTGCGAACGAACAATGCGGATATCGCGGCAAATTTATCGCCCGAGGCGGCTATTGAATTAAAGGAACTGAATAAATCCACCTTGCTGCGGGTACCCAGCACATTCCAGGTGTTCTTTGAAATGAACCTGACCAAACCGCCCTTTGATGACCCGCGCATACGGAGGGCGGTGAGTATGGCGATTGATCGCCAGGCATTGGTCGACAAAGTGTTGTTGGGATATGGAAAAGTACCCACTGGCCCATTTCCGGAGGGTACGCAAGCCCGACGTGAATTCCCTCCGGTGAAGTACGACCCTGATGCGGCAAGAAAAATAATTAACGAGGTATATCCAGGCGGTTATCCAGGCACCGTAGTTATATGGACCCCGGCGGGACGCTATACCAAAGATCGCCAGGTCTCGGAAGTTGTCCAAGGCTATCTTAACGCCGTGGGGCTGAAGACCGAGTTTAAGGTATGGGAATGGGCAACGTATCAAAAGAACTTGTATCGCCCCGAGCCGGGCAAGGGCACGGGCAAAGGTAGCAATGACGCAAACATGTGGTTACTGGGAACGGGCATATCTGACGCGGATATTCGTTTGCGTCGAAAGTTGTCCAGCGGCGACCCGCAGAATCTCACGGGTTACAGCAACCCTCAGGTAGACAAATTACTTCAGTTGGCCTCGCGTGAACTGGATGAAAAAACACGCATGTCCTATTACGGCCAGATTCAGCAGATTCTATGGGAACAAGACCCGGACAATCTGCCGCTGTTTGACCAGGAGCAAATAATTGGTGTGCGTAAAGCGTTGAATGGCCTGGATGTCGATTATGAAGGGACCATCGATTTGACGAATGTAGAACTTATTGAGCGGTGATTTAAATGTCGAATTTACATGCCAACGAAACACTGTTAACCGACGCTCGCCTGAGTGCTCCTCCCGCTGAACGCATGGTCAAGTACCATGATATTCCGGCACTTGAGACCGAGAAACGTCAGTTTCACGAGTTTGTCGAAGTGGACCTGGCGCACACCGTGATGCTGGTTGAACAGCAGATTCTTTCTGTGTCGGTCGGGCAAGCCATCCTCGCGGAGCTGCGGTTGATTCGGGACATGGTTCCCGCCGACTTCCCGTTTGATGTAAAGAAAGGCAGCTTCCTGCTTCAGGTTGAATCGTACCTTTTCTCCCGGATCGGCGAAGACTCGGCCGGGCAGATGCACACCGGCCGCAGCCGGATAGACCAAGGGGCAACGGTACGCCGCCTGTACGACCGCAAGCGCATCCTGGCGGTGCTGGACCGTATCAATGAGTTCCAGGTGGCGTTGATTCAGAAGGCCTCCACGCATTCGGGCACCATCATGCCCGGCTACACCCATATGCAGCATGCCCAGCCCTGGGTGTTCGGCCACTACCTTTTGAGTTTTACGTCGAGGCTGCACGACAGCTTCAGCCGCTTGATGCACGCTTACACCCGGGTCAATCGCAACCCCCTTGGTGCCGTCGGCCTGGCCGGCACGTCCTGGCCGCTGGACCGTGGGCGCACCACGCACCTGTTGGGGTTCGACAGCCTGGTAGAAAACTCCAAGCTGGGCCGCGAAGCATGGTACGCAGCAGAGACGATTGGCGCATTGTCCTTTGTCATGGCCGACCTGAACGACCTGGCAACCGACCTGCATATCTGGTCGAGCGTCGAATTTGGAACGGTGGAAAGCCACGACGGCTATTGCGGCACCAGCAGTATTTTCCCGCAGAAGAAAAACCCCAGCGGCTTGGAAACCATCAAGAAAGCTGCAGGTGGATCGGTGACCTGGCTCAGCACGGCCCTGGCCACTTTCCGGTCCGAAGGTACCGGCGACCAGGCGATGCGCGACCTGCCGTTGATCCATGATGCGCTGGCCACCACCGAAGGCATGCTGGACCTGTTTACCGGCATCATTGAAACCCTGGTGGTGCATGAGGACCGGATGACAGCCCTGCTCTCCGGGAGTTGGTGCACCGCCAGCAACCTCGCCGATGTGATCGTTCGGGACCGGGGCATCTCTTTCCGCCAGGTCCACCACATCGTGGCCCGCCTGGTGCGTAACTGTCTGTACGAGGGCGTGGCTCCTGCCGGGGTGACCGGCGCCGCACTGGATCAAGCCAGCGTGGAAACTGTCGGCTCAACCCTGGGCTACTCGGATGCCCAGGTCCGCGATGCTTTGAACCCGCGCCGTTTTGTCGAGACCCGCACTTCCGCGGGCGGCGTCGGCCCGGACGAGGTCCGGCGATTATTGTCGATCGCCCGGAACGAACTGGAGCAGGACCGTGAGTGGGTTGCGCAGAGCCGGCGCAAGGTCGATCAATCCCGTGCCGACCTTGACGCGGCCATCTCGGCGATCGTCGATTAAAGGAGCGCCCCATGAACGAGAATTTGGTAGCCCGGGTGAAAAACCTGAGTGTCGGCTTCGGCACCAGAGGGCGCGAGACGCCGGTGGTGCGCGATGTGTCCTTCGAGGTGATGCGCGGTCAGACGCTGGCGATCGTGGGTGAGTCCGGCTCCGGCAAATCCGTCACCTCAATGGCGATGATGGGCCTGATTAAGCGCGCCGGCGGACGGGTGCTTTCGGGCTCGATGGAGCTGCAAACCAGGAATAACCAGATTGTCGACCTGGTGGCGGCGCCCGAGTCTGTCATGCGCACACTGCGGGGCTCGTCCATGTCGATGATCTTTCAGGAGCCCATGACTTCGCTGAATCCGGTCTTCAAGATCAGCGCGCAACTCATCGAAGGCATCTTGCTGCATCAGCGGTGCAGCCGTGCGCAAGCCGAAGCCCAGGCATTACGCATGCTGGACCTGGTGCGTATTCCGGATGCGAAGCAGGTCATGAACCGGTTTCCCCATGAGCTTTCCGGCGGCATGCGCCAACGGATCATGATTGCGATGTCGCTGGTCTGCGAGCCCACACTGCTGATCGCCGACGAGCCGACCACAGCGTTGGATGTGACGGTGCAGGCGCAGATCCTGCGGATTATCAAGGAGCTGCAAGATAGCCTGGCCATGGGTGTGATCTTTATCACCCACGATATGGGCGTGGTGGCGGAAGTCGCAGACCATGTGATGGTGATGAAGAAAGGCGAGACCGTTGAGCAAGGTCCGGCAAGGGCAGTGCTGCAGGAGCCCAAGCAGCCCTACACCCGGGCATTGCTGGCGGCTGTTCCAAAAATCGGCTCAATGCGTGGCACTCAACTTCCCGCAAAATTTGCCTTGATCGATGATGACGTCGCAGCGGGTGCAGAACCTGCGCCTGGCGTGGCCCCGGACTACCAGAGTCCGCCGGTGCTCAGAGTCGAGTCGTTGTCCATTCGGTACGACCTCAAAGGTGGTCTCCTCGGGAAGGTCCGGCGCCGTGTGCATGCCGTCGAAGGCATCGACTTTGATATCTACTCAGGTGAAACGCTGGCCCTGGTGGGCGAGTCCGGGTGCGGGAAATCCACCAGCGCTCGTGCGATTGCCGGGCTGATGCCGATACAGGGCGGGAATATCGTTTTCGGTGGCAAGAACCTTACGACGTTGAACAAGAGCGATATGAACTCGCTGCGCCGCGATATCCAGATGGTCTTCCAGGATCCCTATGCATCCCTGAACCCGCGTCTCACGATCGAGAACAGCCTGCTGGAGCCGCTGCATGTTCATGGCATTGCACATGGCGCGCAAGCACGAAAGCAGGTGCGAATATTGCTGGAGAAGGTGGGGCTGTCGGCGGAGCATGCACAACGCTATCCGCACGAGTTCTCGGGTGGGCAGCGACAGCGGATCTGCATCGCGCGGGCGCTGACTCTGTCTCCGAAGCTGATCATCGCCGATGAAGCCGTCTCGGCGCTGGACGTGTCCATTCAAGCCCAGGTGATTAATCTCCTGCAGGACCTGCAGCGCGAGATGGGCATTTCATTCCTGTTTATTTCCCATGACCTGGCGGTGGTCGAGCGGGTCAGCCACCGGGTGGGGGTGATGTACCACGGACGCATCGTTGAGATCGGGCCACGCCAGTCAGTGTTCGAGCAGCCTCAGCACCCTTACACCCAAAGGTTGCTGAGCGCGGTGCCCTCGGCGGACCTGAACGTGCCCAGAAAGCCGTTCAGCCTGATGGAGGAGAGCGTGCCCAGCAGGATTTACGAGGTGGGCTACAAGGCTCCGCCGATCAGTTACCGCGAGGTCGCCGCGGGCCACTTCGTTGCAATTTGAGCGCCGGGTATCACAGGTCGACACACCGCCCTGTGCGGGCGGGTTCAACTGCCCTTAACGAGCATGTACTTGCTGAAATTGTTGATGTGATCATCAAGATTATCCTCAAGCATCATCCGGTACTGATCACAGAAATACTTCAGCATCGCCTCACGGGCCTGGGCCATTTCTTCGCCGGATTTAAAGCTGCGTGCGCTGACCCAGGCATTGAAGCGTGTGGTGCCGAACATCATCGAGGCGCTGACTTTGCCCAGGTCGGCGAACGCCCTGAACTGCTCGTTGGACAGCTCGATGTGCGCGTCCGCGCGATCATAGAAGCCGTTGTCGGTGGTGTCTGGCATTGCGGTTACCTTCCTGTTCGTGAGTGCGGCGAAGGTACCGCCGCGCTCCACAGGAAGGCAACCACATCGGCCGCTTCAGGCTTTATTTATTGCGCGTCACCCTCCACACCGTGTTGGCCAGGTCATCGGCAATGATCAGCGCACCCTTCGGATCAACAGTGACCCCCACCGGCCGGCCGCGAGTCTTGCCATCGTCCCCGCGGAAACCCGTGGCGAAGTCCAGCGGCTCACCGGCAGGCCGGCCATTGCTGAACGGCACGAAGATCACCTTGTAGCCCACCGGATTGTCCCGGTTCCAGCTGCCGTGCTCGCCGACGAAGACGCCGTCGGCATATTTCTCGCCCATGGCCGGGATGGAAAAATCGACGCCCAGCGCGGCGACGTGGGAACCCAGGCTGTAATCCGGCTTGATCGCGGCGGCGACCTTGGCCGGGTTCTGCGGTTGGGCGCGGGTGTCGACGTTCTGGCCCCAATAGCTGTAGGGCCAGCCGTAGAACTCGCCTTCGCGCACCGAGGTCAGGTAATCCGGCACCAGGTCCGGCCCCAGTTCATCCCGCTCGTTGACCACCGCCCACACCTGCCCGGAGCCCGGCTGAATGGTCAATGCCGTCGGGTTGCGCAAACCGGTTGCATAAGGCTTGTGGGCACCGGTGGCGGCGTCGATCTGCCAGACCATCGCCCGGTCGATCTCAACCTCCATGCCGCGTTCGGTGATGTTGCTGTTGGACCCGATGCCCACATACAGCGAGCGGCCATCGGGGCTGATCGCCAGGGATTTGGTCCAGTGGTGATTGATCGCGGCGGGCAGCTCGGTGACGGTGGTGGGCGGGCCACCGGCCTTGGTCTGGCCGTCTTCGTAGTCGAAGCGCACCAGCGCATCCTGGTTCGCCACGTACAGCTTGCCGTCGGCAAAGGCCAGGCCGTAGGGCGCGTTGAGGTTTTCGGCGAATACGGTTTTCAACTCGTAGGTGCCGTCACCGTCGGCATCGCGCAGCAGGGTCAGGCGATTGCCGCCCTTGACCTTGGTGTTGCCCTCGGCCTTGATCACGCTGGCGATCACATCCTTGGGCTTGAGTTTCGCTGCGCTGCCGCCCCGGCCTTCGGCGACGAGAATGTCGCCGTTGGGCAGCACCAGGGTCTGGCGCGGGATCCGCAGGTCGGTGGCGATGGCCGTGATGCTGAAACCCTCGGGCACCGTAGGTTTCTGCTCGCCCCAGGCCACCGGTTCGGCGATCTTCATGCTGGGCAACAGGCCGCGCTGGGGTTCCGGCAGCTTGGGGTCGGGGCCGCGAGCTTGAGTGCTGTCGGCTTCGCCACCGCAGGCGCTCAACAACATCGCCATGCTTAAAACGGTCAGCGTGCTGGAAGGCTTCATTGGGCACCTCCCGAGCGCAGGTTGGTCAGCCCGACCCACGTGGTCACGCAGGCCAGCAGGGTCACGACGGCAGACAGCACCAGGCCCGAAGGCATCACGGCCCAGGCATCCTTCGCATGCTCAAAGGCATTTACCAGGCCCAGCGCCCAGGTCCCCAGCAACAGCAGGAAGTACACCGTGGGGCGCCCGGCCTTGCGGTCGGCACGCAGCAGGTTGACCAGTGCAAACAATCCCGCCAGCCCGCAGAACAGCAGGGCGCCGGCGATCAGCCAGGCGGCGAAGTTGCTCCATTGGATCTGGTAGGTCTGGTAGTAGGCAATGTCGCTCAGCAGGGCGCCGAGAAACAGCGGGACGGTACCGGCCAGCAAGGTCGCGTGAAGCGGACCAGGCGTGCAGCGGTAGGTGAGGGTGGTGGTGTCGGTCACGGGCGGCTCCTTATCGTTGAGCGGCCCTGATGAGGCTCATCAGGGCCGCGCTGACTGCGCTTAAGGAAGGAGCGTGCTGCTTGCGCGTTAGTTCACCCGCTATTCGTTTCCAAATATGTTGCGTCAGTTGATGCGTGGATGTTGCTGCACCAGGTTTTCACGCTTGGCTTCCAGCTCGGCGATTTGCGCGTCGATATCTTCGATCTTCTGCTCGATATTGTCTTCGTGCTCCTGCAGCAGCTCCTTGGCTTCCTCGATATCCGACGCCGCCGGTGCCGCGCCGCGCAGGGGTTTGTTGGCGGTTTCCTTCATGGTCAGGGCGGTGAAAAGCCCCAGTACGGCGAATACCATCAGGTAATAGGCCGGCATGTACAGGTTGTTGGTGGTCTCCACCAGCCAGGCCATGGCGGTTGGCGTGAGGCCGGCAATCAGGATCGAGATGTTGAAGGCGCTGGCGAGCGCGCTGTAGCGGATGTGGGTAGGGAACATCGCCGGCAGGGTGGACGCCATCACGCCGATAAAGAAGTTGAGCACCACCGCAATGATCAGCAGCCCCGAGAAAATCAGCCCGAGCTTGCCGCTGTTGATCAGCATGAACGCCGGAATGGCGAGAAAGAACAGCGCGATGCTGCCGAACAGAATGAAGGGTTTGCGCCCGATCTTGTCGCTGACAAAGCCAATCATCGGCTGCACGAACAACATGCCGACCATGATCGCGATGATGATCAACACGCCGTGGTTTTCGCTGTAGTGCAGGTTGTGCGACAGGTAGCTCGGCATGTAGGTGAGCAGCATGTAGTACGTGACGTTGGTCACCACCACCACGCCGACACAGGTCATCAGGCTGCGCCAGTGCTTGGTGGCGACTTCCTTGAACGAGACTTTCGGGCCGCCCGCCAGGCCTTCGCGGTCACCTTGTTCGAGTTGCTCCACGTGCTGTTGAAAGGCCGGTGTTTCTTCCAGGGCATGACGCAAGTAGAGCCCGATCATGCCCAGCGGCAGGGCGAGGAAGAACGGCAGGCGCCAGCCCCAGGACTGGAAGGCGTCTTCGCCGATTACCGCCGAAATCAACACCACCACGCCCGCGCCGAGCACGAAGCCGGCGATGGAGCCGAAGTCCAGCCAACTGCCGAGGAAGCCGCGCTTGCGGTCCGGGGCGTATTCGGCGACGAAGATCGAGGCCCCGGTGTACTCACCGCCCACCGAGAAGCCCTGGGCCATCTTGGCCAGCAGCAACAGGATCGGCGCCCAGATGCCGATCGAGTCATAGGAGGGGATCAGCCCGATGGCGAAGGTGCTCAGGGACATGATCACGATGGTCGCCGCCAGGACCTTTTGCCGGCCGTATTTGTCCCCCAGGCGGCCAAAGAACAGGCCGCCCAGCGGGCGAATCAGGAACGGCACCGAGAAGGTCGCCAGGGCCGCGATCATTTGTACGCTGGGAGACGCTTCGGGGAAGAACACCTTGCCCAGCACATAGGCGACAAAGCCATACACTCCGAAGTCGAACCACTCCATGGCATTGCCCAGCGCAGCGGCGGTGATCGCCTTGCGCATCTTGGCGTCGTCGACGATGGTGATGTCATCCAATCCAATCGGATTGACGGTTTTCTTGCGTGATTTCATGGGAATACTCAGCCGCAGGTCCATTTCGATGCCACTGTTTTGGTGGCATGCGCTTAATGGGTCAGATACATGCGGACACTGAATAATTCACCACTGGCTGGATTTTTTTGTTAACGGCCAGCGCCTTACCGGGACAACGCCACCGCATCCGCCCCGGCCGGGATACGCATCGGGCTGTTTGGGTCAGTCGCCGCGCGCCATACGGCTTCAGCCACATCCTCGGCCAACGTAACCTCGGAAGGCTCCCCCCAGGCGGCAAATATGCGTTCCGCCAGGCCTGCGTAAGCCTCGGGAATCAGGATGCGGTTGCGGGCGTTTTCGCCGAAGCGGGTGGTCGGTGCGCGCCCTGGCAATACCAGGTTGGCGCGTACATTGAACGCCGCCAGTTCCAACGCCAGGGATTCGGTGAAGCCGTTCACTGCGCATTTGCTGGCGGTGTACACGGCGAGCAACGGCAACGGTAGCAAGGTCACACTGGAGGTGACGTTGATTACCACGCCGGCCTTGCGCTCACGAAATTGCGGGAGCACGGCCTGGGTCATCGCGATGGTACCGAAGGTGTTGGTTTCGAATACCTCGCGGATCGTTTGCATGTTGATGCCTTCGACCGCGCCCAGCAGGCCGATCCCGGCGTTGTTGACCAGTACATCAACCGGCCCGGCGGCTTCGATGGCCTGCTGGATGCTGGCCTCGTCACTCACATCAAGCGCCAGCACCCGCAGGTGCTCCGAGGGGGGTAGAAGGTCTTCCCGGGGCGTACGCATAGTGGCGATGACCTTCCAGTCCCGGGCCAGGAAGTAGCGAGCGATTTCCAGGCCGAAGCCGGACGAGCAGCCGGTGATCAATACAGTATTCATGGACGTTCCTGCCAGTGGTGAGGGTCGTAAAACGATAGGCCGCGTTGATTGGACTTGCTATGCTTCAAAGTCCAAATTTCATTTGCAGGAGTCCGGTCATGGTCGACCCGCTGGCCGAGATCGTCACATTGCTGCAACCCACCGCAGGCTTTTACAAAGTGGTCAGCGGCGCCGGTGCCTGGCGCGTGCAGCGGGCCCACAATGGGCAGCCGTTTTACTGCGCGGTGCTTGAAGGCCAGTGCTGGCTGACCTTCGACGGCAGGCCGGCGGTACCTTTGCAGGCCGGGGATTTTGTGTTGATTCCGGCTTCCCGGGTGTCCGGCATGTCGAGTGCCGTTGACCTGGAACTGCCGGAAACCACACCCGTTGTGCAGCCTGATGGGGAGTTCCGGATTGGCGAACAGAGCGGGCCGGCGGATATTCGCTTGTTGGTCGGGCATTGTGCGTTTGCCTCACCCGACGCAGCCTTGCTGGTGTCGTTGCTGCCCGAGCTGGTGCATGTGCGCGGGGAGCCGAGACTGGCAACCCTGGTCCATCTTGTGGGTGAGGAGTCACGCAGCCAGCGGCCTGCACGGGAAGTGATTCTGGATCGGTTGCTGGAGGTGTTGCTGATCGAAGCCTTGCGCTCGACAGGCAGTACGACGGCATCCCCCGGGTTGCTGCAGGGCTTGTCTGACGAACGACTGGCGGTCGCTATCCGCCTGCTGCACGAACAACCCATGCGGGCCTGGACGGTGGCGGAACTGGCAAAACACGCCGCACTGTCGCGCTCGACGTTTTTCGAACGCTTCAACCGCGCCGTGGGTGTCGCCCCGATGGCGTACCTGTTGGCCTGGCGCATGGCGCTGGCGAAGAAGCTGCTGCGCAATCAGGCAGGCGGTATCGCCGACATTGCCGAGCAGGTCGGCTATGGCTCCGCCAGTGCCTTCAGCGTGGCGTTTACCCGGTATGCCGGGCAGTCGCCGACCGTTTATGCTCGCGGCGAGGGCGCATCGGTGGATTAACTGATCCGCTCGCCCCCCAGGGAATCACGCTGCATCGACTGCAGGTTTTTCTCGATGGTTTCGCAAAGGGCTTCCATCTGGATCTGGTGCTCGCTGTCGCGGAACGGGCTTTGCAAATCGGTGCCGATGCGTTCGATGGCCAGCAGCATGAAGCCCACCACCGTGGACGCCAGCGGGGTGAACCAGCCCAGGGATTCCACCAGGCCCACCGGCACGATCAGGCAGAACAGCGAGATGAACAGCCGTGGGAAATACACGTAAGGGTAGGGCAGCGGCGTATTGGCGATGCGCTCCATGCCGCCCTGGCTGTTGGACAAATCCACCAGGGTCGACTCCAGCCGCGCCAGGCGAATGCTGTCCAGGCGCCCGGCCTTGTATTCCTGGGCCAGCAGGGCTGCGGAGCCGTTGATGATGTCGTTGGAAAAGTTATTGGTACTGGTGCTGCGGGCGAACTCGTTGGCCGGCAGGAAGGCGCGGATTTCTTCCGGGCAAGGCTGGCCCCGCAAGTGCGCCGCCAGGCAGTTCACATACGCCACGTGACGGCGCAGCAAGGTCGCCTTTATCGGGTTGACCTCATTGTCCGGGTCATCCAGCAGCGTCAGCACTTGCCGGGCGAAGCTGCGGGAATTGTTGACCATCGCGCCCCATAACGTGCGTGCTTCCCACCAGCGGTTGTAGGCGCTGCTGTTGCGGAAACTGATCAGCACCACCAGCGCCGAGCCGAGCAGGGTGAGCGGCATCAGCGGCAGGTTGATCTTGCTGTTGAGGAACAGCATGAAGTCCACGGTGACGGCGATATCCCAGAGCAGCAGCCAGAACAGCGCCCAGCCTACATAGCCCATGGTCTTGATGATCAGGCGGTATTTTTTGATGATGGCAGCTTTCAAACGGAAACCTCGCGGCGAGCGGTAAGCATCAATGCCCTAGCTCGGACGGTGTTTACCGGGTAAAGGTTCGCCGGGGGGCCGGGTCTTCAGGCCTGGAATGTCAGGACAAAGCGGTTTTCGCCCTGGGGCTTGCCGTCCGGTGCGGGCTGGTCGGGCACGAAACCGCAGCGGGTCAGGACTTTTTGTGAGCCCACATTCTCGGGGTACACGTACGCCACCAGTTGGGTCAGTGCCCAGCGCGCCTGTGCCTCGCGGATCAGATGGTTCAGCGCCAGGGTTGCCAGCCCTTGCCCGCACGAGCGCTCACCCACGCGGTAGCCGACTTCGGCAGAGCCCTTTGGCGAGTCGATGCTTTTCAGGTTGGCGCGACCGACGATTTCGCCGTTGGCGTCTTCGATCACGAACGGGTGCCATGTGCCGGTGGCCAGGCCTGATAGATAACCGTCAATATGCTCGGCGACGCCCTGCACCGAGTAAAACGATGGGTCGCGCGCCTCGATATGCGACTCGAACCAGTCACGGTTACGGGCTTCGAAGGCCAGCAATGCTTCAGTGTCCGTACTGCTCAGCTCGCGAACGCGAAATGACGTCATTGCTCGAATCTCCAGGGTTGTTCTGTCCATTTAGTCATGTTTTCGTCATAAAGGCGTGTGAAATTTGCCTGCCAAAAATATGAAATCATGGAGTTTTTCCGATGAGGGTAGTCACCTCCGGCTCGGCGTATCTGGACATCGATGCATACGCCTGCTGCATTGCGTATGCCGAGTTGTTGAATCGTCAGGGAATCGAGGCGCGTGCCGTCAGCAGTGCTCCACTGAATGCCAGCATCTCCAGGACCGTGCTCGGCTGGCGATCGTCACTGGATGACTACCGACCCGAGCCCGGCGATGAGTTTGTGATGGTGGATATCTCGGACTTCCACCACTTCGACCCGGTGGTCGTGCTCGATCAGGTGGTGGAGGTGATTGACCATCACCCGGGGTTTGAAACCTATTGGGCGCAGAGGCTGGGAAGTGCCGCAGACATCCGTTTGATCGGTGCAGCAGCGACGCAGGTTTTCCTGCGTTGGGAAGCGGCCGGTTTGTTGCCGCTGATCAGTGAGCACAGTGCCGCGCTGCTGGCCACGGCAATCCTGGACAATACCCTGAATTTTACCGGGCAGTTGACCACCGCGGCGGATGTTCGGGCTTATGAAACCCTCGCGCTGCTGGCGAAACTCGCAGCAGACTGGCCTGAGCGGTATTTCTCCGAGTGCCAGGCCACTATCGAGTCAGACCTTGCAGGCGCGTTGGCGGGTGACCTGAAGTGGCTGAAAGCCGACAGCAACCTGCCGCAGGTTTTTGCGCAGATGACGGTGTGGGATGCCGGTGCGCTGGTCCGAAAGCATCGCTCGACCATCGCTGATTGGCTGGCGGCGCAGGGGGAGGACTGGCTGGTGAATCTCATCAGTATCCGCGAGTGCAAAAGTTATTTCCTGGCTGAGCCCAAGGTCAGCCAGGAAAAACTGAGCCAGTTGCTTTCCATCGACTGGCAGGCCGGGATGGCGGTGCTGGATCGTTCGCTGTTGCGCAAGGAACTGGTAAGGCTGGCGGCCACTGATTGACGGCGTTCACCAAAGTGACGTTCCTCTTTGAAGAACCCGCAATACAATGGCCAGGGTATTACCGAAAAGGAACGGCAGTTGAACGAACACACATTGTCCATGCGCCTTGAGCGCGTGGCGACGCACGTCCCCGCCGGGGCGCGCCTGGCGGATATCGGCTCCGACCACGGCTACCTGCCGGTGGCATTGATGCGCCGCGGCGCCATCGTGGCGGCGGTGGCGGGCGAGGTGGCCCTGACGCCGTTTCGCGCAGCCGAGCGCACGGTGCGTGAGAACGAGCTGGAGCAACACATCACCGTACGCCTGGCCAGTGGCCTGGCGGCGATCGAGCCGGGAGACGGGATCACCGCGATCAGCATCTGCGGCATGGGCGGCGAGACCATCCGCGACATCCTCGACAGCGACAAGGCGCGCCTCAGTGGCGAGGAGCGCCTGGTGCTGCAGCCCAACGGCGGCGAGCAACCGTTGCGCCAGTGGTTGATGGAGAACGGCTACCGCATCGTGTGCGAAGAGCTGCTGCGGGAGAACCGATTCTTCTACGAAATCATCGTTGCCGAGCACGCCGGGCCTGTGACCTACACCGCCGAAGAACTGTACTTCGGCCCGCTGCAAATGCAGGCCCGCAGCCCGGAATTCCTGCTCAAGTGGCAGCGCATCCTGCGCCACAAACAGCAGACCCTGAGCGACTTCGCCCAGGCGCGGCAAGCGGTGCCCGAGGACAAGATGCAAGAGGTCGCCCTGCAGGCGCGGTGGATCGCAGAACTGCTGGCGTGAGGGTCAGCCTGCGAGGGTGTTCAGCTCTGCGAGTACCTCGTCCGAAAGATCCAGCTCGCCCACCGCGATGTTTTCCCGTAGATGGGTGACCGAGGACGTTCCCGGGATCAGCAGGATATTCGGGGAACGGCGCAGCAGCCATGCCAGGGCCAGTTGCATCGGGGTGACGCCGAGGCGCTGTGCGACGTTCGACAACACCGCTGACTGCACTGGCGAGAACCCGCCCAGCGGGAAGAATGGCACATAGGCAATGCCGTCCCGGGCCAATTCGTCGAGCATCGCGTTATCGTGTTGGTGGGCGATGTTGTACAGGTTCTGGACGCACACGAAGCGCACGATTTTTCGCGCCTCGGCGACCTGCGTCGGGGTAACGTTGCTGATGCCGATATGGCGTATCAGGCCCTGTTGTTGCAGCTCGGCAATGGCACTCAGGGGTTCCTCGATCGAGCCTTCGGCAGTGCCCATCACGCCGTGCATGGCCCGCACATTCACCACGTCCAGCACATCCAGGCCCAGGTTGCGCAGGTTGTCGTGCACGGCCTGGGTCAGCTCGGCCTTCGACGAAGCGTTGAACCAGGCGCCATCGTCGCCACGGCGGGCGCCTACCTTGGTGACGATCGTAAGATCGTCTTTATACGGGTGCAGTGCCTCACGAATAATCTGATTGGTGACATGCGGCCCGTAGAAGTCGCTGGTGTCGATATGGTTCACGCCGCAAGCGACGGCCTCGCGCAGTACGGCCAGCGCTGCATCACGGTCCTTGGGCGGGCCAAACACGCCTGGGCCGGCCAGTTGCATGGCGCCGTAGCCGATGCGGTTGACGGTGCGATCGCCGAGATTGAATGTGCTGGTGGTCATGGTCGGAGCTCTTGCTTGACGGGAGGAAGCCTATAATATGAAGGATCCTTCAGGTTTAGAATTCGCATTCCATGAGCCCTCTCAAAGCGTCGTTAAAGCCAAGAAAATCAGCGGTCCAGGCCCGGTCGGCGGCGACGGTGGAAGCGCTGCACACGGCAACCCTTCAGGTTTTGACCGCTCAGGGCCTGGTCCGCTGCACCACGACCCGCGTGGCCGAGCGGGCGGGCATGTCGGTGGGCAGTCTCTATCAGTACTATCCGAACCGCGATGCACTGCTTGCTGCGGTATTGGAGAAGCATCTGGTGCAGGTGGCCGAGACCGTCGAGCAGGCGTGCGATCAACACCAGGGCACCACGGTGGCGGAAATGGCATCGGGGTTTGTCACGGCTTTTCTCGCCGTGAAGCTGATGGACCCGACGGCGTCCAAAGCCCTGTATGCCATCGCAGGTGAGCGGGGCGGTGCGGAGCTTGTGGCGCGGATCAACAAGCGGGTGGTGGCCGCGATTGCAGCGATGTTGGCGACGGCGTCGGATGCGCGTTTTGAAGACCCATCCCTTACCGCCGCCATCTCGCTCAGCGCGGTGGTGGGACCGGTTCGGGCGTTGCTTGAAGGCAATGCATCTGCGGCCTTTGAAGCCGGCCTGGAACAGCAGGTGACCCGCATGCTGCGAGCTTATCTTCAAACCTATCAGTCACTTACGTAAACCGTGTTCAGGGTATTTTGCAGCGCTGCTTCGCACTAAAGTCACATCCATGGGTCCATAAGCCCCGCAATCGAACTTTGAAGATTTAACCCATGCACCTACGCAAAATTGCAGTTGGGCTGTCGGCCCTTGTTTTGCTCTCCACCGGGGCGCAAGCCCGTGGCCTGCTTGACCTCATCACACCGCCTCAATCCCATACCTCCCGCTCGGGCTCCATCAGTCAGGGCGCGGCCCTGGATCTGTATTCAAGCCAACAGAAAAAGCCATCGTTCGACAGTTGCGCCGACCTGTTCCCGGCCGCACAACCGATCAACACGGCCACCGTGCCGGCCACCATGAAACCCCTGGCGCTGTGTTCCGATAATTTCGCGGTGCTGTACTCGCAAACCAGCAAGACCCCGCTGGTGGTGGTCGAACGCCTGAATGCCGGCCAGTTGAAGGATGCCAAAGGCGAAGAACGCACCAACCAGTTCTACCCCGACCCGCGTATTCCCAAAGGCGCGCGCGCCGAGTTGAGCGACTACCGTGGCCAACACCCCGCGGTGGACCGTGGCCATCAATCCCCGGCGGCGGATGCGCCGAGCACCAACGCCATGGCCCAGTCCTTTGCGCTGTCGAACATGGTGCCGCAAGACCCGACCAACAACCGCAAGATCTGGAGCAAGGTCGAGGCGGACGTGCGCAAGTTTGCCAAGCGCGCCGACGGCAACGTGTTCGTGTTCACCGGCCCGTTGTTTGACCCGGGCTGCAGCACCATTGGCGACAACAAGGTCTGGGTGCCGACTCGCCTGTTCAAGCTGGTTTACGACGTGTCGTCCAAGCGCGCCTGGGCGTATGTTCTGCCCAACGCTGAAACCCGTATCGAGAAGCCGATGGACTACGCGACGTTTGTGAAAACCACCGGGCTCAAGTTGCTCGGGAATTTGCCGGTGACGGGGTCAGTCGGGCGTACTTGACGGCCTGAAACCGGGTGCGTCACTTGCCCTTTTTCAACGTCTTCAAGCGCAACGTTGCGCGCTGCACAGCGGCCATCTTCTCTGGCCGCTTCATCTTTTTCCATTTGCGAATATCGTCCTTGGTGCGTCCACAACTCACGCACAGCTCACCACTGAGCTGGCAGGTTGAGACGCACGGGTTCTCGATATCTTTAGCCAAGGCTTTACCCCTTTACCGCATACAGTTTGAGCAGGCGCAGGCGCCAATTGCCGCCATGCTGCAGGTGGCATTCTTCCTCGGAGTCGAAGCGCACGTAGCGGTCCGAAGAAGGGCGATCCACCCCGGCATCCTCCAGCGCGGTGGCCGTCAGCTCGCGCATGCGCAGGTCCAGTCCGGTAGAAAGGGCCAGTTCCCGGTTCGCCCTGGTATCGAATACCCAGATGACCAGCAGGCTTTGGGCAAAGGCCTGGTAGTCGACTTCGTGGGTCAGCCAGTCGAAGCCGGTGATTTCGGCTTTCGCGATCTCACAGGCATCGGTCAGGGTCGCGACCAGGCGACGTTCGATGCGTGCGCTGTCGCGTTTGCTTGAAGACATGGGGATTCCTTGAGGAGCGAGGAGGGTGATGATACGCGAGAGATCCACTGTAGGAGCTGTCGAGCTTTAGCGAGGCTGCGATGGCGGACTGGCAGGCGACATCTTTATTGCCTGACAGGGCCTCTTCGCAGCCTCGCTGAAGCTCGACAGCTCCTACGCAGGATTTTGTCGGATCGAGATGATCGTTCCCACGCTCTGCGTGGGAACGCCGCCTCGGACGCTCTGCGTCCAGCTGACGATGCAAGGTTCAAGTCCTGCGCAATGGTGACGCGGAGCGTCACAGGATGTATTCCCACGCAAAGCGTGGGAACGATCAACTGTGCGAGCCTGCGAAGATCAACTGTGGGAGCTGTCGAGCTTTGGCGAGGCTGCGATGGCGGACTGGCAGGCGACATCTTTATTGCCTGAAAGGGCCTCTTCGCAGCCTCGCTGAAGCTCGACAGCTCCCACACTGGATTCGTGTTGCCCTTCAGATATTGATCGTTCCCACGCTCTGCGTGGGAACGCCGCCTCGGACGCTCTGCGTCCAGCTGACGATGCAAGGTTCAAGTCCTGCGCAATGGTGACGCGGAGCGTCACAGGATGTATTCCCACGCAAAGCGTGGGAACGATCAACTGTGGGAGCTGTGTTGCCCATCACATATTTTTAGGCCGATCCAGCTTGCGCGTCATGGTGTACACCGCCACGCCGGCAGCCAGGATGCCCGAGGCCGCGCCGACCGCCAACGCCCAGCGCGGCCCAAGATGGTCGGCCACCCAGCCCACAATCGGTGCGCCAATCGGTGTGCCGCCCAGGGCCACGCCCACCCGCAGGGCGATTACCCGGCCGCGCATGGAGGGTTCGGTGGTGAGTTGCATCAGGCTGTTGGTGGTGTTGCTGAAGGTCAGCGCGCCCACGCCGATGATCACCAGCGCCCCGGCGAACAACCAATAGTTCGGGGCAATCGCCGCCAGCATGCAGCCCACCCCGAATACCAGCGCGCCGATCAACAACGCCTTGAAGTGTGGCCGCTCGCGACCGGCTGCGAGCAGCGCCCCGGCAACGGTGCCGATAGCCAGGGTAGACGTCAGCAGGCCATAGCCGCGGGCATCGGCGTGGAACACGGTGACGGCCATGGTCGAGATGAAGATCGGAAAATTCATGCCGAAGGTGCCGATCAAGAACAGCATGATCAGGATCGCCATCAGGTCCGGCCGCGCCCACACATAACGCAGGCCTTCAGTCAGGCTGCCCTTGGTGCGCAGCGCCCGCAGGCTGGTGTGCAGGCCGGAAACCCGCAGCAGAAACAGCGAGGCCAGCACCGCGAAAAAACTCGCGCCATTGAGCAGGAACGCCCAGCCGGTGCCCACCGATGCGATGGTCACGCCGGCCACCGCCGGGCCAATCATGCGCGCCATGTTGAACGAGGTGGAATTGAGCGCGATGGCATTGGACAGGTCCGCTTCGCCCACCAGCTCCGCCACGAATATCTGCCGCACCGGTGCATCGAAGGCCGAGGCGCAGCCAGACAAAAACGCGAACACATACACGTGCCACAGCTGCACGATGCCGGTCAGGGTAAACACCCCCAGCATCAGCGCCAGCACGCCCATCACGCCCTGGGTGACCATCAGCAGCTTGCGCTTGTCGTAGTGATCGGCGGCGAAGCCGGTCCAGGGCAGCAACAGCAATTGCGGCCCGAACTGCAACGCCATGACGATGCCGACGGCCGACGCGTTATGCGGCGTGAGCTGGGTCAGCACCAGCCAGTCCTGGGCCGTGCGTTGCATCCAGGTGCCGATATTCGACACCAGGGCGCCGGCGGCCCAAATGCGGTAGTTGACGCTGCGCAGCGAGCGGAAAATGCCCATCGAACTCACACCGGCCCTGAGGAATGACCACCGTTGAAGCGCCCGAAATGCTGCGCCAGGAATACACTCAGGGCCAAGGCCCCGAGCCCGAGGGCGAGCACATCAGCGGTGCTTTTGAGGTCGAAGTCCCCGACCCGGCAGACCAGCACGTAGCCGATCACCAGGTTGAGAAAACCCCAGAGCACATTCAGCGTCGAGGAAGACCGCCCCTGGCCGCGCGGCTTGGCAAACGGCGTCTGGAAGGACTGGCCCATCAAGCCACTGAGGCAATGGGGCAGCGCGTTGGCGAGCAATACGCCGCCGAAGAAATAAGACACCAGCTCATGCCATTGCATCGTCACGCCCCCCTGTTTCAAGCAAGCCGATGATCTCTTGCGCGGTGCCGGTTTCCCCCAGCTTCGGAAATACCTGGTTCAGGCTGTAGTGATGGGCCTCGGCGTTCGCGTCGGTCATGGCATCGACGGCCAGGGTCACGTTGAAGCCGGCCTCGTAGGCCTGGCGCGCGGTGGACTCCACGCCGGTTCCGGTAGCAACGCCGGTGATCACTACTTGAGTCACGCCGAGTGCTTTGAGTTGCGCCTCAAGATCAGTGCTGGCGAAGGCACCCCAGGTGCGTTTGGTCACCCCAATGTCGCCGGGTTGCTGATCGAGTTCGGGCAGCAGGTCGGCCCATCCCGGTGGAAATACATCGCTGCGCCGTGGCCGCTCGGTACGCCCGGGGGCGAAGCCTGTGACGTTGACCAGCACCACCGGCATGCCGCGCTCGCGGAACGCGTCGAGCAGTGCACGGGAGCGTTCCACCACGGCGCCGATGGGGTGGATGAACGGGTATTCGGCGATGCCTTTTTGCAAGTCCACGATGATCAGCGCGGTGTTGGGATCCAGCAAGGTGACGGCCATGGGATGTCCTCGAACGGGTAGGGGGCTCAAAAGTCGGCGAGGCGCTCCAGCAGCTTTACCGCTGCCGCGAGTTCAGCTTGTTCTTCGGCAGACAGTTGCTCCTGCAGCGCCCGCAGCAGCCAATCGTCCTTGGCCGCCCGGCTGGCGATCAGGTGCTTACGAAAGCCGGGAGTCAGCTCGATCAGGGTTTGGCGCCCATCGCTGGGGTCGGGTTTGCCCCTGATCGCTTTCATCGTTTCCAGCCCGGCCACGGTGATGCGCATGGACTGCGGCCGCACGCTCTCCGCCCGGGCCAGGGCCGAGACGGTGCTGGGCCCGTCTCGGTCCAGGCGCAGCAGCACCGACTTCTGGGCGGAAGTGAAATCGTTCGGATGGGTTTGTTCCCGCAGCCGGCGTATCAGCTTGCCCAGGGAGATGCGCAGCTCGGCAGCCAGGGCGGCGGATTGGGTTTCGGAGGTGATGGAAGGTTTGTTCATGCCCGGACGTTAGCATGCGTGCAGAAAAACTGTACAGTTTAGCTGTATGAAATTTTTGTCATAAAAGCCCGCGTCGACGGTCCTTTTGCCGGGGCGTTACCTGGTGTCGCGGCTGGGCGTGCTGTCGTTCATGGACCGGGATGGTGCAAGACCGAATGCTATGTGGGTGACCGATTGTTGGGCGTGGATGATGAACGGGTTCTGCAACTGTTCACGGACTTGATGAGCCGCGCATTGACCTGATCGATATTCATGCGCGGCTTTTTCCCGGCCTATCAAGTGTGTTGATAGCGGTACTCCTGAGTCACCCCTTCATAGCCGTAGGCACTGGCTCGGCAGTCGATGATATGCACATTGGAGTGTGGGTGCAGGTTGCCGATCAACTCCGCCAACAGCGTGTAGGCCTCACGATGAAAACGCGCCTTTTGCGCCTTGGTGTTGGTCTCATCGGTCACGGTGACTTCCAGGCGGAATGCGTTGCGCCCATGTTCGGCCAGCGAGCGGTTATGAATGAACCACTGGTCATGCGGTACAAAATCGAGAATCAGCAAGGTCTGCTCCGGGCGTTTCTCGAGCACTTCACAGGTCAGTGCAGTGAGCTGCGGGACGAGCTGGCGGACCAGTTCGGGATTGCGTTCTCCGGAGATTTTCAGGGTGATGCCTGGCATGGTGAGTTCCTCGTAAGGGTAGGGTGAGGTGCCAGATTAAGAAAATTATTCGGATCTGAAAAACGGGAAGATATAATGATATCTATCGGAAAAAACGCAGGTTAGACATGCGCCCCTTTGACCTTGAGCAACTGCGCTCCTTCGTCACCATCCTGGAATCCGGCAGCCTTTCGGCGGCCGCGCCCAAGCTGTGCCGTTCCCAGTCCGCGCTCAGTGAGCAACTTCGCAAGCTGGAAACCTTCACCGGCGTGACGCTGCTGGAGCGCGGCAAAAAAGGCGTGAGCCCCACACCTGCCGGAGAGCGCCTGCTGGCACATGCGCGTGAATTGCTCGCGCTGAGTGACTGCGTGCTTGAGGACATGCGCGGCGTGACCTTGAGCGGCGAACTGCGCCTGGCCATCACCGACTATTTTTTGCCGAGCGCCATCGCGGGCATGTTGAAGGGTTTGCGCACGCGATATCCGCAGCTTCGGTTGCATGTTTCGGTGCGCAAGAGCCTGCAAATCGAAAAGGGCGCCAACAGCGGCGAATTCGACATTGGCCTGTCGATGCGCATCCTCGATGGTCGCAGCCTTCCCGAAGGCATTCCCGTACGACGAGAGGCCCTGCGGTGGGTGGCACTCAGTGGGTTCGACGCACAGCACGAACTCGTGGCGCCGCTGCCGTTGGTGGTACTTCCCCAGGATTGCAGCTTGCAGCGGTTCACCATCGACCTGTTGGATGCGCGCGGGGTGCCGTATGTCATTGCGCATTCCGCGTCCGGGGTGGCGGGCCTGCAATCGGCACTGCTGGCGGGGCTGGGCGTGGCGTGCCTGAACAGCTCGGCCGTGCCTGCCGGGGCCGAGGCATGCCGGTCGATTCAAACGCTTCCGGCGCTGCCCGATGTCGAGTTCAGCCTGTTACCGCCGCGTCCGGGCGAGGCTTCGCTGGTCAGTGCAGTGCGAGAAATGTTGATCACGCACTTTTCCTAGCGGCTCAAGACCTCCGGCTGGCCCCCGGCGGCTGCCCGGTGACGCGCTTGAATGCCCGGCTGAACGCGGCCTGGGAGTTATAGCCAAGGCGCTGCGCCACGGTTTCAATGGGCAGCCGCTCCAGCGTCAGCCACTGGCTGGCCAGGCGCATCCGCAGTTCGGTGGCATAGCGCAACGGTGGCGTGCCGATTGTGGTTTGAAAGTGTTGGGCGAACACCGAGCGCGAGGTATGACACTGCGCCGCCAGCTCTTCCACCGTCCAGTCGCGCCCAGGCTGTTGGTGCAACGCCAGCAGGGCCTTGGCCAGGCGCGGGTCGCGTAGCGCGGCCACCAGGCCGGACGCATTCCCGCAGGCACATTCGACCCAGCCCCGAACAACCATGGCCGCCACCACGTCCGCCAGGCGCGCCAGAATGCCGGCGAAGCCGATGCGGGCGCTGCTGACTTCGCGCTCCATGGCCGCCAGGATCGGCATCAGCCCCGGATAACGTTGGCCCTTGGCGTCGATCAGCATCAGGTCCGGCATCAGGCGGCCAAGGCCGTGCAAACTCCCCAGTTCAAACTCCATGCAGCCGCTGAAGAGCAGGGTGCTTTGAGCTACGCCTGCATCGGCGCGGGCATCCACGGCACACACCGCATCGCCGAGGGCTGCGGCGTTGAAGCTGTGGATGTCCTGCACCGGCACCTCCGGGCTGGAGAGCAACTGATGGGCGCCCCCGTGGGAGATGAACACGGCGTTGCCCGGCGTCAGTTCGTACTGCGTGCCGTCCTCGGTACGCAGGGTGACGCCGCCGGCGGCGACAAGGTGGAAGTACGCATGCCCGGGTTTGGCCGCAAAGCCCAGGCCAAACGCCGGCCCGGCCTGGATACGGCGGTACTCGACGCCCCGCAGGCGCATGCCGCGCAACAGCTCGTTGATGAGGTCAGAGGACACGTCGAACGGTTCTGGAGGCATCATTTTCGGGGTTTCGGTAAAGGATTCAAGATTTTGCATCATAGATCATCCTGCCCTGCGTACCTAGACTGGCGGTCGCGATAACTTTTGGAGGGTGACCAGTGATGAGCAGTTGTGTGTGTGACGCCGTAACCGGTGCAGATGTGGCGCCCGCGACACCGGCCTGGATGGCGGTGTTTTCGTTGGCGATGGGCGTGTTCGGATTACTCACGGCGGAGTACCTGCCGGCCAGTTTGTTGACGCCGATGGCGGCCGAACTCGGCGTCTCGGAAGCCTTGGCAGGGCAGGCGGTGACAGTCACGGCGGTGGTGGCGTTGTTCGCCGGTTTGCTGGTACCGGGCCTGACCCGCGGGATCGACCGGCGCGTGGTGCTGTTGTGCTTCAGCGCACTGATGATCTGCTCCAACCTGCTGGTGGCGGTCTCGTCGAGCCTCACGGTGTTGCTGCTGATGCGTATCCTGTTGGGCATCGCCCTGGGTGGCTTCTGGAGCATGGCGGCGGCGGTGGCGATGCGGCTTGTACCGGCGGCCCTGCTGCCGCGTGCCTTGTCGATCATCTTCAGCGGCATCGCGGTGGGCACTGTCGTGGCGGTGCCGCTGGGCAGCTTTTTGGGTGGGCTGTACGGCTGGCGCAGCGCGTTTCTCGCCGCCGCCGCAGTGGGCGGCGTGACCCTGGTGTTCCAGCTGTTCACCCTGCCGCCGCTCGCACCCCGCAGGACCGCCCGCTTGAGGACGGTGCTGGAAGTGCTGCTGCGTCCGGGCATTGCCGTGGGCATGTTGGGGTGCGTGCTGGTGCACACCGGGCACTTTGCGCTGTTCACCTATATCCGGCCATTCCTGGAAAGCACCACTGGCGTCGATGCCGAGGGGCTGGCGTTGATGTTGCTGGGATTCGGTGTTGCGAACTTTGCCGGCACGCTGCTGGCCGGCTGGCTGCTGGTGCGTCTGCCGCGTGGAACATTGGTGCTGATGCCCGCGCTGGTGGGTGTTGCAGCGCTCGCTCTGGCGCTGTTGCCGGCAACCGTGACCGGGCAGGTGTGGTTGTTGATGCTCTGGGGCCTGGCGTTTGGCGGGGTGCCGGTGGCCTGGTCGAACTGGGTGGCGCGGGCCGTGCCTGACCAGGCTGAAAGCGCCGGGGGCATGGTGGTGGCTTCAGTGCAGTCGGCGATTGCCGCCGGGGCGGCGGCAGGCGGCGCGATGTTCAGTTTCAGTGGTATCGGCGGGGTCTTTGTCGCGGCAGGTATCTTGATGCTGTTGGCGGCACTGTTGATTGCGCTGAAGGTGAAGGTTGAAGCGCCTCCACAAGGTGCAGAGGCGGGGCCGGTGTTTCATCTCTGAAACCGTGATAGAGGCAGGGGGCGAGAATAAACGCATGCGCTTCGCCCCCTTTCAGGCCGCTTGATCAATCCTGCTGGTTTTGGGCTCAGGTCCGACTCCGAGCAATCGTAGCTGAACGACCGCCTGCTGATCATTGACCTGCAGCGACCCTCGTATCTCTCTTTACTTCAGTAGCTGCGCAAAATAACCTCTGCCTCGCAGGCACCGTCCTGCTCCTTCAGGTTTGGCAAGGCGCTTCACACTCACCAGCACCGCCTGGCAGGTGTCATGGTGCTTGCACGTTGAGGTTCTGCGATGAGCGCAGTCGTTGATCATGGCGTCCGTTTCGGACGAATTGCAGTAACGCTTCCCGTAAAGGACATGGGCAGGGCCCATGATTTTTACACCAGGGCCCTGGGGTTTACGAAAGCCTTCGAAAATGGAAACCCGATCGGCTTCATGATTCTGCAGCGCGACCAGGGCGAGCTGCATTTGACCTTGCAACCCAACCACCCAGCCGCCGCGTTCACGATTGCCCACCTGATGGTGGACGATGTCGACAGGCTGCACGCCGCTTGCGTGCAGCATGGGGCGAGGATCATCAAGCGCCTCAAGGATCAGGATTACGGGTTGCGGGCGTTTGTGTTCGAAGACCCGGACGGGAATCGTATTGATGTAGGTCAGCCGCTCTAACCGAGCAATCAGGGAAGATAATGTTGACGACTACCGATGTTGTTCACACGCTGCGTGCACCGTCAGAGCTTGATTACTACGACACCCGGTCAGCCCCGCTGCCTACTGAAATCACCGCGCTGGATGCCTGGAACATCATGACCGGCGAACCGGGGCCGTTGATGCAGGTGGCTTTCCGAATCAGGGATGCCATTTCCTCGTTGTTTGGTGTGAAGCGCATCGGTGGGTTCTCCGGCACCTTGCGCGAGGCTGTGCAGGTCGGCGACCGGCTGGACTTCTTCCTGGTGGAACGCAGCGCGCCCGACATGCTGGTGCTGACCGAGCGTGACCGGCACCTGGATGTGATGATCTGCCTTTCAATCGCTGACCGTGTACTCACGATCACCTCGTCGGTTGTCACCCATAACACCTATGGGCGCCTCTACATGCTGCCAGTGGGGCCAGCGCACAAACTCATTGTGAATGCTCACCTACGACGACTTGAACGAACGCTTCAAGAGACAGCCGCAACGCCCGGCGGGTAGGCACGTTCACCGCCCGCCGGGAGGTGGATCAATTGCCTTTTTCAGCCGCCAAGAAGTACGCAACCAACGCATTGGCGTGACCATGGCCCATGCCGTGTTCAGTCTTGAGCAAGGCCACAAGCTCCATATGCTTCCTGGAACTGGCGGCCTTGAGCAGATCCAGCCAGTGGCTAATGGGTTGCCCATAGTTTTTTTCGATGGAGGGGAAGTACGACGCTGGCCCTTTTGTTTTTGTGTCGTCGGTCATGATGCAAACTCCCTTTTTGCTGAGGTGATAATGCCCGGATAACGTTACCGCGCTCTGGACTCACCGGATCCACCGTACGGCCCGTCCCTACACGCCCCCGTTGGCCTCGCCAATCAGAATATCCTCGAAGAACGCCCCGACCGGTTGTGTGGGATGGCAGATCTGTATCTCCAGCACCCAGACCATCTCGCTCGGTACGATCTCGACTTCAGCCAGCTTGTCCTGCCCGAACAGGGCATGGGGGAAGTCGGCGATGCGGTGTCCGGCCAGGTTGCGCTCAAGGCGCCAGCCCTTGGAGAGGGCGCTACCCTCAGCGAAGTCGTACAGTTCGCGCCCGGTCAGCCCACGGTGCCAGGCATCGCGGGTCTCGTCGAACACTTCATGCAGGGCCTTCGTGCAAGCGTCATGCAATGGGTGCTCGCCGAATACGAAGGTGTCGCCATAGTCGCCTTCATAGCCATCCCACACCGGGCCAAGGTCCACCACGGCGATGTCGGTGGCGCGGAGCTTGCGCAGCAGGTCGATGCCTTGGCGGGGTGTGCGGACGGTGTCTTCGCCAAAGCGGATATAGGTGGGATGCCAGGTGTGAGACGCGCCCATGGCCTGCAATGTCTCGCTGGCCATTGCGAGGGCTTGCGCCGTGGTCATGCCGACTTTCAATTGATCGGCGATGGCGGCCAGGGCCCTGACGGTTTGCTCGCGGGCGGCGAGCATGCCGTCCAGCGAGTAGCGCGGGCCGACTTTTTCCAGCACCGGGTGCCGCGTGTTGAGCGACTCCGCTGGCGTCAATGCACCGCTGGGGACGAAGGCTTCGGCGACAAAACGATGCGCCTGCGCACCCGCCGCCAGGCAGGCTGCGCGGGCCTGGTTGATCATCGTGCTATTGCCGCAGGCGTAGATTTGGCTATCGGCCCAGTCATGGGGCTGTGTCAACGCGACCTGCTGTACGCGGGCGTCTGCCGACAAAACCCGATGCCAGAGAAAGCGTGGATGGGCCTGGCTGGCCCGTTCGAGAAACTCGACGTCGTAGAAGTCCGCCGGTGCCGAGTTACCCCAATACAGGGTGACTTCGGCCTGGCGGGCCAGGGCCGTCAGCAACAAGGGCTTGATACCGGCATAACCGGTCCCGGTGGCGAACAGCACAACAGGGCGCTCATCGTCGTGTTGCCAGGTGCAGGCGCCCACGGGGCCTTCGAGTTTCACCGCATCGCCCACTTGCAGGCTCGGCAGGATGCGTTCGGAAAACAGGCCACCGCTGACCTGGCGAATATGAAACACCAACCGGCCTTGGTCCTGCGCGGGCAGATTGGCCACGGAGAAACAGCGGCTGTCGCCATCGTCGAGGCGAAACCTGAGGTACTGGCCGGCCCGGACTTCGAGTGGCTGGGCAGTCAGCAACACCAGCTCGACGATGTCGGCGCTCAACGCGCGTTTGCTGATCACCTGTGCGCTGGCTTCCAGCGCGGGCGTGTCCAGTGACCAGCCGGGGATTTCCACGCGCATGTCGCTGCAGGCATGGCTCTGGCACAGCAACATCTCGTCAGACGCGAGCGGATAAGAAGGGGCAGGGGTGTCGGGTGTGCGCAGCTTTTCCCGGTGCTGGCCCGACACCACCTTGACCTTGCACGATCCGCAGGCGCCGCGCCGGCAGGAAAAGGGTACGGCGAGACCGCTGGCCAGCATGGCGTCGAGCAGCAATTGATCGGCAGCTTCGAAGGATTTGCCCGAGGGCAACAATTCAACGACATGGCGGTTTTGCATAAACACCTCGGGGCAATTGAGGCTCGATTGTTGCGGTAGACTAGGACCAGGAGAACCTCCAGTTTTGGATAATTCATATGGTCCAGCTTCGCAAATGGCGCCCGTTGCTCAAACTCGATGGGGAGCAGCCGCAGGCGTCCTACAGAAAGATCGTCGAGGGCCTGGTGAGCGCGATTGTCGAGGGCCGCCTGCGCCCCGGAGCGCTGTTGCCCGGCACGCGGGAGATGGCGCAACTGCTGGACGTCAACCGCAAGACGGTGATCCTTGCCTACGAGGAGGCGGCGACCAAGGGCTGGCTGGTCAGCATTCAACGTCGCGGCACCTTCGTCAGTTCGCAGCTGGCGACAGGCGCGGTGCCGGCCACCCGCGCCCCGAAGTCGTTTGCCCCGGCATTGCGGGAGGTGCCTGCGGCGGCCTATTTCACCCCGGGCGAACAGGTTACAGCCCTGCAACACCGGCCCGGCGCGCTGTTTTTCGACAATGGCGCCTGTGACCATCGCTTGCTGCCGCAAGCCGTGCTGCACCGCTATTACCGCAATGCCTTGCGCAACAGCTTTACCACCAACACCGTGCGCCATGGCAGCGAAGGCAGCGGCCAGTACCTGCGCAACGCCCTGGCCGAAATGTTGCGCCACAATCGCGGCTTGACGGTCGGCGCGCCGCAGATTTGCCTGACTCAAGGCGTGCAGATGTCGCTGTACCTGACCGCCAGCGCGTTGCTCAAACCCGGTGATGTGGTGGTGGTCGAACGCCTGAGTTACCCACCGGCCTGGGAGATTTTCCGCCAGTTGGGTGCGCAACTGGTCACCGTGGACCTGGACGACGAAGGTTGCCGGGTCGACCAACTCGCCGAGCTGTGCCGCCTGCATGACGTACGGATGATGTACGTCACCCCCCATCACCAGTTTCCTACCACCGTCAGCCTGCGTGCCGGCCGTCGCCAGCAGCTCCTGGAACTGGCCCGGCTGCATGACTTCTGCATCATCGAGGAAGACTACGACCACGAGTATCACTTTGCCGGACGGCCCTATTTGCCCCTGGCCAGTGACAGCGCGCAGCGTCATGTGATCTACATCGGCTCGCTGTCCAAGTCCCTGGGCAGCACCTTCCGTTGCAGCTATATCGTTGCCCCGTCGAACCTCATCGAAGTGCTCGAACGTACGGCGGCGGTGAGCCTGGGCCAGGGCGATGCCGTGATGCAGCGGATGCTCGCGGACCTGATCAACGATGGCGAATTGAAGAAGCACCTGCGGCGGGTTTCCAGGGAATACCGCCGGCGTCGGGAGACCCTGCTCAGTTGTTTGCTGGAAGCTTTTGGCGAGCAGATCTCTGTGCAGGAACCCGAAGGCGGGCTGGCGCTGTGGGTAAGGTTCGCCGACTCAATCGACGTCGACCGACTGGCTGAAAAAGCGCTGGAGCTGGACCTGGTGGTGCGCAGCGGTCGCCTGTTTTCACCGTTTGATCATCCTGAAAATGCCTTGCGCCTGGGCTTCGCCTCGCTCAATTCGGAGGAAATCCGCGTCGCTACGCAGCGTTTGGCTCAGGCGGCGCGGGCGATTGGGGTAGTGGCTAAATAATTACGCCGGCCGACGCCCACACTGTTCAGTCCGGCAGTGGAGATCTAACAAGCAAAGAAAAAACAATGTGGGAGCGGGCTTGCTCGCGAATGCGGTGAGCCAGTCAGCTCATTTTTCACTGACAGGCCGCATTCGCGAGCAAGCCCGCTCCCACAGTTGATCTTTGTTGGATTGGGCATTGCGTTCACACCAGCCGAACCTAGCGCGACAACACCGGCGCCGTGCCTTTTTCCTCCACGCCCACCTCATGCAGCGAGATCCGTGACGTCTCCGGCAACGCCAACCCGCCCGCCAACGCCAGCACCGCCACCGCAATCAGATAAAACGCCGGCGACAGGTTGCTGCCCGTGGTACTGATCAACCACGTCGCCACCAACGGCGCCGTACCGCCAAAGATCGTGTACGCCATGTTGTAGGTAATCGCCGAAGCCGTATACCGAGTGCGTGTCGGAAAGGTCTCCGACAACAACGCCGCCGTCACCACCCCACACAGCACCGCGCCCACCGCCAGCAACATCACCCCTACCACCGATGCCGCGAACGACCCGGAACTGGCCATCAGGAACGACGGGTACACCACCACAATCAACAACACACACGCCGTCATCACCGTGACCCGACGCCCCACCCGATCCGAATACAACCCTGCCAGCGGGCAGATCGCCGCCGCGAAAATCAGCGCAATCAGCGACACCAGCAACGCCACCGCCCGACTCAAGCCACCCGCCACCTGCAGATACGTCGCGAAGTAGGTGGTGAACATATAAAACGACAACGCCGTGAGCGACACAAAAGCGCCCAGGCAACAGATCGCCGCACCATGGTTGCGCAAGGTTTCCCTGAGGGGAGAGTGCGCGACCGCGTGCTCCTGCTTCACCGCCTGGAAGGCCGGCGTCTCATCCAGCTTCCAGCGCAGGTAAAGCCCCACCAGCCCCAGCGGCGCGGCGATCAGGAACGGCAAGCGCCAGCCCCAGCTGCCCATCGCCTCCGCGGACAGCGAAGCCTCCAGTGCGTACGCCACCACGGCCGCCGCAGCGAACGCAGAAAACGTCGACACCGGCACAAAACTGCCATACCAGGCGCGCTTGTCACTGGGCGCGTGCTCCATCAGATAGGCACAGGCCCCGGCGTATTCGCCCCCGGCGGAAAAACCCTGGGCGCAGCGAATCAACGACAACAGAATCGGCGCCGCTACACCGATGGCGGCATAGGTGGGCAGCAGGCCGATCAGCGTGGTGGCGCCGGCCATCAGCAAAATCGTCATGGCCAGCGTGCGTTTGCGCCCGATCCGGTCGCCGAGCATGCCAAAGAAAATCCCGCCCAGGGGCCGGAAGGCGAAGGCCACCGCGAACACCGCAAAGGTCTTCAGCAACGCCGCGCTGGCGTCACCGCTGGGGAAGAATTGCTGGGCGATGGTGGTGGCGAGAAAACCGTAGACGGCGAAGTCGAACCACTCCACGAAATTACCGATGCCGGCGGCGATGATCACTCTGCGCAGGGTTTGGGGGCTGACCTGTTCGGTGGATGGGCTCGTCATGGGGGAAGGCCTCGGCGGTGGTAGGGGGGATGCTTGATTATCGGGGGCGGGGATTGGGCGGCGGGGCTCAAAAGAGTCGTCCGCGTAGTCAGTAGCGACTGGGTGGGAGTGATGCAGGCAGGATTTGGGCCAGGTAAGGCGGGGAGCTATCCAGGGAGGGGGTGGGTGATTTCTACGCAAGGACCACAACGGAAAAGGGGTCAAGCCACGTTTTCACTATCTGCCAGATGTAAAAGACAGTTCGCCGAGAGAAGTTTCGTGTGCCTTGATTCCCGAATGAGGATGAAGAAGACTCCATCAATTATCTGAGGTCGAACCAACGACCGAAGTTGTCGAACTGGGATTACTTTTGAGCATGGGGCCGCCGATGCAGGGAAAAACGTTCGAGATAGTGCGAATAGATCAAATCCACGAAATTGTTTCGCCAACCGTAGAGTCACTTTTACAGCCGTTAGGATTCGAAGTTCAGGGCCCGCTGTCCTGGCTTCGTAGCGTCGATGCTCCCATTCGCCAACTCTTTCGCCTTGAGCAGTGGAAAGGCGGCGCGCTAGCGCCGTCATGGGCTCTGTCACTGGACTTCGTTCCCCATCTTTCCGGCAATGAAATCAAATGGCACAGGACGTCAAAATCAGCACGACCTGATCTGACTTTCGATGTGCGCGATCGAGCGTTTGATATCTCATGCAGCTACGGACCTGATGCCATAGCAACCAGCGCACCCAATATCCTCCGGGCTGCCATTCCAAAAGCTGAATCGTTTTGGGACGAGGCTCGTTCGATAGCCGACCTGCCTGGTGCTTTCGAGCGGGTCAAGCAGCATTTGTCGACGGGTGGCCTGGGTTTCTACAACTACATACAACATCCTCTTGCATACGCGTTTGTATTGGCCATGAACGGCAAGCCCGACACAGCCGAAGAAGAGTTTCAACGCTATTCACAGCGTCTTTCAGAGGCGGCTCGAAAAAAACTCCGCAAGCTATTCATTGATGCAGGCGGTCACCTTGGCTAAGCGAGTACGGCTTTTTCAACAGAATCGGCCAGAAGCGGCCGCTCATGACCGACCGCTTCCGACCCTAAGCCGCCATTCCAGGTGCCTAAGAGGCCAGGGACGATTTAGGCTTCAATCTAGACTCTGGGATAGGCGCCCCGGGACGTGGGTCGATCATCGTCATCATAAGGATCTGGGGCTTGATTGAGAGCAATAGAATCATCAGGATCAGGTAGCATCGGTCTCGTCTGTGGAGCATTTGGACTCACAGGCCGAAACCAACTGCTGAAGGCTAACGCTTCCTCTTGAAGAAAATGCTCAATCCGCTTTTGCTGAATAGCGTTCAAGTAGCCCCCAGCAAAGCCTCGTCCCAGGGAGCGGAGTAGTAAGTCGAGCTTCTTGGGATCCGGTTCATCGAAAATCCCCACGCTCTTGGTCCGTAAATCAGCATCATCAATCCATTGCTCAAGATTGCCTCAGTACGAATCGCAGAGAAAATTCGCGCGAGTCGTGTGGTTTTATCGCCACCAGCGGGGATGCTTTTCAACCAGTCAAAAAGTGTTGTGTGCTTTGGATAGTCTGGGTACGCGAGTATCAACATAGTAACTTTGCAATAATAACGTATTGGATAAAAAACAAGAAAACTATAAATCTTGCTTAGGCTCTATCGGACTGCGCAGCCTTTTAGTTCGTCCTAAGGCATCCCATTCAATAAGCTGCACGTACTTTTTTCGTACCGAATAAAAACAGAGCTCCGCACCATCGAGATGCTTCATTGATGGAGGAGGCTTTTCGCCCTGAATCAAAACAGCGATTGTCTCCTCAGGCTTTGAAAATGCTCGTGGTGCAGACTGTATACGAACATGAATTAACTTTGTTTCCGCTCTGCATGCATCGATAGCGGCCTGTCTCTCAGGAGACAATGCGCTAGCGTACAGAGAAAACAATGTGCTTGTTCCCAAAAGCACAGTGACAATTAAAAGCTTAATCATGACCCCACCTATTTATTGTATCTTCACCAAAAAACTAATAGAGCTTCCAGGGAGCCAAGGTATCCTATCTGCATACAACACTGCAACTCGAATTCATGAACGTTACCCTTAAGCCGCTATAAAAAACATTCGACGCATAAAAATCAAATAAATCACAATGCTGGCCTGGCCATAGATACAAAAAATCTTCAATTGTAATGCAATCGCAAGCATGTGGACATAATACTGCAACATATCCAACAGTAAGGTTGAAGAGTGCGATAGGAATCCGCAGCAAGCTGCCATTAAGATAGTTAGTCATTTAGGGATCTTGGTATTTGGAACCGCTATGTCGATTATGGAAGATCAAGCGAAGTTATTTAGAAAAGAATCTCTACCCAACACATTAGAAAATACGAGCGTCGCAGCAAGATCCGAAAGGATTGGCAGTATTAAGCCATGGGCAGCTTCGATAGCTTTAATGCTATGTGTTTTTTTTATTTTGTTGCAACCCTATACTAGAAGAGTAGACGTAAATTTTATCACAATAGCACTGTCTGGAAAGCAGCGTGTTGAGGCTACATCAGAAGGTGTGATATCTGAGATATTTGTGGAGCAGGGAGACTTCGTTCATCGAGGGCAAAAACTAATAGCCTACACACGAGAGCAATTCGGACGGAGCGGTTCTACCAATCTTCAAAAAAGAAATCTTCTTAGTCAAAATCTTATACAGCTAAATGAATTGTCTGTAAAAAACTCCCAGAACTATCAAATTAGTATAGAAAAGCTAGGGCTCCAATCTAAATTTTCGGAATTACGGGCCGCTGAGTTGGAGGCCCGAGTGCATGGCTTAGTCAGTGCGCGGAAAATTCTAGAATCAAAAATTGTGGTAGGTAATCATTTGCTGGCTGAGGGCGCTGTAGCCGAAAGTTATATTCAGGATCTTAAAGATAAAGTCTTGAATATCGACAATTTATCTTATTATGCAAAACAAAACTTGATAAAGGAGCAGCAGTTTCTCTCTGAAGCTCCCAACCTGGCAAAGCAATATAAAAATGAACTAGAAATTCAGATCAACCACAATAGATCTGAGGCTATAGAGATTGAACGAGAGCTGATTGATATTGAAAGCCAAATCTTATCATATATTGTCGCCGATTTTGATGGCGTCGTCGCGGCAGTGAGTGCTTCAAAGGGAAGTAGCATCAGGAAATCGGACAGCCTTATTGTGGTTGAAGCAGAAAAAGGAGAACCGACTGCACGTATTTTAATACCTAAGCAAGCAGCTGCATTAGCTAATCTCGGACAGAAAGTCACTCTGCGATATGATGCTTACCCGTTTACAAAATTCGGAACAGCTCAGGCGGAAATAATACAAATTGATAATACAGTAACCAGCACGAAAGACGTATTGCGTACGCTAGGTTTGCAAGCCGAAGAGCCCGGTTATTTAGCGACTATAAAGATAATTGAATCTAGCAACTCGAATCTGGAGATAGACTACCAAAAAGACGGACTTACCGGTCGAGCCTCAGTAATGCTTGAAGAGCACTCTCTTATCAGATGGATATTTGATCCATTGATAAATTCTGTAGTACAGGCGGGGCAAGGAAAACTAAATGAATATTAAAAATTTTCAGCTCATACGCCAGCAAGAACAATCTGAATGCGGATTGGCATGTGTAGCAATGATCTGCGAGCACTATGGAGTAGACATTTCACTTAACTCCCTGCGTGCTGACTTTGCAACAGGGGGACGCGGAATAAATTTAAAGAACTTGTCAGATTTGTTATCTAAGATTGGTTTCAGGTACCGACATCTAAGGCTTGAGTTGGAACAAGTTCGTACGTTAGAGTTGCCATGCATTCTTCACTGGCGCATGAATCATTTTGTTGTGCTTACAAAGGCAAGTAAAAATAGATTCACAATTTATGATCCTGCCGAGGGCGTTTATCGGTTTAACAGAAGTGAGTTTTCAGCAAGTTTTACTGGTATAGCTACTGAGCTTTTTTACACAGCAGATTGTAAGTTGGCTTCAGGCTCAGCCCGTAAGGTAGGCATATTTCAGCCCGGGCTCAAACGTGATAAATCGTTGCTGATTTACGTGTTACCCATAGTAATAGAGCTCCTTACGCTAGCATCACCTTTTTATATTCAGCTAGCAGTGGATCAGGTAATGGAGAGCAATGACCAAAACCTTATGTTCGTTATTGCGATGTTATTTGGTGCATTATGCTGTATTCAATATCTGCTCCAAACAATCCATCTAAAAAACACTGTCAACACGGCAAGGTCATTAGCAGACTCTTTAGGATATGAAACGTTTCAGAAAGCCGTTAGCTTGCCCGTTTCGTTTTTTTCAACGAGGACATCGAACAACATAATTTCGAAGTTCACGTCCCTTCTAGCTATTGTAAGTTTTGAACACAAATATCGTAGTACGGCACTTGTAGCTGCATGGCTGATTGTCGCAGCTCTGATAGTATCATCAATTATCTCAATCCACTTAGCGCTGTGCACAGCTGCATTCGGGATTGTGTATGGGGTGAGTGTAGTATTTATCTCGAAAAACCAACGACATGCGTTGCGGCAGAAGAGCAAGATGAAAACTCGCTCAGATAATATAGTCCTAGACACGATACGGAATATAAAGCAGATACAGTCTGCCAGGGTTCAGGAAGAAAGCAAAGAAAGGTTCTTCGCGAATTATTCTAGTTATAACTATTATGATGCAACCGCCCAAAGCATCACACTAAAAAGCGTAGGGTTGCTAAATTTGTTATTGAATCTGCATAGGATTTTCGTCGTTGTGATAGCTGCAGGCCAAATATCCAATGGCTCCCTAAGCATCGGTGGGATTTTTGCATATTTGCTTATTAGCTCAAGGTTCTTCGTTAATCTGAGTTCCATTTCTAACTACTTCATCCACAAGCACGAAAATCAGTATCATCTGGACAATCTTGAAGATTTATATAGTTACCCAGCTGAAGTGACTCAATTTAGAAGGTGCATCAGGCTTGAGAAACCCGATATCGCATTGAAAGATGTTTGCTTTAGGCATTCACCTTCAACGAAATGGATTATGTACAATTGCGATATCTCGATAAGGTACGGTGAAAAAATCTTACTTCGAGGAAAGTCGGGGGGAGGCAAAAGCACACTAATCTCTTTATTAAGCGGAAATTTAAAGGCAAATTCCGGGAAACAAATGTTAAGCGGTTTCCTGCTCGAAGAAACAGGTCCCGATTCATTTCGATCTCATTTTTCCATCATGATGCAAGACGATCAGATCGTATCGGGCACTATACTGGACAATATAATATATTCACGTTCGAACATAAGCTTTGACAATGTATTTAGTGCAGCAGAAGCGGCGTGTATTCATGATGATATTATTACAATGCCTATGGGTTATAACACTCTTCTTTCGGGGGCCGCTAATATTTTATCTGCGGGGCAAAAACAAAGAATATTATTAGCAAGAGCACTGGCCGAAGACGCGCCTGTGCTAATGCTTGACGAGGCAACTAGCAATTTGGATTTAGATAGTAAAAAAAACATACTGAAACACATATTAAACCTTGATAAAACTGTAATAGTTATCTCTCATGATGACCTAGAAGATAATTTCAGTCGCGTGATCGATCTAGATGCCCTAAATAGACTTTAACCTGGTGGGCAATTTCTATTGTGGCCTTCAATCTATAGATACTTAATTCATCAATATACGGCGAGGAGGTAAAAACCAAATATACTCAGATGGAATATCAATTTTAATTTATATATTACGTGAGGATATAAAGATGCGTGAATTGACAGCAGAAGAACTCATTTTGGTATCTGGGGGTGATGATACCAACGGAGCGGATGAAAATTGGGGGGATGATATATCTCACGATCCAGGTGAACATCCAGATGACGGCATGGCGCACGATCCTGGGGACGTGTCCCCGGGGGACACCGTTAGCTTTTGACTCAAATGCATGGCTCACTGCAGTGAGCCATGCATCGGTTCAGAGATTGTCTTATTCTAGATGGCTCCTAAGCTATTGGTCTGTGGATTTAGATATTATTAGTTTTCTGTCTTGCATTGCAGTAGACGATAAGGAGTGGATAAGTAGCAACTCAACTTTCCAAACGAACAATTATTGTAATAGTGTTTCTCAAGGCCAAGTCAAAAACGGAGGTAGAACATATCTGTTTTATCTTTCCAGTGGAGCATGCAAAAAAGTGATTATTCGTACTTTAAATACCATTGCATGGAAACCTTTGGACCCCAACTCAGTTAATTGGGACGCGTTGGGCAGTTTGCCTTTGTTACTACATGCAGCGGAAGTCCTACCTTTAGCTAGATCCGCAAAATGGCCCGATTCGCTTGAAGTCGCAAAATCAGTAGCAGTCTGCCAAGACTATAGCTTTGAGCACTATCTGAGCAAACATTATGCTGATAGAAATCATACAGAGTACCCATCGATGCGGGCTGTCGAGGAAAAGAAAATCCTAACTGTCTTGCCCCACTTAAGTTCTGATTACCTTAATAAAAACTGCTCTTTACAATTAATAGATACTATTCTAGTCATAGCCTCAGAACTATCTGGTGCTGCTTCTGAAATTCGCGCTGTGGACGTTTATACTAATTCAGATAGTCATCATGTTCGAATTAAATACCCTTCGCCTGAAAGTATACCAAGCACTCTGAAATCAATACAAAAGTGCATTGATAATTGGAGGGGGTCGCGGTTGCTATTAGCTATCATGGTATCGATCTCTTTTGTCGCATGCCATCCATTTATCGATTGTAATGGAAGAATCTCAAGGATTTTATTTAACTATATTTGTGGTTTAAAAGGGGATGCATACATCCCGTTAGCAGAAATTAACTTTTTTTCCCGAGGAGGATATGAGATCCGACTTCGGAAAGCTGTAATGTTCGGAAGCTGGGTTGAAATTGTTGAATATTTTAGTGCAGTTATCTGCTTGGGTGAAAAAAATTCTGAGCTAGAGCAACATGTGTGATCTATCGCTCAAATAATGGCCTGCTATTGTTTTTCAGTGGTGATAAATATCTGGATTTTAACTGGCGGATTTTACATGAATTTTAGGGCGCACACTTATCTGCTCTCCATTTTTTTAGTATGTCTTTGTGCAGGCGCGAAAGGTGAGATATTACCGGAACCTATAAAGTCGCCGAGTGACAGAAATAACTACCGGTCGATACGGTTACAGAATAACATTATCGCTTTACTTGTGAATGATCATGCTGCAACTAAGTCAGCTATTGCGATAACAGTAAATGCAGGTAGCGATCAGGACCCTGAGTCTCTACCAGGATTGGCGCACCTTACCGAGCATATGGTCTTTTTAGGCAGTAGGCGCTACCCTGATCCTAATGGAATCTCCAAATTAATGGGCCTTGTTGGAGGCACTTTTAACGCTAAAACCAATAGGCAATATACAGATTATTATTTTCATGTTCCAGCACCAGCGCTACCCGTAGCAATGGCCCATCTGGCTGCTGCTCTGAGTGAGCCATTATTTGATAGAACATACGTTGAGTCTGAACGAAAGGCTATTGATGCAGAATATCGGATGCTCTCAGACAATGAAAAATTTCGTTTTCTGGAAGCAGTTGGCAATGCCGTTAGTCCGCGTCATTCTTGGGCGCGCTTTCGAATCGGGAACTTAAAAACGTTAGGTGGTGATTCCGAGAAAATCGCAAGTGAAGTCGCAAGGTTTCACAAGCTTTACTATTCTTCGGAAAGGATAAAATTAGTTGTAAGCGGGCCCCAGTCTCTAGATGAGCTTCAGCATTTAGTCGAGCATAATTTTCTGAGCTTCAATAGTGGCTTAAATTTGCCCACACCCGATCATATCGACTTGTGGAAAAAAAATGCCGAGCCGCTAATCGTACATGTGCAGCCAAAAGATTCACGGAACAAGCTAACGTTAATTCTTACTGTTCGAAATGAGGCCGGAGATGAGTTCAGCAAGCCGCTTAACTTTATACTCTCATTGCTCAATGCAAAAAACGAGGGGGGCTTGCAATCTCAGCTACAGAGACATGGGTTGGCGAAACAGGTTAGTGTTAACGTGATGGAGTGGCGCAAAAATCAATCTATAATAGGTGTCCATATCGAGATGGCTGCCGGTGCTCCTCCAGAAATTAGCGCTATCAAAGAGGCTATCTATGACTCCATTGAGTTAGTTCGAACGGCTGGTTTAGATCGTTGGAGATATGATGAGCTCGCTGCTTTGAGCAAGCAACGTTTTTTGTATAAAGAGAAAAAGCCCCCCTTGGCTATGGCTAGGTCATTAGTAAGCAATATGCGCCGCTATGAACCTGAGGACTGGTTGTATGGGCCGTTTCGAATGAATGGTATCGCCCCCCAAAGGATTGATTCTTTGTTGTCGGATATGGCCTCTAGCAATACTCTGTTGGTATGGGAGTCGCAGGCCGCTCCGACCGATCACGTCTCTAAATGGCTAGATGTACCTTACAGTATCCAACAAGACACCACGTTGCCTAGTCATACTCAAATCTACACATTTTCTCTTCCTAAAAAAAATCCGTTCCTTGTGGATGATTTGAATCTGGTTGACGTTAACGAATCTGAACCGCTGTCAATTTTTAATAAATCTGGAACCCGAGTTTGGTATCGCCCCGAAAAAGAGTTCAATATGCCGATGACTGCATGGAGAATTTCTATAAGAAGTAATTCTGAAGTGGGCCTGGAGGACCATGTAAATCTTGCATTGCTTATAACTTGGCTGAATTACCGTATGCAAAATGTTCTTCAACAGGCATCTTACGCAGGTTTGTTCGGTGAAATAAAAATAGCTGAGCAGGGTATCGAGGTGGGCCTACATGGTTTGCGTCAGCACCAGGATCTGCTCCTGCAGGAGGTGTTGCGGACGTTAATGAATGAGCCAATAAATCGTCATGAGTTCAATACTGTCGTGGCTCGTATGGAGCGGTATTGGAGGTCTCAAGAGAGTAAGATGCCTTTAGCTGCTGCAAATGATGCTCTGCGAATTGCAATATACCCCGAAAACTGGCCATCTAATGAAAGCCTTTCTGAACTCAATAAAGCCTCGATAGACAGTTTTAATCGCTGGCGTGATAGATGGCTAGAAGATATACATTCAGATGCCCTAGTTGTAGGCAATTTATCCTTGGATACCGCCCGGAAAACAGGGTCTATGATTCATGAGGTTTTGAAAACCACAGCACGGACCCGCTATTTTGTTTACTCCGGCCCTCGCACTTTAGACGAAAATTTACCGCCCATTCGTGTCCGTTCATCATCTCACGATAGCGTACTTATTACATATGTGCCTTTTTCGAGCAGTACGCTCAGCGCGCAGGCCCATTCAATGCTGATCAGTCAATTTGTTGCTAGCCGTTTTTTTCAAAAGATAAGAACCCAGCAGCAAATAGGTTATGCGGTTTCTGCATATCCGAGCAGTGACTGGCGTAAACCAGCCTTAATATTATCAATACAGTCTAGCAATTATGGAAGTGGCGATATCCAGTCTAAAGTTTTGGAATTCCTTGCTTCGCTAGATAGAGAGTTTTGTGAATTGGATGACACACAGCTCAACAAGTTGAAAAGCGGGGCATCTAATAAATTGAAACTTGATCACGGTGGGTTAATGGAAATGACTGAGGGTTACTGGGCGGACATATCACGACTAGACTACAGTTTTAGCACGCGCCAAGAGCTTCTTGAAGTTGTTAATAAAGCAACTGTTACTGACATTCGTTCAGCTTGGAAAAACCTGATTTCCGGACCGAAGCTATGGATAACACTAGATCCAAACCGAGCCTCTAACTCTCGGCCGGTTGGAGTCGACCCATAGCCTATGACATCGTGCCCGTGACCTTAAATGTAAACGCCGTATTCAATCTGCCCCCAGCAGTTCGTGGACCGAACACCTGGTTTCGTAGGCATGCGACGGCAGCTTTTGGCCGATTTCTGCCGCTAGTGACGGGCAGCAATCGGCCAAGAGCGGTTGAGCGCAGGTCATGCGCTTACCAGTACAAGGGGCTTGCTCCAGAACGCCGCTACACAGACCAGTCACAGCTTTATCGTGCCTTTCGTCGTATTGACAAAGGTCGATGTTAATCATGAGCGCGCAATCCGTAGCGATCCGACAAACCTTTCTACTAGCTGAAAGCTTTCAACAGAATGGCATCACATCCCCACCATACCAAGGTCGCGCGCATCGAAGGCTTTGTCAGACCTACTTGAAAGGATGTATCAAAATCAGCTAGCACTGGAGGCGGCGCTAATGGAGTTGATACTCCATGCAGAGAAGCAGGGATCAAGCGAGAAGGGCGAAAATGTCCGAGGAGCTTTGCATACGATTAGCGAAAACGCAGGCCACATCAAGCAAGGCTTAGCGAGACTCAGATCTGAAAATCTCTGATGAAAGCAGTTATTGATCTCTCATTGCGTTTTTGAATTGGCCGATTTCGGTCAAAAACATTCACTCTCGCCCCAACCTCAATCGTATCGCCGCCCACCCTAGCTACATCAGGATCCACGAAGTTAACGGGAGCCTTGCTGCTTGGGAAATTTCCTACACAACATAAGGCCATTTCCTTCCTTTACTCAGCCTGCTCACGTCCACTATCAGATTCTTCGTACCTGAAAGTGGTTGATAAGCATGGCCCACCCCCGCGTCCTGGTTCTGGAGAACCAACGATTCCAGCGCAGCGTCTTGATCAAAATGCTTGATCACTTAGGCGTGCGCGATGTGGTTCAAGCGAGTAATGGCGAACAGGCCCTGGAGCAGATTCAGAAGTCAGGTGGTGTCGACATCGTGCTATGCGATCTGGCGGACCGCAGCTTGGATTGCCTAGGCTTCCTGCGGAGCGCTGCCCGGTCGGGCATGGTGCGTGCTGTGGCATTGTGTAGCGAACTAAGGCCGGAGCTTCGCCGCTCCTTGGAGCAGATGGATTCGCTCTCAGGTTTACAACTGCTGGGGGTCATGAAACCACCGGTGCAAATCAGTGCGCTTAGCAAGATGCTTCATCGTTATGCCCATCGACGTGCCCCTCCTGCCCTCCAACCATCGGTCCTGCCTCTGCCCAGTGAAGAGGAGATCCATCGCGGATTAGCACTCGGTGAGTTTCGTGCCTGGTTCCAACCCAAATTTGAGTTGGATACCGGCGAGTTGGCTGGAGTTGAAGCCTTAGCTCGCTGGGAGCACCCCGCCAAGGGCCTGCTACTGCCGGCGGACTTTCTCGCAGCTGTCATGGCCTATGACTTGATCGACCAGATGTTCAAGCAACTTCTGGAGCAGGGCCTGAATCTTTTAGGGGTATTACGTCGGCAAGAGGTGCAACTGGAGCTCTCGTTCAACCTGCATGCTTCCCAGCTCATCAGCGATCAGTTGGTCGAGCATATTCAGTGGGCTCTGGGACAACATGACTTTCCAGGTAATACCTTGATGTTCGAATTGGCGGAAAACGGTTTGCTGGATATTTCGCCACGAATTCAGGACAACTTGCTGCGTCTCCGGATGTTGGGCTGCGGCCTCTCCGTCGATGATTTTGGTATGGGTTTTTCGTCCCTCAGGTTGCTATGCCAGCTGCCGTTCAATCAGCTCAAGCTTGATGGCGAGATTGTCCGAAATATACGCGAGCCTCGCAGCCAAGCGATGATTGCTAGCACGCTAGCATTGGCTCAGTCTCTGGATATGAGCCTAGTGATTGAAGGGGTCAGTAGTCAGCGCATTCGCGACACAGTCACGAAAATGGGTTGTAAGTTTGGCCAGGGGTTTTATCTGGCTCGGCCGATGGAGGGCTACCGGCTTTTGCCTTGGATCGAGGCCCATGAAGCAGGCTTGGAGGCTTCCATCAATTAGTGCTGTAAGTTTTATAAATTTCCTACAATTGAATAGCGTTCGTGTATTTTAAACGACGCGTAGACAGGTCAGTTTCGCCATGGCTTTTACGCCATATATTTTTAGTCAGCGGCTGAATCTGGTGTGTCACACAGGAGCTCCTATGCATAAAGCCTTAGTTGTGGACGATCATCCTTTTATTCGCTCCTCGGTCAAAATGCTACTGACGGGAGAGGGCTTTGAGGTAGTGGGCGAGGCCGATAACGGCGCGGACGCGTTGCAACTGGCGCGGGAACATGAACCAGACTTAATTGTGCTGGACATTGCTATGCCCAAGCTGGACGGGCTGGAGGTCATCGCGCGGATATGTGCCTTGGGTCTCAAGTGTAAGATTGTAGTGTTGACCTCCCAGTCACCGCTGTTCTATTCCATGCGCTGTATGAAAGCCGGGGCCGCGGGGTATATCTCCAAGCTCAACGACCTCAGCGAACTGGTCAAGGCGATCAAGGCGGTAATGGGCGGTTATACCTTTTTTCCCAATTTAGCCAGTAGTTCGGTGCGGCGAAGTGATGCCGAGACCACCGATCTAGAATTGATCCAGAAACTGTCTGACCGAGAGCTGATGATCCTGCAACAGCTGTCTCAAGGACTGAGCAATAAGGAAATCGCTGACACGATGTTGCTCAGCAACAAGACGGTTAGTACTTACAAAACTCGCTTGATCGAAAAGCTCAACGTGAAATCGGTGGTTTACCTCGCCGACTTTGCCAAACGCAATAAACTGGTCTGAATGAGAACATCCTTGCGTAGATGGTTGATGGCAATCGTGCTGGTCGGCACCTTTAACGGCACGGTTCTGGCTGATGGGCCGGTAGAAACCTATCAAGTACTGGGCCGCTCACATGTGGAGGGTTACGGTGCTTCCCTATCGGAACAGGACTGGAGTTGGCTGAGGAGCAAGGGCGTGCTGGTGCTTGGTGCCTCTGCGCCCGACTATGCGCCCTTTGGTATCACCAGTGACGGCCATGACTATGAGGGCCTCACTGCCGACTATGCGCAACTGTTGAGCGAGCTGTTGCGTACCCGCATCGAGGTGCGCCGGTTTGCGTCCCGTGCCGAGGTGATCCAGGCCCTGAAGAATGGCAGCGTGGACTTCTTGGGCACCTCCAATGGCTATGAGGAAGCCGACGCCGACCTGTTGATGTCGACGTCGTACGCCGAGGACCAACCAACTCTGGTCACCCAAGTTGCCAACAGCCAGGCCCTGACGCCGGACCTGGCAGGCAAGAAAATCGCCATGCTGTATCACTACCTGCCTCCCGAGGCGGTCAAGGCGTTTTACCCCAAGGCCACCTTGCAGCTCTATCCCTCGACCCTAAGCGCGATCGGCGCCGTGGCGTTTGGCAGTGCCGATGTGTACCTGGGCGACTCCATCAGCGCGCACTACCTGATTAATAAGAACTACCTGAACAACGTGCAGCTCGCTGACTTTTCCCGCATGGAAGTCAGTAACTTTTCGTTTGCCCTGGATCGTAGTAATGAGCGTCTTTTGCGCATTATCAACAGCGCCCTGGCGACGATTCCCTCCGTTGAACGCATGACCATCCTGCGCCGCTGGAGCGCCGGCGGCGCCAGCATGCCAGGACGCACGGTGTTGAACTTCAGCGCCAATGAGCAGCGCTGGATGAATGCTCATCCACGGCTGCGTGTGGCGATCGATGAGACCTACCTGCCAGTTTCGTTCTTCAATCAGGAGGGTGAGTTCCGTGGTATTAGCGCGGATGTGCTGGCCAAGGTCGCCCTGCGTACAGGTTTGAAGTTCGATATTCAGCGCACTCACTCGGTGGCGCAAATGCTCGAGCAGGTCAGGACTGACAAGGCTGACCTGCTGATCTCCCTGACGCCCAGTGCCGCACGCGAAGGGTTGCTGCGTTTTACCCGGCCCTACTTAAACACTCCCTACGTTCTGGTCAGCCGTAATGCATCCGGCAGCCCGGCGACACTGGACGAGATGGCCGGCAAGCGCCTGGCCTTGATTCATGGCAACCCGGTGCGTGACCTGTTGATCGAGCAGTACCCCAACATCATTCTGGTAGACGCGAGCAATGCCCAGCAGGCGATGGCCCTGGTGGCCAATGGTCAAGCGGATGCCGCGGTCAACTCGTTGATCACTGCGTACTACATGATCTCTCGCCAGTACCGTGACCAATTGCGCGTAACCAGCACCGTCGGCACTCAATCAGCGCTCACCGCGTTCGCCACTCCTCGTGGCTCTCTGGAACTGTATTCGATCCTCGAAAAAGCCCTGCTCAGTATTCCTCCGGAAGAAATGGACGAGGTGACCAACCGCTGGCGCAGCGAAATTGCTGTAGATGAGAGTTATTGGCTGCGTAATCGCACGGTAATCCTGGAGGGCTTCGCTATAGCGGCCGTTTTGTTGGTGATAGCTCTAGGCTGGATCGCCTACCTGCGGATGCTGATGCGCCAGCGCAAACAAGCGCAGCTGGCCCTAAATGACCAGATGGAGTTCATGCGGGTATTGATCGATGGCACGCCACATCCGATCTACGTGCGTGACCGCCAGGCCCGCCTGATGATTTGCAACAGCGGCTACCTCTCTGTGTTTGGCGTGGAGCGCGAAGAAGTGCTCGGTAAAACCGTGGTGGAAGGTGTGCTGAAGAATGCCAGCGAGGCAGCGGCTTACCACGAAGACTACTTGCAGGTCATGGAGGAGGGAGTGCCGAGAGTGCAGGACCGCTCCCTGACCATGCGGACCGGCAATGTACTGACCATTTACCACTGGATGCTACCGTATCGTGACAGCGATGGCGTCGTCACTGGCATGATCGGTGGCTGGATCGACATCAGCGAGCGCCAGCATTTGCTTGAAGCGTTGCGTGAGGCCAAGGAAGGCGCCGATGATGCCAGCCGTGCCAAGACCACGTTCCTGGCAACCATGAGCCATGAAATTCGCACACCGATGAACGCCATCATCGGCATGCTGGAACTGGCCCTAAAAAAGGCCGATCAAGGCTTTATGGACCGGTTTTCTATCGAGGTCGCATCCGGAGCCGCCCGGGGTTTGCTGGATCTGATCGGCGACATCCTCGACATTGCTCGTATCGAATCCGGTCGGCTTTCGCTGGCTCCGGAACGCGCCAACCTGCGTGAGTTACTGGAGTCGGTGGTACGGATTTTCGAGGGGCTGGCGCGACAGAAGCAATTGCGCCTGATCCTCGACCTCGACTCCACCGTAAACCGTGATGTGCTGGTTGATCCGCTGCGCTTCAAGCAAATCGCGTCCAACCTGTTGAGCAATGCTATCAAGTTCACCAGCGAAGGGCAGGTGCACCTGCGGGTCGTTGCCGAGCCAAACAGTAATGACGAGCGCCTGGCGGTGTGCCTGCGGGTCGAGGACACTGGGATAGGTATTTCCAATGAAGATCAGCAGCGCCTGTTCAGTCCGTTTGCCCAGGCGAGCAACAACGCACAATCAGCCCGGGGCGGTTCGGGGTTGGGCTTGATGATCAGCCGCACACTGAGCGAAATGATGGGCGGCACCTTGGTGCTCAGCAGTGTGCTGGGACAGGGCACTCAAGTGGAAGTGCGGGTCAGCTTGCCAACCTTAATGACGTTGGAGGAGCCGGCCGCTGCTGATGTAACTCAGCCCGTTACACCACAGGTCTTGAATATCTTGGTAATCGACGATTACCCGGCGAACCGCCTTTTGTTGGCGCAGCAACTCAACTATCTCGGTCACCGGGTTACCGACGCAGAAGACGGCGCCCACGGGCTACGTGCTTGGCGAGGTCAACATTTCGACGTGGTGATCACTGACTGCAACATGCCGCTGATGAATGGCTACAAACTAGCGCGGGCGATTCGGGACGAGGAACTCGCCAGGGGCTTACAACCGGGGCTGATTCTCGGCCTGACTGCCAATGCCCAGCCAGAAGAGAAAGACCGCTGCATCGAGGCAGGGATGGACGATTGCCTATTTAAACCCATCAGCCTCCAGGACCTCAGTGCGCGGCTCGCTCCCCTGGCCCCTGACACTGTGCCTGTGCCCACCGAGGAAGAGCGTCGCGAAACCCTCGACGATATTGACCTGACTAGCCTCGAACAACTCAGCCGTGGCGACGCAGCTTCGATCAAGAGTCTGCTCCAAGACCTCGCAACCAGCAATCAGCAAGATATGTCGCGGTTGATGCAACTGTTTACCCAACATGATCTCCCCGGTCTGGGAGACCTTGCCCATCGGGTCAAGGGTGGGGCGAGAATCATCAAGGCCCGACGGCTAATCCATACCTGTGAAGAACTGGAGACCGCCTGCAAGGGGCTGAACTCGGCATTGCTGACCGAAGCGGTGGATAACTTGCAGCAGGCTATGGAGCAATTGGATCAGCGATTGGAGGAGTATCTGGCTTGACAGCTGACTGACGCGCCTTCGGAAACTTCCTACACGCCAGAGGGATTGGTACTACATGACTCAAAACTCCATGAAAGGAAGATAAACCCGTCGCACACAGCAGATGCTTTGTTTATTCCAGCGCGCATTCAGCACCTGGCAACTCATCAGCGCTTGGCGACCGTGTTTAAAACTTTCCCATTGGAGTTGCACCATGAAAACTAAAGCCCTCACGCTTGCTGCACTGGTTTGCGCTTCTGGCGCTCAGTTCGCCAACGCTGCCGACGGCACCATCAATTTCAACGGTGAATTGGTTAACCAGACCTGCACCATCGCGGTAGACGGCGTGGTCACCCCTGCCGTTGCCACCGTGACCCTGCCAACCATCTCTACCGGCCTGCTGACTGCTGCCGGCCAGGCTGAAGGCCGTACCGGTTTCAACATTCAACTGAGCAACTGTGTTGGCACCGCCGCCACCGCGGCCGCTTTCTTCAACTCCGGCGCTACAGTCGACCCAATCAGCGGCAACCTGAACAACATGACTGGCACCGCCACCAACGTGCAGTTGCAATTGGTTGACGCCCAAGGCGGCGCGGTGATCCAGGCCGGTAACACCAACCAGCGCACCAAGACCACCCGCAACACCATCGACGGTAATGGCGCAGCCAACATGCCTTACGCCGTGCAGTACTTCGCTACCGGCGCCACCACCCCAGGCACTGTGGTCAGCTCCGTGACGTACAACGTCGACTACCAGTAAGCCGCGTTCACGTCAGCGCGCCGCGACCCGGCGCGCCGATGTCGGGCTGATGAGGTGTTTTATGTCCTGTCTGAAAAATCTTCGTCGCAGCGCGTGGTTAGTGCTGGCCACGCTGGTCTGTTCCCAGGCCATGGCCGGTGTGGTGATCACCGGTACCCGCTTGATTTACCCGGCGGGCCAGAAAGAAATCACCGTCAAATTGAACAACAACGGCTTGCACCCCGCGCTGGTGCAGGCCTGGGTGGATACCGGGGACGTGCAGTCCAGTCCTACCAGTTCCAAGGCACCGTTTGTGCTGTCGCCGCCGGTCTCGAGGATCGACCCGAGTAAGGGCCAGAGCTTGCGCCTGATGTTTACGGGGGCGGCACTGCCAACGGGCAAGGAGTCAGTGTTCTGGCTCAACGTGCTGGAAATCCCGCCCAAGGCCGAGGGCCCGGTGGACCTGAATGTGCTGCAAATGGCCTTTCGTTCGCGGATCAAGATTTTCTATCGACCCGACGGCCTGCCGGGCACAGCTGCCGAGGCGCCATCGCAGGTGCAATGGAAGGTTATCCCCCAGGGCCAGGGTTATGCGCTGCAAGCATTCAACCCGACGGCGTTTCACGTCTCTCTGGTGGAGTTGACCCTTGCCGTCGGCAACCAGCGCTTCGAGAGCGACAACGGCATGATCAACCCCGGCGAGAACCAGGTGTTTGCATTGCCGGGCCTCAAGTCGCTGCCAGGTGCCGCTGCCCAGGTGGAGTTCAACGCGATCAATGACTACGGCGCGCTGATGCCGATCAAGCAGGCGCTCAAGCCCTGATACACCCGCGAATGTTCTAGCGCACGAGTGACTTATGACGACTATCCCACGCCTGGGCCACTGCCCGCAGGTGAGCCGCCGCTTTGCCCTAAATCCGCTGACGGTGCTGATTCTCAAGACTTTGGCCGTAATGCCGGGTATATGCCTGGCTCCGTTGGTCTGGGCTGAAGACGTGCAGTTCAACGATGCCTTTTTGCCTGAGGACTCTCGCAGCCTGGACCTGACTCAATACGAAAAGGGCAACCCCGTGCTGCCAGGTGATTACCGGGCCGATGTTGCGGTCAATGGCAAGCTGGTCAGTCGCCAGGACATTCGCATCAATGCCGCCGAAGACGGTAGCCATCCGGTGGTGTGCTTCAGCCGTGGCTTGCTGGAGCTCATTGGCGTGGACCTGCACAAGCTGTCGACCCAGGCCACGGCCGAGCTGGAGAGCGGCGCAAGCTGTCTGGACCTGAGCCAATTGATCGAGGGTGCTACGGTAAGCTTTTCGCCTTCCAGCCAGCAACTGGATATCAGCATCCCGCAAATTGCCCTGCGCCGGGATGCACGTGGGTATGTCAGCCCTGAACTGTGGGACCGTGGCGTCACCGCCGGGACCTTGAGCTACACCTTCAACGCCAACCACAACACCACCAACACCGGCAATTACGACTCAGCCTACCTGGGCCTGAACGCCGGTTTGAACCTGGGGGACTGGCGCCTGCGTCATAACGGTTCGTTGAACTGGCAGAAGGATACGGGGCAGAACTACCAAACCCTCAATACCTACGCCCAGCGTGACGTTACCTCGCTCAAGAGCCAGTTGACCGTCGGCGAAGCCAACACCAGTGGCGAGATTTTCGACACCCTGGCCTATCGCGGTGTGCAACTGGGCACCGACGACCGCATGTTGCCCGAATCCCAGCGCGGTTATGCCCCGGTGATTCGCGGGATCGCCCGCACTGCCTCACGGGTGACGGTGCGCCAGGCCGGTAACCTGCTGTATGAGACGACAGTGTCGCCGGGGGCCTTTGTCATCGACGACTTGTATTCCACCGGCTACGGCGGCGACCTGGAAGTAACCGTCTATGAGGCTGACGGCAGCGAGCAACGCTTCATAGTGCCTTACGCGTCCACCGCGCAGTTACTTCGCCCCGGCACTTCGCGTTTCAACGTTACTGCTGGTGAAACCCGCAATAACTACATCGAGCGCCAGGCCAAGCTGGTGCAAGGTACCTACCAACTGGGTCTGAGCAATATCTTCACCGGATATGGCGGTGTTCAGGGCAGTGATGATTACCGCGCGCTGCTTGGCGGCCTGGCGTTCAGTACGCCGATCGGTGCCATGGGAATCGACTTGACCCAGGCCCAGACCGACCTCAAGAGCGGCAAGGCCAGCGGGCAGAGTGTGCGCATGAGTTACAGCAAAAACATCCTCAGTACCGGCAGTAACTTTGCCGTGGCGGCGACGCGGTTTTCCACCGAGAACTACCTGGATTTCAGCAACGCGATGCAGTTGCTGGATGCCGAGCGCAACGGCCTGGACACCAGCCTTTACGGGCGCCCGCGTAGCCGATTGACCCTGACGGCCAACCAGAGTCTGGGGCCCTGGGGCCAGGTGGCGTTCAGTGGTTTTACCCAGAACTATTGGAACCAGCCGGGACGGGACGTGCAGTACCAGTTCAGCTACAACAAACAGGTACGGCAGGTCAGCTATGGCATCAGTGCCAACCGCAGCCGCATTGGCCTGGGCGAGATGGACAACAGCCTGCTGCTCACCGTCAGCATGCCACTGGAGTTCGGCGGTTCGGTCAACTCGCCGCAATTGTCGGGTCGTGTACTGCGTGATACCCACGGCAGCTACAGCGAACAAACGACCTTAAGCGGCACGGCCGGTGAAGACCGCCAGTACAACTACAGCCTGACCGGCAGCCATGAAGGCGCCAGCCACACCAACAATACCTCGGTCAACGGCCAGTATACCGGCCCTAAAGCCATTGTCGGCGCCACCGTCAGCCAGGGTGATGGCTATAACAGCCTGTCCCTGAATGCCAGCGGCAGTGTCGTGGCACACCCCAGCGGAGTGACCTTTACCCCTTATCGCGGTGAAACCATGGCGGTGGTCAGTGCGAAGGGCGCTGAGGGTGCCAAGGTGGTGGGCTTCCCTGGCTTGCGCCTCGACGGTCGCGGCAATGCCGTGGTGCCGTACCTGCGTCCTTATGAATTGAACGAGGTAGCCATCGATCCGCTGGGCACGTCCCTGGACGTTGAACTGACTGAAACCAGCCAGCAAGTCGCGCCGCGGGCCGGTGCCGTGGTGGCGCTCAAGTACGGCACCAGTAATGGTCAGGCCCTGCTGCTTAACGTGACCCTGGCTGATGGTAGCCCGCTACCGTTTGGCGCCAGTGTTGTGGATGACCGAGGCGTATCGGTGGGCGTGGTCGGCCAGGGCGGTCAGCTCTATGCCCGGGTGAAGGAAGATGCCCGGCGGTTGTTGATCAGTTGGGGCACGCAAGCGGGGCAGCAATGCTCGTTGCCATTGCCTGCGGGGAAAAGTGACGGCAAGACATTGCGCCAAGTGGATGCGGTGTGTGCGGTCGATCAATTGGATAGTCGCGTTGCCTCAGTGAGCAACGCACGGGAGAGCAGATAATGAAGTGGATAAGGGGGCTGAAAGCCGGTGTGACCGTGATAGGGCTGTCGTTGGTGACAGGGATGGCTATGGCGGATTGCAACTTTTACAGCGATACGGCCCCGATGATTCGCACTCAACCGCTTTTGGGCGGCAATCTTACTGTCGGCAGGGATGTACCGTTAGGTGCGGAGATCTATCGACAAACGTTCACGCAAGTTTCACCCGTCAGGTTCGGCTGCTCACCTGGGATTTACAACATCGAGACCAGGCGTTGGCCGTCTGTCACACCTATGCCTTTGTCCAGTTGGGTGGGTGTTCCTTACGGGGGCAAGGTTTATGAGTCCGGGGTCAAGGGCATTGGCGTCGTTGTCTGGTACGCCGGCAATGCTATGCCCACCTCAACCAGCATTGGTAATTGTGGCAACAATGAAGTTGAGTGTGTGTGGACCATTTCAAACACGCTGACATTTGATCTTTCGTTCATAAAAATCGGTGAGGTCACAGCGGGCACTATCCAGGGAGCCTCGCTGCCGACGGTTTCGCAGAACTGGATCTCCAGCAACAGTCTTGAGGTTATGAGGGTCAACTATTCCGGAAGCATCAACATCGTCTCGCGTACCTGTTTAACCCCGGACGTAAACGTACCAATGGGCACGCATCTGACCAACGAGTTTTCCGGCAAGAACACCTTCACTCAGTGGAAGGATTTCAATATCGCACTGAACAACTGTCCTGCATTCAATGGCTATTATCAGGATACCGGACCGCGTTGGGCGGACGATGGCTCCAGCAGCAATCTTGGCTCACGTAAGAACAACACTCTGCAAGTACGTATTGATCCGACTCTGGCCGCTATCAACCCATCCCTGGGCATCTTAAGCCTTAACCCCAGTGCTCAAGGCAACTCGCCCGCAGCCACAGGGGTAGGCCTGCAAGTTGCTGATAGCCGTGGTTCTCCGTTGTCATTAGCTACGTTGCATGCCAGCGGTATCACCCCTCTTACTCAAGAAGGCGCCAGCTACAGCATTCCGCTCAAAGCCCGCTACATCCAGACCGCAGACAGCATCACCGCCGGCCCGGCGAATGCCACCGCGACCTTCACCATCAATTACTACTAGCCCTTCACGACGTCGCGTTCAGCCGCGTTTCCTGCACCTGGAAACGCCGCCGAAGGCTGGAAAAATCACTGGGAAATTTCCTACAAATCGAATAGCTGCTTCCTACATTTAGTCCTTCCTCCAATTCCGATAATGAACCCGTTGAAGCGAAAAACCTGCCACCGGCAGCGCTACCAACATGAGGTCAAGGCCCCAGCGGGCCGACTCCCTACCACTTATTATCTGGATACCGTTATGAACAAGTTTGCTCTGAAAAGTCTGGTTGCCGCTGTAGTCCTCGCCGCAGGTTCCCAAGCCGCGATGGCCGCCGATGGCGAAATCAATTTCATCGGTAGCGTCACCGATAACACCTGCCCGGTAGTGGTCAGCGACCTGAACGGTTCGGCCGGCGCCGGTGATGTGAGCCTGGGTAACGTACCTGCCACCTCCCTGGCAAAAATAGGCGACATCGCAGGCGGCGGCGCCTTTAGCCTGACCATCGACACGTCGGCCCCTGGCTGCACCGTTGCCGGCAAGAAAGCCGTGGTCAAGTTCCTGTCCCTGAGCGGCAACGCTGGTGCCAGTGGTCAATGGGTTGGCATAGCCCCGGACGCCGGCGCAGCCACCAACGTCGCGGTACAGATCAAGGACGCCCAAGGCAAGGACGTGCAACTGGGCCTGGATTCCTCGCCCTACGCCGACCTGACCCAGCCACTGCGTTTCACCGCCAACTACATCGCTACCGGTGCTTCCACTGCGGGTCCGGCCAACGCCAAGGCAGCGTTCACCATCGACTACCAGTAAGCCCCTCGATGCACAGCCGGGTCAACGCGCTCCGGCTGCCATCCCAACGGCAAGAGGATGATCGACATGAAAGCCTTTCCCTTCAAAACTCTGTCCCTGGCGGCACTGCTGGTTGGTGCGAGCTTGCTCAGCAGCGTCAGCCAGGCCGGCATCATGCTCGGCGGTACACGGGTAGTGTTCGATGGCAGCAAGCGTGACGCCGCCATCACGGTGAGCAACACCACCTCCCAGCCGTATGCCGTGCAAACCTGGGTTAACACCGAGGCAGATGACAACAGCACCCCGACGCCGTTTGTGGCGACCCCGCCGCTGTTTCGCCTCGACCCACGTAAAGAGCAAGTAGTGCGCATCCAGAAGGTGCCGGGCAACCTGCCGGCGGATCGCGAGTCGGTATTTTATTTCAACGCCCAGGAAATCCCGGTGGCGAGTGCCGGCGACGAGAACACCCTGAAGATTGCTATGCGCACCAGGATTAAGCTGTTTTATCGCCCTGTCGGCCTCAAGGGTTCGGTACTGGACACGCTGCCGAAGTTGCAGTGGAGCCTGGTGCAGACGCAGGGCAAGCCGGTGCTGGTGGTCAATAACCCGTCGGCGTTCCATGTGTCGTTTATCGGCGTGAAGGTCAACGCCAGTGGCCGCTCGGTCGAGGTCAACGAGCCGACGATGGTCGCGCCAATGAGCAGCCAGCGTTATTCGCTACCGGGTTTTACCGGCACCAGCGGTGAGGTCGAGTTCAGCGCCATCAACGATTACGGCGGCTACACCGACCCACAAAAAGCCCCGCTGGGCAGCCCCCGCTAACACGCTCCATCCCTTTTACCTGCGAACGAAACCGCGTGCCGCCTGTGTGGTGCGACGGGCTCGTATTGAGTATTGCCATGCGAATCCATATCCCGAGTATCAGCCATTCAAACGTGCCTTTTGCACCTTTGCCGCTGTGCGTTGCTGTCCTGGCCGCGTTTGTCGGCAGCCTGGCGCAAGCGGGGGAGCCTGCGAAGTTTGATTCCAGCTTCATGCAGTCGTTTGGCGGCACCAGTGCCGGCCCTAACCTCGACCTGGACGCGATCGCCAACAGTGGCAGCATCGGCCCCGGCACTTACCCGGTGGCGGTGCGCCTGAACCAGAGCTTCTTTGGCCGCCGCGACATGACCTTTGCCAAGGACGCCGATAGTGGTGACGTGAAGGCTTGCCTGTCTGAAGACTTCCTCAAGGAACTTGGGATCAAGCTTGATGGCTTCGTCACCCCAGGTGAAATCCTGCCGGAATGCGTCAACCTGGAAAGCCTGATTGACGGAGCCTCGGTAAGTTTCGATGCGAGCCGCTTGGTCTTGGATATCAGCGTGCCCCAGATCGCCTTGCGCCGCGATGCCGCCGGCTATGTGGATCCGCAGGAATGGGACCGCGGGATCAATGCCGCAATGCTCAATTATCAGTTCTCGGCTGCGCAAACCAGCAGCGATGCCCGGGGCAGCGGCCACCAGTACAACCTGTATGCCACCGGCGGTTTTAACTATGGCGACTGGCGTTTTCGCTCCAGCTCCTCGTTCCGCCAGGATGACCAAGGCGGCCGCGACTGGCAGCGCAGCAACACCTACGCCCAGCGCGACCTGACTGCCATCAAGGGCACCCTGACCGTCGGTGAAAGCTTCACGCCTGGCGATGTGTTCGACAGCGTGCCTTTTCGCGGTATGCAAGTGGCTTCGGACATGGGCATGTTGCCCGACTCGATGCAGGGTTATGCGCCGATCATTCGCGGTATTGCCGAAACCCAGGCCAAGGTGGAAGTGCGTCAGAACGGGTATTCGCTGTATACCACCTACGTGGCGCCCGGTGCCTTTGAGATCGACGATTTGAACTCGGCCTCCGGCAGTGGCGACCTGGAAGTGATCATCACCGAAGCCGATGGCCGTGAGCGTCGCTTCACCCAGCCTTATGCGACTCTGGCCAACATGCTTCGGGAAAAAACCTGGCGCTACAGCTTCACCGCTGGTCAATACAATGCCGCACAGGGCGGTGAACACCCCGCGTTTGTCCAGGCGTCGCTGGCCTACGGTTTGCCATTCGATCTGACCCTTTACGGAGGCGCCCTCGGCGCAGATTTTTATCGTGCCGGTGTGGTGGGTGTCGGCAAGAGCCTGGGCAGCCTCGGCGCGGTATCTGTGGACGTGACTCAGGCTCAGACCGACATTCCCAACGCGCGGTCGGCCAAGGCGGGCAGCGAGAAAGGCCAGAGCGTCAGCGTGCGTTACGGCAAGGCTTTTGAGACCGGCACATCGGTGCGGTTCGCCGGCTATCGCTACTCCACTGAAGGCTACCGTGACTTCTCCGAAGCGGTAAGCCTGCAACAGCCCAACGACTACGCCAACATCTCCAAGCGCAGCAAGGTCGAGGCAAGCCTCAACCAGGCACTGGACAGCTACGGCTCGCTGTACCTAAACGTGAGCCAGCAGAACTATTGGGGCTCGTCCCGTGTAGACAAACAGATGCAACTGGGCTTCAACACTCAGGTCAAGGGTGTGACCTACGGCGTCTACGCCAGCAAGACCCTGACCGACAACTATGGCCAGAGCAATCAGGTGGTGTTCACCGTATCGATGCCTCTCGGCCAGACCCGCAGCACCGGTACGTTCAGCGTCACCCGCAACAACGATGGCAGCCTTGATCAGCGTGCCGGCATCAGCGGTCGCAATGGCGAGATGACGTACAACGTCGACGCCAACCGCGTGGAAAACACCGGTAACAATGGCTCGGCCCTGATCGGCTACCGCGCACCGTTTGCTCAGTTGGGCGCCGGCGTGAGTGTTGGCCAAGGTTACAAGCAAGCTTCGATCAGCGCCTCGGGTTCGGTACTGGCCCACAGCGAAGGCATTGAGTTCGGCCAGACCCTGGGCGAAACCGTGGCCCTGGTGGAGGTCAAGGATACCCCGAATGTTGGCGTGCAGAACGCTCCGGGCATCCTCACCAACAAGCAGGGCTACGCCTTGGTGCCGTATGTCACGCCGTACCGCAAGAACCGCGTGACAGTGGACACCAGCGAGCTGGACACCAACGTCGACATCGCCGAAGGCGTGACCAATGTTGTGCCGCGTCGTGGCGCCGTGGTGAAAGCCAAATTCGCCGCGAGCCGTTCGGAGAAAGTCGTGCTCAACGTCCGCATGCAAGACGGTTCACTACTGCCGTTTGGCACCACTGTCGAGGACGACAAGGGCACCAGCGTGGGCGTGGTAGGACAGGGTGGACAGGTGTTGCTGTCGGCAGGCGAGGGCAAAACCTACAGCATGAAGTGGGGCGAGAAAGCCTCGCAACGCTGCGAGATTCAACTGGATATCAGTCAGGCGCCGATCACCGATGGTTATCGCGTGATGGAAGCGCTGTGCCGGGTTGCGCCTTGAGCCCCCCGTTCTCTATCAATGACAGCATCTTTGTGAGGTTGTGATGAACAAGTATTTGGCTTTGATCTTGTTGGGTGTTTTACAGATGTGTGTGGGCCAGTTGGCTTGGGCGGAATGCGACATAAACCCTTCGACGCTGACCTACAACGTTGGGGCTTTGTATATTCCCCAGGATGCGCCGGTTGGCTCGACCATTGGTATCCGGAAGTATTCAGTCAACAAAGGCGTAACCTGCACGACCTCCACACTCTTTACCGCGCAGGGAAATGTCTTGAGCGCGAAGGTCGGCAGTGTACCGGTGGCCGTTGGCAAGGGCCTGGGTGAGTCGGTGTACAGCACCAATATTCCGGGGGTAGGCGCCATAGTCAATTACGATGGTGGGGTCGGTTACTGGTGCCGCGTCGGCGATAGCACCTTTCCCATCAGCATTGAAAGCTGTGGTCCCGGAGGGTCTTGGGCGGTCGCGGGCATCAGCATCTTCCTGGTCAAGACCGGTCCAATTGGTGCGGGTAGTCATGACTTCAACGGACTGGAGATCTACTCCTTTGACATCAACAATGGCAGCGGTCCCGAGCGCTGGGCCACCGGCGTCTTGAATGGCAGCATCACCGTAGCCGGCTGTAGCCTGCCCCAGGAGACCGGCAACATCGTTGACGTGCCCATGGGCACCTGGGAGCGCAGAGTATTCAACGGTCCTGGCACCACCACCACTACCCAGAACTTCTCCATCACGTTGAATAACTGCCTGGCCGGCACTTACGTCTCGGGCCAGGCCTGGAACTACTTCCAGGGCAACAACGCCAATATCCGCCTTGAAGGCGTCCGCGGTTCGGCAATCGTTGACGCAGGGAATGGCGTGATGGGTCTCAACGCAGAATCGACCGCCAAGGGGGTTGCCGTACAAGTGCTCAAGCAAGATGGCACGCCGCTGCCATTGGGTGTGGATACCCCGGTAATGCCAGTACGCGACGGTGTTACCACCCTGCAGTTCGGGGCTCGTTATATTCAGACCGCCGGCAGCACCATTGGCCCTGAACCAGGCGTAGCCAACGCTACCGCGAATTTCACGATTACCTACAAGTAGTTCATCTGGTAAACCGCGCCGGACTGTGTCCGGCGCGGTTTTTTTGTGTCTGAAGCAGAAGATCCTTTGGGAAAATTCCTACAAAAACTCAGCCATTTTCCACGCTAATCCTAGAGGTCAATCCTCGAAAATGGGCGTATTCCTTTGTAGCCGAGTGAACCAAAATGCCTAGCCTGCCACTTCGTGTCCTGGTGCTTGAAGACCACCTGTTCCAGCGCTCCGTAGCGGTCAGCTTGCTGAAACAATTGGGCTGCGCCGAGGTACTGGAGGCCGGCAATGGTGTGGAAGCATTGACCCTCTTGCAAGCGGTTGGCTCTGTAGATGTAGTGTTGTGCGACCTGCAAATGGAAGGTATGGATGGCCTTGAGTTCATTCAGCGTGCTGGTACCGCCGGGCAACTGGGCGCCGTCTTGATCAGCAGTTGCATGCCAAGTGATGTGCGTCGCGCAGTGAGGCAGATGGGCTCACTGTTGGGGCTGAATATGCTCGGTGATGTTGCCAAGCCTTTGCACGCAGATATTTTGCGTCAGTTTCTAGAGGCGTATCTGAGCGGGCGGCGGTCCGCGCAGTCCATCCCGGCGTGTGTAGAGGAGGCGAGCGAAGAGCAGGTACGACATGCTTTTATCGATCAGCAACTGGAGCCCTATTATCAACCCAAATTCGATTTGCGGACCGGCGAGGTATTGGGGGTGGAAGTCCTAGCGCGCTGGAATCACCCCACCAAGGGCCTGCTCGCGCCCGCTGTGTTTCTGTCGACGGTTGAGCGTTGTGGCTTGATCGATGAACTGCTGTTCAGCCTGATGCGTCAGGCGCTGAGCTTGCAGTGGCAGATCAGGAGCCAGGGCGCGGCTCTGGACCTTGCGTTCAACCTTCAAGCGAGCCAACTTGCCAGTGTTGAGCTGACGTCGCAGATCAAGCGGATATTGGCGTCAAACCAGACTCCGGGCTCAAGCTTAACCTTCGAATTGACCGAGAGCGGATTACTCGAAGTACCGGCGATGTGCCTGGAAAACCTGATACGGCTGCGCATGATGGGGTGTCGCTTGTCGATCGATGATTTCGGTGCAGGCTTTTCCTCGTTGCAGCGCCTGTGTCAGTTACCGTTTAACGAAATCAAGCTCGACGCTGAGTTCGTCCGTGGCCTCAATGATGAGCCCCGTTGCCGAGCTGTGATCGGGAGCACCCTAGCCTTGGGGAGCACCCTGGGCATGTCCGTGGTAGTCGAGGGCATTGAAACCGCCGAGCAACATCGAGAGCTTTTGGAGCTTGGCTGCACCCAGGGTCAGGGTTACTGGCACGCCCGGCCAATGGACGGCGCCGACCTGCTACGTTGGCTACAGCGAACGGCGCAGGTCGCTAGGAGCCTCCCATGACCAATAAAGCCTTGCGTATCATGATTGCCGATCCGCAACACTTTCAACGTTTGCGGTTGGAGCGAGACTTCAACTACCAGGGCTACTACGCCATAGCACCTGTATCGAGCTTGGAAGAAATGCTAAATCTACTGGAGTACGGCGACAGCGTTTTCGACTTGGTAATGATAAATGCTAGCTTGGCGACAAGCTTTCGATTCAATCTGTTGGCGTTTTGTATGGACCATCCCTTGATCCGGCAAGCCTTTATCTACGACGTGCCGGAGCGGCGACTGGCGAAGCTGAGCACCGAGGTCAAGGGCCGGATTATCTTCAGCTCCGTGCAATTGCCCGAGGGTGTACCGATCAGACGCTTATTGCATACAGTCGATCCGTCGCCCCTGGATGGCACAGTTAGGCAATGACGATGAGACTCTAGCGATACTCAAAATTTCATCTACCCCATCGGTCAAAGCGTGGGCAACCGACAGGCAGCTTTTGGCCGAAACCAGCCCTTTAATTCCCATACCGGTCTACCATGGCCCCCCCGGCAGTGGTTCCACGCGCTACCGACCTCAATCTCAAGGTATCGCCCATGACCTCTTCACCCCGCATCACCCCATCCCGCACCTCATCCGAGGCATCCCAATGAGCATCGACCAAATCAGCCTCCCAAAAGGCGTAGGCCCTCACGCCATCAAGCTCCTCGACGCCATCACCGGTGCTGACACCAAAGAAGACCTCAACCGCGCAGGCGGGAAGGCTGAAGGTTTTGTATTGGGTCTGGAAAGCGCCAAGGCTATCAAAAGCCAAATCGCCGAGTCGCTGTATGTGGCATACGACGACGCGGCGAGTAATCGGTTGAGTGAGTTGAAGGGCTAGTCCCGCTGGACCGCGTTCGGCTTTAGCTTCGAGGTGTTTCGCGGTCCATCAGTTTGCGATCAGCAATTCGCTCAATTCGTTCAGTTGGTGGATGGTCAGTGCCGCATCGCGGTCTGTCCGGTCAGTTCGTCGGACAGCTCGAGCAGCAGGGCACCGACTGAGCAAACGGTTTTGTGTTTGTTGGCTATCAGAATTTCGCTGCTGACGCCGGAGAGTGCGCTGAAAAGGGCGGTCGTCTCTGGGACGGTAGCGGGATTCAGGCCGTGATCAAGAAGGAAAAGAAGTCTGGTTTTTTAATCGAAAAAATAAAGCCCCTTTCTGTTCAGCGTGGTGCCGGGTTATCCAGGCATATCAAGTCATTTCATTACCTGTCGGGCCAGGAAATATCATCAGAATTCAACCATGTTATCCGAGCTGATTTAACTCTCGGATTCTTTAAAAAATCTTCCACCGCTAACCATGCTACATCGGGCTTTAAAAATGAGCCTTCAGGTACGAACTGATCATCACCACAATTCTTAACGACATTAATTTTATTCAGTGTGCCCACTGAATAAAACTCAGCGCCTGTTCGTTCTCCGGATATTCGGATGTTGTATCTAACTGAAATACCTAACTCTTTATTCTCTAGCACTGATAGCTCGGACTTGTCACCTTCGTCACTAATATAGCTAAATACTCCATCACCGGACCCTTTCTGCCACTTTGAAGATTGATAGTTCAAGAAGAACTCAGCATATGCCTGAGGATCTGGATCAATATCAACGTCATGATCAAGAAAGAAACATTTTAATTCAGGCATAGCACGCTCGCTAAAATTGAGTTAGGCAACCATCACATACAGTCTTTTAGAAAAGACGTGAAGTGATTCTGACCACATCAATCAATGACATTTGCGGCTTTGCCATTCACTCCAGCAGTTCTCCGCAACTATATCCGGATAGCCGCGTTCCCTTTCCATATCAAGCGCCACGCTGAATGGCAGGGTAATACAAACCGCCTGGTCTCGAATATTGCAGACCTCAGCCTCGGTAAGAGGTGAACCCTTTCTGTCTTCAGCGGCGGTGAGAACGGCTACGAGGGCTGGTACAAATACTAGGCATAGCGGATCAGCGTCCATGAATCACCTGTTGGGTTTCGACTAGGCCCATTACAACGAACCAGGCGGGGTTCAGCAATGGCTGAATGCACCGTGCGCCTCTCGCCGCGTCGCTGTATATGACATACGACGACGCGGCGAGTAATCGGTTGGGTGAGTTGAAGGGCTAGTCCCGCAGGACCGCGTTGGGCTTCATGCCCGAGGTGTTTCGCGGTCCATCAGTTTGCCGATCAGCAGTACGCTCAATTCGCTCAGTTGGTGAATGGCTAATGCCACGTCGCGGTCTTTGCCGGTCAGTTCGTCGGACAGGTCGAGCAGCAGGGCGCTGACGGAGGAAACGGTTTCGTAGCTGTTGGCGATCAGGATTTCGCTGCTGACGCCGGAGGTGACGCTGAAGAGGGCGGTTGTCTCTGGGACTGTCTCGGCATCGGTGCCGGGATTGAGGTAGTGATCAATGGCGCGCTGGGCAGCCTGGTGGAGTTTTAGATCCGGTTTCTTCGGAGGATTCGGGGTTACTTTGAACATTCACGCAATTCCTGACTTGGGGCTGACCCCCTTTCGCTACTAAACGAAAAGGGTGGCAGCTGCACGCAGGTTAGTAGACCGGGGAATTACGCAAAGCCGGCGCGCCCGAAGGCGCCCTACGCACAGCCACCATCAAGCACAGACAGGAACGTCTGATTGATGAAGCTCGTGCACTAAGCGCAATTCAACTAAGGGCTACTAAACCCGATCACTGAGTTTTCAGCGACCGAGCAACCTTAGAGATGACCACCGAGGTGCACAAGCCGGCGGATTCTGACGCAAGCGTAGGCAATGGAGCAAGGTGCTACGGCCTACGCAAAGTCTCCTTTATCCCGCAAATGGAACCACCAGCCCGTCGGCCTTTACGGTCCATTCACCTTTCAAACCGTGCTCCAACACTTCGGCGATGGCCGCGAACAATTGCCAGTCGGACGTTTCCGAAATCTGTATTTCCATAAAGCTTCGCCGAGAGGTACTTGTCGTAGAATGTGACAGAACCTGCGCAGCTTTCAAAGGAATGACCCCCCTGGCAACGCGCGCAACGACCTGCCGTGCCCGTTATGGAAAACCTATGCGCTCTTATCGCCTGTTGTACGTGTTACTGGCCCTGATCCTCAGCGGCTGCAGCATTCCGTATCAAACACCCGAAGCCCGGCAGCAAATCGAGCACGACCTGCAGATTGCCCCCGGTTCGGTGCGGGCCCTGAGCCAGACCAACTGGTGCTACTTGCCCTACGGCTCGGAGAATGGCGGCGATGGCCAGTGCCGTGCCACTCAGGGGCTGGGCGTTCTGGTGGACGATGGCTTGATTCTGAGCACCTATTCCGGTGGTCGTTATCAGCGCTTTATCACGCTGCGTACCCGCGATGTGCTGTGCGTGAAAACCTTCCGCAGCCGTGAAGCCGCCGCGGCGTTTTTCGCGTTCACTCGGGCGGGGGCTGCTCAGATCATTCCGCTGACGGCCGAAGGGCAGTTCAATACGCCGGTGAAAATCCAGTTTCTGGATTACCTGCTCGGTGAGAACCAGCCGGGCGATCTGACCACCGACAAGACCTATGTGCGTGACACCGGCAAAAATGCCTACTCCGTCGGGATCATTCCAGGTACGAAAATTCCGTATGTGTCTGCGGTGGCGGCGACGGAAGTGTTCAATCCCTGTCCGGAAAAGTAGTCGCCGGCAGTAACCCAGCGCGTATGAATCACTATCAAGGAGAGCGACATGGCGGGTGGCGAGATTGGGTGTGGTTCGTTTCAGGGCAGCGACAAGTCGGGATCGGCCTTTGAGGCGGTGCTGGACGCGCTGCCGTTGCAGGCGCGGGACTGGGTCGAGGCGGCCAGGCAGCAACTGGACTCGGCTGACGTTGTGCTGCTGGAGGTTGATCATGCGCAGGGCTTGCTTCCCTTTTTGAAGGACTACCAAACACGCTTGATCGCCGATATCGGGCACGATGATTGGGAGCGGGCCGCGCGGGATGAAGCGGCGTCGTTTGATGATGTGGCTGCCAAGTGGGGCGCGGGCAAGGGCTGGCGACTTTATTGTGTACGGGATCTGGTCCGTGCTTGTGAGCAGTCGGCGGTGGAGCAGCAGCCTGTTTACATCGCGTTCAGCTAGGGCATCTGTGGCGGGGCACGGAGCAAAGAAAAATACACTTTTTGCTGCGCGGGGCGTCCAACCCTGAAACCGCCGTCAAGGCTTTCATCTCCAGGCAGCTGCTCTCAGCTAAGGACCGATTATGGTGACGTTGTTTATTTTTCTTCTGGCCTGCGGTGCCGCTGCGAGCACCGGCATCATCTTCAAACCGGGCGACTGGTACGCCACCCTGGTCAAACCCAGCTTCACCCCTCCCAACTGGTTGTTCCCGGTCGCCTGGACCATCATCTACCTGCTGCTGGCTTGGGGGGGCTACCGCCTGACTCTGATCCCCGGCAGCGAAATCGTGCTGGCTCTATGGGCCGCGCAGATCGCGCTCAACACCTTGTGGACGCCCGTGTTCTTCGGCGCCCACCGGATTTTCGCCGGGATGGTGATCATCACACTGCTGTGGCTGGTAGTGGCCGCCATGGTGCTGCTGACCGTGCGGCTGGATTTGATCACCGGGCTGATCCTGTTCCCATACCTGGTGTGGCTCAGCGTTGCGTCTGCGTTGAATTTCTCCATCCTGCGCAATAACCGCTGAGCCTGGCGGCGTGGGCAGAGGGCGGAAACATCATTGCCATGATGCCCACGCACACTGGCCAAGGTGAACATCTCTTTTAGAGATAGAGGGAATATCGAATTGGGAACTCACACACTGTGGCCTGCTGAAGAACATGAACTGGCGCAAATGCAGCGCTTTAACCAGAAGCTCGCCTGGATGCCGCGTTTTCGCATCCGCAACCGCGTGACGCCCCGGGTGATCCAGGCGCTGTTGCGCTCCAGCCAGATGGTGGCCGGCAACAAGTTGCTCAAGCATGGCCTGCAGGCTGAAAGCCGGCGGGTGGGCTCGGTGCCGGTGCGCATCATCCGGCCGAAGGGCAAGGCCAAAGGCGTGGTGCTGGATATCCATGGCGGCGGCTGGGTGATCGGCAATGCGCAGATGAATGACGACCTCAACGTGGCCATGGTGAATGCGTGCGAGGTGGCGGTGGTGTCGGTGGATTACCGGCTGGCGGTGAATACGCCGGTCGAAGGGATTCTGGAAGACTGCCTGGCCACGGCGCGCTGGTTGCTGGCGGACTGTGAGGAGTTCGCCGGCCTGCCGGTGATCGTTGTCGGCGAGTCTGCCGGTGGGCATCTGGCGGCGGCCACGCTGCTGGCGCTGAAGCAATCGCCCGAATTGCTGGCGCGGGTGAGCGGGGCGGTGCTGTATTACGGCGTCTACGATTTGACCGGTACGCCGAGCGTGCGCACGGCAGGACGCGAAACGCTGCTGCTGGACGGGCCGGGCATGGTGGAGGCGCTGCGTTTGCTGACGCCGGGCCTGAGTGACGAGCAGCGCCGGCAGCCGCCGTTGTCACCGTTGTATGGCGACCTAGCCGGGCTGCCGCCAGCGCTGATGTTTGTGGGGGAGCTGGACCCGTTGCTGGACGACACGCTGCAGATGGCCGAGCGATGGGCGGGGTCCGAGGTGTTTTTGTTACCGCAGGCGGCTCATGGGTTTATTCATTTTCCGACGGCGATGTCGGGCCGCGTGCTGGCTTACAGTCGCGAGTGGATAACGGGTCGTTTACGCTCGGTTGGTTGATATTGGATTTTTACAACAAGGCCACATGGAAAGATGAAAATAAGAAAGTCGTTCATCGCGTCGCTGGGGATTTTATCGCTGGTTCAAACGTCACTGTCCTTTGCGGACAACGCTAACGGGAAAAACATTTATCTGCAGCGCTGCGCCATGTGCCACGGCGCGGATATCAAAGGCACGGGACCCTTGGCGAATAAAAGCAATCCGCCTACGCCTGACCTGACAACGGCTACTTTCAAAAAACGCTTGAGTGATTATCCGGGCGTTATCGTGTCGTCCGTCATTCTTCGTCCAAATGGCGACCTGATTCCCAGAACGTTGCGGGAGAACGGTGTGAAGCTGTCTCCGTTCACCTGGAAGGTTCAGGACTTTCGCGATTTGAACGAGTACATGAGCGGAGTGATTTCAAAAAGCCGATGATGCTGCTCGTTCCCACGCTCCGCGTGGGAATGCATCCCGTGACGCTCCGCGTCACCAACAGCGGGACGCAGAGCGTCCCTGGCGGCATTCCCACGCGGAGCGTGGGAACGATCAGTCAGCAACCGCTCAACGCTACCTGCGGACGCTCACCTGCAAAGAAGAACGGCCGCAACCGCACGCCCACGCTATTCCCGATAAACGCCGCCACCAACCACACCCAGCCATGCAGGCTGCCCGACGCAATCCCGCTGAAGTACGCGCCGATATTGCAGCCATACGCCAGGCGCGAGCCATAACCCAGCAGCAACCCACCGATCACCGCGGCAAGCAGCGAGCGTGCCGGAATTTTGAGGCTTGGAGCGAAACGCCCGGCCAATCCCGCAGCTAACAGCGCACCGAGGATGATGCCGATGTCCATTACGCTGGTAACGTCTTCCCACACCGGCGCCGCCAGCGCTTTGGCATTGCCCGGCATTTGCCAGAACGCCCAGCTGCCTACGTCCAGGCCCAACCCGCCGGCAACCTTGGCGCCCCACAGGGCGAACGCCGAAGTGATACCCCATGGCCGCCCGGCCAGTGCCAGGGTGGCGTAGTTGAGCAGGGCCAGGCCAATCGCGCCCCACACCAATGGCCATGGCCCGCGCAGGAAGCGGCGCAGGCCCTGGTGTTCGCTGGTGACGCCGGCTTCGAGTTGCCCGTGACGACCTTTTTCCAGGCGCACGGTGACTGCTGCGATGATGCCAAATACGGCCAGGCTCAGCAGCAAGGCCGGCACCACGCCGAAGCTTTTGACGATGGAAACCGCCGGGAACGAAGGCAGCGAGAACCACCAGTCGACGTGGTGAGTCGCGATCAACGAACCACAGATAAAGAAGAACAGCGTCACCAGCATGCGCGCGTTACCACCGCCCACGGTGAACAGGGTGCCGGACGCACAACCGCCGCCCAGTTGCATGCCGATGCCGAAGATGAATGCCCCGAACACCACCGAAACCCCGGCCGGCGCCACCAGCCCGACCACGGGTTGGCCGAACAGGGTGCCGGCCCCCAGCGCGGGGAAGAACAGCACCACGGCAATCGCCAGCATCACCATCTGCGCACGCAAGCCCGCGCCACGCCGGTCGGTGATGAACACTCGCCAGGCCGAGGTGAAGCCGAAAGCCGCGTGGTACAGCGTCAGGCCCAGTGCGGCGCCGACCACCAGCAACAGCACCTGGCGCGAGCCGACGCTGTTTTGCAGGAAGACGGCGCCGAACAGCAGGATGGCAAACGCCAGCAATGGCGCGACCGGCTTGCGCGCTGGGGTTGTGGGCAGGGAAAGGCTCATCGGGAATCTCGGGTGATGTGAGTTAAGGGCGAGGTGGCGAAGTATAAACCTCGCGCTCCGCCACTGGCGCCTTGAAAAGCAACGCCAGCGCCACGATCACCGACAGCGCCACGGCCACTGCGCCCGCCAGGTACACCGATGCCACTCCGGCCACGCCGGCCAAGGCGCCGATCAGCGGGGTGCTGACCCCCAGCGAAATATCCAGGAACGCCACATACGCACCCATCGCCAGGCTGCGGGATTGGGGCGGCGCGCGCTTTATCGCCTCCACCCCAAAGCCGGGAAACGCCAGGGAGTAGCCGAAACCGGTCAGCGCCGCGCCCAGGTAGGCAGTCAACGCACTGTCCGCGCCCCAGATCAACAGCTGCCCGGCGGCTTCGATTATCACGCACACCAGCGCGACCTTGGCACCGCCGATCTTGTCGGGCAGGTGCCCAAAGAAAATCCGCGCGCCGATGAACGCCAGGCCAAAGGCGGTAAACGCCAATGACGCATTGCTCCAGGCCTTGGTGGCAAACAGCAGCGCGATAAACGCGGTAATCACGCCAAACCCGACGCTTGCAAAGGCCAGGCCCAACCCCGGTACCCACACCGAGCGCAGCACCTTGAAAAACGAGGTGCGCCGCAGGCTGGTGGGCGCAACGCCTTGCGCTCCGGCGACGATGGCCAGTGCCAGCAGCGGAATCACCATGGTCCCGACGGCGATCCCGCTGAACCCCCACTGGCTATTCACCGCCACCCCGAGGGGCGCGCCCAGGGCAAACGCGGCGTAGATTGCGATGCCGATCCAGGCCATGACCTTGCCGGTATTTTGCGGCCCCACCAACCCGACACCCCAGCCCATCGAGCCGGTCACGATCAGGCTTTCCCCCAGCGCCAGCACCACGCGCCCGGCGAGCAACACCCACACCGAGACCACCGGCGACGCCACAAACGCCAGGGACGCGAGGTAGATCAAGCCGGAGCTGGCCGCCACCAGCATGCCCACGAGCATGGCACGCTTGGGGCCGCGCATATCGGCAAAATTGCCGGCCCAGGACCGCGACAACAGTGCCCCGGCAAACTGCGCACCGATCACCACGCCCACCACCAGCGTGTCCATGCCCAAGGTGTTGTGCAGGTGCAGCGGCAGCACCGGCAGTTGCATGCCGATGATCAGGAACCCGACAAACACCGCCAGGGTGATGGGCAGTAATTCAGTACCACTGGGCTTACCAATCCAGACATGAGTTGAATCCTCTGACGGGCATCAGCCCAGGCGAACGGAAAGCTCGACGTCGTCACCGATCGGCACCGACAGGTAGCCGTTTGCCGGCGAGCGCACCCGGGCCAGGTAGTCGGGGCAGTAGTCGGTGTTGTCGGCGATGATCAGCGCGCCGGGCTTGAGGCGGCTTTCCACCAGGTTCAACACGTCGCCATACAGCGCCTTGGCGCCGTCGAGCAGCAGCAGGTCGACGCTGTCGGGCAGGCCGGTGGCCAGGGTAACCAGAGCATCGCCTTGGCGGATCTCCACGAGGTCGCTCACGCCGCCTTGCTCCAGGTGTTGCCGGGCGAGAGCGATCTTCGAGGGCTCGAACTCGCTGCTGATCAGCGTGCCGCCGCCGTTGTCCCGCAGGGCGGCCGCCAGGTGCAGGGTGGACAGGCCGAACGAAGTACCGAACTCGACGATGGCCTGCGCTTTGCTGCTGCGTGCGAGCATGTACAGCAGGGTGCCGGTGTCGCGGGAGACGGGCAACCACAGGTCTTTCAGCATTCCGTAGAGTGCCAGGTAGTCGGTCTTGCTGCGCATCAGGCGGTCGCGTTCTTCGTGGGTCACTGTGTTGATGATGGGGCTGGTGGCGGCATCGGCCTGTGTGTACAGCCGTTCAATCAGGGCCGCCATCGGGGCCGAGGTAAGCGTATTCATGGGGATGTCCTGCTGCAGGTTGAGCGCCGTGAGGCGCCGGGCTAGTATGCGAATGATTCGTCGCATTTAAAGTATGCGAACAATTCGTCACATTCGCTATTCGCATTCCAACGGCAGCAGGAAGGCCCCATGACCGATCGCCAGACCTCGCAGATTTCCTCACGCAAAGAGCCCAAACAGGCGCGATCCACCGGGTTGGTGACGGCCATTCTCGAAGCGGCTATTCAGGTTTTGGCCAAGGAAGGCGCCAGCCGTTTCACCACCGCCCGTGTCGCGGAAAAGGCCGGTGTCAGCGTGGGGTCGGTGTACCAGTACTTTCCCAACAAGGCGGCCATCCTGTTTCGGCTGCAGACGGATGAGTGGCAGCAAACCTCGCAGATGCTCAGCCGCATTCTGCAGGACGTAAGCCAGCCGGCCCTTGAGCGCTTGCGGGCGTTGGTGCATGCGTTTATTCGTTCGGAATGTGAGGAGGCGCAGATGCGCGTCGCCCTGAGCGACGCCGCGCCACTGTACCGTGATGCGCCCGAAGCCCATGAGGTTCGCGCAGAAGGGCAACAGATTTTCCAGGCGTTCATGCTGGAACTGCTGCCGCAGGTGCCTGAAGCCACCCGCGCCCTGGCCTGCGATTTGATCGCCACCACCTTCAGTTCGGTGGCGAAGGAATTCTCGGGAAGCCCGCGCACCGAGGCGCAAATCACCGCCTATGCGGACGCCATGGCGGATATGTTCGGTGCGTACGTGACGGTGCTGAACCAGACAGCACGATGACCCGCAGGGCGGGCCATCGTTTGCAGCGCTTGCCTTAGCGGCGGTTCAGCCACACGGTCTGCGCGTTGCAGAATTCCCGCACACCGAAGTGCGACAACTCCCGCCCGAAGCCGCTCTTTTTCACACCACCAAACGAGACCCGGGGATCGGACACGCTGTAGGCGTTGATAAAGATCCCGCCGGTTTCCAGCTGGTTGGCGATGCTGCGTGCCTTCTCTGGGTCGGTGGTGAACACACTGGCGGTCAGGCCGAACTCACTGTCGTTGGCGAGGGCCACGGCGTGGTCCGCATCGCGGGCGGTGATGATGGAGGCGACCGGCCCGAACAGTTCCTGTTTGAACGAGGTCATCTGGTCGGTGACGTTGGCCAGCACGGTGGGGGCGTAATAGTTGCCCGCGCCTTCGACTTTGTTGCCGCCCAGCAGAAGGGTGGCGCCTTCGGCCAGGGTGGCCTGGACCTGGCCGTCGAGTTCGTCCCGCAGGTCGAAGCGGGCCATCGGCCCGATGTAGGTCTCGGTGGCGGTCGGGTCGCCCATCACCAGGTTGCGGCTGGCTTCGAGGAATTTGGCGGTGAAGGCTTCCACCACGCCTTCTTCGATGATCAGGCGCTTGGCGGCGGCGCACACCTGGCCGGAGTTCTGGAAACGGCCGATCAGGGCGGCTTGCACGGCTTCGTCGAGGTTGGCGTCGTTGAGCACAATGAACGGGTCGGAGCCGCCCAGCTCCAGTACGCATTTTTTCAGCGCGGCCCCGGCCTGGGAACCGATGGCCATGCCGGCGCGCACGCTGCCGGTAAGGGTCACGGCGGCGATGCGCGGGTCGGCGATGGCTTTGGACACGCCGTCCTGGGTGACGTTGATCACTTCGAACAGGCCATCGGCAAAGCCGGCGCGCTGGAAGGCTTGTTTCATCAGGTACGCGCTGCCCATCACGTTAGGCGCGTGCTTGAGCACGTAGGTATTGCCGCTGAGCATGGTTGGCACCGCGCCGCGCAGCACTTGCCACACCGGGAAGTTCCACGGCATTACAGCGAGGATCGGGCCCAGCGGGCGGTATTCGATCTGGGCGGTGCCGTTGTCCACCAGGGTGGCTTCCGGGGCCAGCATGGCTGGGCCGTGGGCGGCATACCACTCGGCGAGTTGCGCGCATTTTTCGATTTCGCCACGGGCCTGGGCGATGGGTTTGCCCATTTCCAGGGTGATCATCTGGGCCATTTCTTCGGCCTGGTCGCGCAGGGTGCTGGCCAGGGCCAGCAGTAATTCGGCGCGCTGGGCGACGGGGGTATTGCGCCCGTTGCGGAAGGCGTTGATCGAGCGGGTGAGGGCGGCATCCAGCTGCGCCTCGGTTTCGTACGGGTAGCTGGCGACCGTTTCACCGTTGGCGGGGTTGATCGACAACGCGTGGGTCTGGGAGGAAATGGAGTTCATGGCACCGTCCTGCGCAGTGAATGGGATGGAGGCCAGCGTACGGGGCTGTATCTTTTTCGGAAACTGAATAATATTAAGCAATACGTTCACGTTTGGAGAATGAATTGGATCTGGTCCAGCTGGAAATTTTCAAAGCCGTTGCCGAGCAAGGCAGCATCAGCGCTGCCGCGCAGTTGATCCATCGGGTGCCGTCGAACCTGACCACGCGGATCAAGCAATTGGAGCAGGACCTGGGCGTGGACTTGTTTATTCGCGAGAAGAGCCGGCTGCGGTTATCGCCAGCCGGGTGGAATTTCCTCGGGTATGCGCGGCGCATTCTCGACCTGGTGCAAGAGGCCCGGGCGACGGTGGCGGGGGAGGAGCCCCAGGGCGCGTTTGCGTTGGGCTCGCTGGAGAGTACGGCGGCGGTGCGTATCCCGGCGTTGCTCGCGGCGTATAACCAGAAGCACGCCAAGGTCGAGCTGGACCTGACCACCGGGCCGTCCGGCACGATGATCGAGGGTGTGTTGTCGGGGCGGCTGGCGGCGGCGTTTGTCGATGGGCCGGTGTTGCACGCGACGCTGGAGGGCGTGGCGGTGTTCGAGGAGGAGATGGTGGTGATTGCGCCGTTGCATCACGCGCCGATCACCCGGGGGCGGGATGTGAGCGGGGAGAGCATCTACACGTTTCGTTCGAACTGTTCGTACCGGCATCACTTCGAGCGCTGGTTTTCACAGGATGGCGCGGTGCCGGGGAAGATCTTTGAGATGGAGTCCTACCACGGGATGCTCGCGTGTGTGAGTGCCGGTGCCGGGTTGGCGCTGATGCCGCGGAGCATGCTGGAGAGCATGCCGGGGTTTACGGCGGTGAGTGTGTGGCCGCTGACCGATACGTTCCGGATTCTGAACACCTGGCTGATCTGGCGCCGGGGTACGGTGTCGCAGAGTCTGAACAGTTTTGTGCAGTTGCTGGAAGAGCGTGGCCTGGCCCTGGCATCGTAGCCGTAGCAGCTGTCGAGCTTCAGCGAGGCTGCGATGGCGTCGGCACAGTCGACATTTATGGTGCCTGACCCACCGCTATCGCGGCCTCGCTGAAGCTCGACGGCTCCCACATTTGGTCTTTGTCAGCCGCCAAATTGCAGGGGGACTGCTTGGATCGAGTTGAACCAGCCACACGAGCGCGGACTGAAGGCGGGAGTAGATCCCCTGTGGGAGCTGTCGAGCTTCAGCGAGGCTGCGAAGGCGTCGGCACAGTCGATATTGAGGGTGCCTGACCCACCGCTATCGCGGCCTCGCTAAAGCTCGACGGCTCCCACATTTGATCTTTGTCAGCCGCCAAATTGCAGGTGTCTGCTTGCACGAGTTGCACCAACCATACGAGCGCGGACTGAAGGCGGGAGTAGATCCCCTGTGGGAGCTGTCGAGCTTCAGCGACGCTGCGAAGGCGTCGGCACAGTCGATATTGAGGGTGCCTGATCCACCGCTATCGCGGCCTCGCTAAAGCTCGACGGCCCCCACATTTGATCTTTGTCAGCCGCCAAATTGCAGGTGTCTGCTTGCACGAGTTGCACCAACCATACGAGCGCGGACTGAAGGCGGGAGTAGATCCCTTGTGGGAGCTGTCGAGCTTCAGCGAGGCTGCGATGACGTCGGCACAGTCGACATTGAGGGTGCCTGACCCACCGCTATCGCGGCCTCGCTAAAGCTCGACGGCTCCCACATTTGATCTTTGTCAGCCACCAAATTGCAGGGGGACTGCTTGGATCGAGTTGAACCAGCCACACGAGCGCGGACTGAAGGCGGGAGTAGATCCCCTGTGGGAGCTGTCGAGCTTCAGCGAGGCTGCGAAGGCGTCGGCACAGTCGATATTGAGGGTGCCTGACCCACCGCTATCGCGGCCTCGCTAAAGCTCGACGGCCCCCACATTTGATCTTTGTCAGCCGCCGAACTGGAAGGTGCCCATGGCCAGCTTGGCCATCAGGGCGCCGGCGCCCAGTTGCACCAGCCATAAGGCCAAACCACCGAGGAATACGCCGAGCGCGACTTGCAGCACCAGGCTTTTCTGGCGCTTGGCGGGTGGTGGGCGCGGGGTGAAGTGGTCCAGTTCGTCGCGGTCGGCACGCAGGTCCAGGTCGTCGTTTCTCATAGGCTACTCAAGGAAGGGGACTGTCTTGCTGTCAGTCTAGGGGCAGCGGACTGAAAGCAGCGAATTTTTAGGGGGGATGCACTCATCTATTGAAGCAATCTGCTCACCCTGTGGCGAGGGAGCTTGCTCCCGCTGGGGCGCGAAGCGGCCCCCATTCAGGCACCGCATTCATTCAGAAAGTTCACGGTGGCAGGTTTTTGGGGCCGCTGCGCAGCCCAACGGGGGACAAGCCCCCTCGCCACAGGTTCGGTGTTCACAAAAGAATGTTGCAGTAAAAAGGGGAAGCCACCGGCTTCCCCTTTTTTTGCATCACAACAGGCTTACAGCACCTGAACGATGGCCTTGGTCACTGCATCAATGTTTTTCTGGTTCAACGCCGCCACACAGATACGACCGGTATCCAGCGCGTAGATACCAAACTCGTTGCGCAGGCGTGTCACTTGTTCAACGCTCAGGCCGGAGTAGGAGAACATCCCGCGCTGGCGACCGACGAAGCTGAAGTCGTGGCCCGGAGCCGCCTTGGCCAGGTCAGCCACCATCTGCTCGCGCATGCCGCGAATGCGCAGGCGCATTTCGGCCAGTTCCGCTTCCCACTGGGCACGCAGCTCAGGGTTGTTCAGCACCGCCGCCACAATCGCCGCGCCGTGGGTCGGCGGGTTGGAGTAGTTGGTGCGGATCACGCGCTTGACCTGGGACAGGATGCGCGCGCTTTCTTCCTTGGAGTCGGTGACGATGGACAGGGCGCCCACGCGCTCGCCGTACAGCGAGAACGACTTGGAGAACGAGCTGGACACAAAGAAGGTCAGGCCCGACTCGGCGAACAGGCGCACCGCAGCGGCGTCTTCGTCGATGCCGTCGCCAAAGCCCTGGTAGGCCATGTCGAGGAACGGCACGAGGTTTTTCGCCTTGACCACGTCCAGCACTTGTTGCCAGTCGGCCGGGCTCAGGTCGACGCCGGTCGGGTTGTGGCAGCAGGCGTGCAGCACGACGATGGACTGTGGCGGCAGGGCGTTGAGGTCTTCCAGCAGGCCGGCGCGGTTTACGTCGTGGGTGGCGGCGTCGTAGTAACGATAGGTTTGCACCGGGAAGCCGGCTTTTTCGAACAGCGCCTGGTGGTTTTCCCAGCTCGGGTCGCTGATGGCGACGACGGCGTTGGGCAGCAGTTGCTTGAGGAAGTCAGCGCCGATTTTCAGGGCGCCGGTGCCGCCGACCGCTTGGGCGGTGATGACGCGGCCGGAGCTGATCAGCGGCGATTGCGCGCCGAACAGCAGCTTTTGCACGGCCTGGTCGTAGGCGACAATACCGTCGATCGGCAAGTAGCCACGGGCGGCGTGTTGCGCCACGCGAATGGCTTCCGCTTCGGCAACGGCACGCAAGAGTGGAATCTTCCCCTCCTCGTTGCAGTAAACGCCCACGCCAAGGTTCACCTTGGTGGTTCGGGTATCGGCGTTGAATGCTTCGTTGAGGCCCAGGATTGGATCGCGTGGTGCCATTTCGACAGCGGAGAACAGGCTCATTTTTGCGGCAGCTCTATAGAGAGTGGAGGGACGTGTCGCGCTCCAGCCGAATGCACTAGAGCGGTGCACAAACGGGGAGCTAGTATAGAGGCCATCACTGCTCACGGCGACAGCCGAAACGGCTTTTCGGCCAAGTTTTTCGGTTTATTTACCGACCGTTAGTCTTATTGCAACATGGGTGACCAACGGCATGTAGGACGATTGCCTTGAAACCCGTCACATTCGCCTCCACTTCTACAGCTATCATGGTTTTTTCCTGCAACCTGCGCCGAACAGTCGCGGGTCGCGGTCTTTTTCGTCCCCGTTGCTTTTTCCGGCCCCGGGGTGACTCAAGAGGTACGTTATGTCGGATTTCCAGCTAGTCACCCGTTTCGAGCCTGCCGGCGATCAACCGGAAGCCATCCGCCTGATGGTCGAAGGCATTGAGGCCGGCCTCGCGCACCAGACCTTGCTCGGGGTGACCGGCTCCGGCAAGACTTTCAGCATCGCCAACGTGATCGCCCAGGTGAACCGCCCGACCCTGGTGCTGGCGCCGAACAAGACCCTGGCCGCGCAGTTGTATGGCGAGTTCAAGGCGTTCTTCCCGAACAACGCGGTGGAGTACTTCGTTTCCTACTACGACTACTACCAGCCGGAAGCCTACGTGCCGTCGTCCGACACCTTTATCGAGAAAGACGCCTCGATCAACGACCACATCGAGCAGATGCGGCTCTCGGCGACCAAGGCGCTGCTGGAACGTAAAGACGCGATCATCGTCACCACGGTGTCGTGCATCTACGGCCTGGGCAGCCCGGAAACCTATTTGAAGATGGTGCTGCACGTCGACCGCGGCGACAAACTCGACCAGCGCGAACTGTTGCGTCGCCTGACGAGCCTGCAATACACCCGCAACGACATAGATTTCGCCCGGGCGAGCTTCCGCGTGCGCGGCGATGTGATCGACATCTACCCGGCGGAATCCGACCTGGAAGCGATCCGCATCGAGCTGTTCGACGATGAAGTCGAGAGCCTGTCGGCCTTCGACCCGTTGACCGGCGAGGTGATCCGCAAGCTGCCGCGCTTCACCTTCTACCCGAAAAGCCACTACGTGACCCCGCGCGAAACCCTGATGGGCGCCATCGAGGGCATCAAGGCTGAGCTGGTGGAGCGCCTGGAATACCTGCGTTCCAACAACAAGCTGGTGGAAGCCCAGCGCCTGGAACAGCGCACCCGCTTCGACCTGGAGATGATCCTAGAACTGGGCTACTGCAACGGCATCGAAAACTACTCGCGCTACCTCTCGGGCCGCGAGTCCGGGCAGGCGCCACCTACCTTGTTCGATTACCTGCCGGACGATGCCTTGCTGGTGATCGACGAGTCCCACGTCAGCGTGCCGCAGGTGGGCGCGATGTACAAAGGTGACCGTTCCCGTAAAGAGACCCTGGTGGAATACGGCTTCCGCCTGCCATCGGCGCTGGATAACCGGCCGATGCGTTTTGACGAGTTTGAAGGCATCAGCCCGCAGACGATTTTTGTCTCGGCCACGCCGGGTAACTACGAGGCCGAACATGCCGGGCGTGTGATTGAGCAACTGGTGCGCCCGACCGGCCTGGTGGACCCGCAAATCGAAATCCGCCCGGCGCTGACCCAGGTGGATGACTTGCTCTCGGAGATCACCAAGCGCGTGGCCCTGGAAGAGCGGGTGCTGGTCACCACGCTGACCAAGCGCATGTCCGAAGACTTGACCGATTACCTGGCCGACCACGGCGTGCGCGTGCGTTATTTGCACTCGGACATCGACACCGTGGAGCGCGTGGAAATCATCCGCGACCTGCGCCTGGGGGCGTTCGATGTGCTGGTGGGGATCAACCTGCTGCGTGAAGGCCTGGATATGCCGGAAGTGTCCCTGGTGGCGATTCTGGATGCGGACAAGGAAGGCTTCCTGCGGTCTGAGCGTTCGTTGATCCAGACCATTGGCCGGGCGGCGCGCAACCTGAATGGCCGGGCGATTCTGTATGCGGACCGGATTACCGGTTCCATGGAACGGGCGATTGGCGAGACCGAGCGTCGTCGCGACAAGCAGATTGCCTACAACCTGGAGCATGGCATCACGCCGAAGGGTGTGTTCAAGGATGTGGCCGACATCATGGAAGGCGCAACGGTGCCGGGTTCGCGCAGCAAGAAGCGCAAGGGTATGGCCAAGGCTGCGGAGGAGAATGCCAAGTACGAAGCGGAATTGCGTTCGCCGAGCGAGATCACCAAGCGTATTCGCCAGCTGGAAGAGAAGATGTACCAGTTGGCGCGGGATCTGGAGTTTGAAGCGGCGGCGCAGATGCGCGATGAGATCGGCAAGTTGCGGGAGCGGTTGCTGGCGGTCTGATGATCGTTCCCACGCTCTGCGTGGGAAAGCAGCCCGGGACGCTCTGCGTCCCAAGAGCGGACGCGGAGCGTCCAGTGAGGCATTCCCACGCAGAGCGTGGGAACGATCTTCAAGCTCTTTGTGGCGAGGGAGCTTGCTCCCGCTGGGCTGCGAAGCGGCCCCAAAATTCTGGGAGCGCTCCGCACTCCAGCGGCAGCAAGCTCCCTCGCCACAACAAGCTCCCTCGCCACAGGTTATTTCAGTGGGCTTCCCCAGCCTTAAGCCCCGCCGGCAACGCCTTGGTCAACAAGATCGCCACCATACTGATCCCCAACGCCAACCCCACAAAGTGAAACGCATCGTTGTAGGCCATGATCTGCGCCTGCTGATGCGCTATCTCACTCAACTTGCCCAACGCCGCCGTCTCACTCCCAAACGTCTCCGTCAGCCTGGCCATGCGCTCTGCCACCTGCGGATTGGTCGGCACAATCGCCTCACGCAGGTAATCAAAGTAGGTCTTGGTGCGCGCATCCAGCAGCGTCGCCAGCAACGCAATCCCGATCGCCCCGCCCAGGTTTCGCAAAATATTGAACAGGCTCGACGCCGACCCCGCGTCCTTCTGCATGATGTATGCCGTGGCAATCAACGAAATTGTCACCATGATCAACGGCTGCCCCAGCGCACGGATGATCTGGATGCGGTTGAACTGGTCGCCGGCAAAGTCCGGGTTCAGCACCCCCGATGAAAAACTCGCCAACCCGAACAGCCCGAACCCCAGGGTGCACAGCCACTTGGGCGACACGTACTTCATCAGCTTGGGCACCAGCGGAATCAGGAACAGCTGCGGAACGCCCATCCACATGATCACTTCGCCGATTTGCAGGGCGTTGTAGTTCTGGATCTGCGCCAGGTACAGCGGCAGCAGATAAATCGAGCCATACAACCCCACGCCCATCCCCAGGCTCGAAATACTCGATAGCCCGAAATTGCGATTGCCGAGGATCCGCAGGTTGATCAGCGGGTTGGGCTTGGACATCTGCACGATCACAAAGGTGATCAAGCTCAACAGGGCGACGGTGCCCAGGCTGACAATCAGGCTGGATTCCAGCCAATCCTTGCGATGGCCTTCTTCCAGAAACACCTGCAAACACCCAAGGCCTACGGCCATGGTTAGGATGCCGAGATAGTCGGTGCTTTTGAGCAAGTCCCAGTTGGAGTCCTTTTTCTCCAGGCCGTACAGCAGCCCGGCGATCATGATCAGGCCCGGTGGGATGTTGATGTAGAAGATGTATTCCCAACCCCAGTTTTCCGTGAGCCAGCCGCCAATGGTCGGGCCGATGGACGGGGCGAAGGTGGCGGTCATGGCGAACATGGCCATGCCTTTGGCGCGGTGATGTTCGGGCAGCTTGATCAGCGTGAGGGTGAACGCCAGGGGGATCAGCGCGCCGCCGGTAAAACCCTGCAGCGCGCGGAATACGATCATGCTTTCCAGGCTCCAGGCCATGGAGCACATCAGCGAGGCGATCAGGAACCCGCCCGAGACCCACACCGCCAGCCGACGCGCCGACAGCAGCTGCACCAGCCAGGCGGTGAGGGGGATCATGATGATTTCGGCCACAAGGTAGGAGGTGGAAATCCACGAACCTTCTTCCAGGGTGGCCGACAGCGCGCCTTGAATGTCCTTGAGGGACGAGTTGGTGATCTGGATGTCGAGCACTGCCATGAAGGCGCCGAGCATCACGCTCATGACCGCGATCCAGTCGCGCCGGCTCGGTTCGCCTACCGGCGGCAGCAGTTGATCACCGGCCATCGTGCGGGTCTTGGATGTTCACTTTGACCGTCACCGACATGCCCGGGCGGATTTTGCCTTGCAGCGGGTTGTCGGCGGCGAAGGTCAGTTTGACCGGAATCCGTTGTACGACTTTGGTGAAGTTGCCCGTGGCATTGTCCGGCGGCAGCAGGCTGAATTGCGCGCCGGAGGCGCCGAACAGGTTGGCGACGCGGCCTTCGATTGGAGTATCGCTGTAGGCGTCGAATGTCAGCTCGGCCTTTTGCCCGGGTTGCATGTGGCCGATCTGGGTTTCCTTGAAGTTGGCCTGCACCCAGATGTCCTGGTCCGGGACGATCGACAGCAGGTAGGCGCCGGCCTGTACGTATTGACCGTTGCGCGCGGCACGCTGGCCGATCAGGCCGCTGATGGGCGCGTGGATTTCGCTGCGGGTCAGGTTCAGTTCGGCCTGGGCCAGGTCGGTCCTGGCGTTGGCGATCATCGCGTCGAGGCGCTTGATCTCGGCGTTCAGGGCGTTGACCTGCTGGCGCTGGCCCTGCAGGTCGGCCTGGGCCATGGTCACCTGGGAGCGGGCGATGTGGTTGTCGGCGTCGAGGGTGGTGACCCGTTCTTCGGAGACATAGCCGGGTTTGCGCAGGGTTTGTGCGCGGTTCAGGTCGATCTGCGAGCGGCCGAGGGTGGCCTGGCTGGACGAGACCTTGGCTGCACCGGCGGCGATCAGGCTGGCTTGCTGGGTCAGTTTGCTCTGGGCCTGCACGCGCTCGGCTTCGCGCATGGCCAGGGCGGCGTTGGCGCGGTCGACGGCGAGGTGGAAGTCGTCGCCTTCGAGCTTGACCAGCAGTTGGCCTTTTTCCACGTGCTCGTTGTCGCCCACCAGCACCTCGACGATGCGCGCACCCAGTTGGCTGGAGACCCGGGTGATCTCGCCCTGGACGTAGGCGTTGTCGGTGCTTTCATAAAAACGGCCCTTGAAGAACCACTGGGCGAAAAAGCCCGCGGCGATCAGGACCACGATAAACAGGAAGATAAACAGGCGGCGTTTGAGCGGGGCAGGCATGGCAATAATGTCGTCGACAAAAGGTAATGGAATATAGCCAGCGAACGGTCTGGCAAATAGCCATGTCGAGACTTGAGACCGGAGCTTGTCTCATATGCCCTTTGTTCGCCTCCCCACGCTGGAGCCCAAGGGCTTGGGGCTGTTACCATTCGCCCCTTGTTTCATTTTCAGTTTTATCGCCAATTCGAGACCCGCCATGACCACCGTCCGCACGCGCATCGCGCCATCGCCTACTGGGGATCCCCACGTAGGTACTGCTTACATCGCCTTGTTCAACTACTGCTTTGCCAAGCAGCATGGCGGTGAATTCATCCTGCGGATCGAAGACACCGATCAACTGCGCTCCACGCGCGAGTCGGAACAGCAGATTTTCGATGCCCTGCGCTGGTTGGGCATTACCTGGGCTGAAGGCCCGGACGTCGGCGGCCCCCACGGCCCGTATCGCCAGAGCGAGCGCAGCGACATCTACAAGCAGTACACCCAGCAACTGGTCGACATGGGCCACGCCTTCCCGTGCTTCTGCACCGCCGAAGAGCTGGACCAGATGCGTGCCGAGCAACAGGCCCGTGGTGAAACCCCGCGCTATGACGGCCGCGCACTGCTGCTGTCGAAGGAAGAAGTGGCCCGGCGCCTGGCTGCCGGCGAACCGCACGTTATCCGCATGAAGGTGCCGAGCGAAGGCGTGTGCGTGGTGCCGGACATGTTGCGCGGTGACGTCGAGATCCCGTGGGACCGCATGGACATGCAAGTGCTGATGAAGACCGACGGCCTGCCGACGTACTTCCTGGCCAACGTGGTGGACGACCACTTGATGGGCATCACCCACGTACTGCGTGGCGAAGAGTGGCTGCCATCGGCGCCGAAACTGATCCTGCTGTACGAGTACTTCGGCTGGGAACAACCGCAGCTGTGCTACATGCCGCTGCTGCGTAACCCGGACAAGAGCAAGCTGTCCAAGCGCAAGAACCCGACCTCGGTGACCTTCTACGAGCGCATGGGCTTCATGCCCGAAGCGATGCTCAACTACCTGGGCCGCATGGGCTGGTCGATGCCGGACGAGCGCGAGAAGTTCTCGTTGCAGGAAATGGTCGATAACTTCGACCTGTCCCGCGTGTCCCTGGGTGGGCCGATCTTCGACATCGAGAAACTCTCGTGGCTCAACGGCCAGTGGCTGCGTGACCTGCCGGTGGAAGAGTTCGCCAGCCGCGTGCAGAAATGGGCGTTGAACCCCGAGTACATGATGAAGATCGCGCCGCTGGTGCAGGGCAGGGTGGAGACCTTCAGCCAGGTCGCACCGTTGGCGAGTTTCTTCTTTGCCGGTGGCGTGAACCCGGACGTGAAGCTGTTTGAGTCGAAGAAACTCTCGGGTGACCAGGTTCGCCAGTTGATGCAGTTGATCCTGTGGAAGCTCGAAAGCCTGCGCCAGTGGGAGAAGGATGCGATTACCGCGACTATCCAGGCGGTGGTTGAATCCCTGGAGCTGAAATTGCGCGATGCCATGCCGCTGATGTTTGCCGCGATCACCGGGCAGGCGAGTTCGGTGTCGGTGCTCGATGCGATGGAAATTCTGGGCCCGGACCTGACTCGCTTCCGTCTGCGCCAAGCCCTTGATTTGCTTGGTGGTGTGTCGAAGAAAGAAAACAAGGAATGGGAAAAGCTGCTGGGCGCTATCGCTTAAGCACGCTGTTGTAACGGCCAAACCCCGGTTTTCCGGGGTTTGCTCGGTAAGTGATTGTTATCTCGGCAAAAAATTTTGAAAATTGTTGAAAATAAATTTGACACGTTTCGAATACGCCATTAAGATTCGCCCCGTCCTCACCGACGAGGGGCTATAGCTCAGCTGGGAGAGCGCTTGCATGGCATGCAAGAGGTCAACGGTTCGATCCCGTTTAGCTCCACCAATTTACAGGTTCAAGGTCTGGCCACACCGTCCTTGAATTCGATCAGACTCAGCCTGATCACGTTGTATAGAAGGTTTGTGTCCCCTTCGTCTAGTGGCCTAGGACACCGCCCTTTCACGGCGGTAACAGGGGTTCGAGTCCCCTAGGGGACGCCAGTTTCAACAAGCAGTTCGAAAGGTCTGCTGCGCCGCGAGGCGAAAAATCCGGGGCTATAGCTCAGCTGGGAGAGCGCTTGCATGGCATGCAAGAGGTCAACGGTTCGATCCCGTTTAGCTCCACCAATTTACAGGTTCAAGGTCTGGCCACACCGTCCTTGAATTCGATCAGTTCTCAGCGCTGATCAGTTGTACAGAAGGTTTGTGTCCCCTTCGTCTAGTGGCCTAGGACACCGCCCTTTCACGGCGGTAACAGGGGTTCGAGTCCCCTAGGGGACGCCACGATTACCCGCTCTGCGGGATTTTTAAGGGTCATTCAATTATTGAATGGCCCTTTTGTTTGTCTGGCGTTTGGCCAATCCTCCTTCCTTTTTCCCTGAATGTTCTTCTGACCAATGGTCATGCCTGTGGCTTGCGAAATATTATTATGGTAATAATATTCGAAGCATGAGATTCGGAGGCAACGATGAACGATAAAAAAGCGCAAACCCGTGAACGCATTCTGCAAGCTGCCGGCGCCGCCCTGGTACAACGCGGCCCGGCCGAGCCGAGTGTGGGCGAAGTCATGGGCGCGGCGGGGCTTACCGTCGGCGGTTTCTACGCGCACTTTGAAAGCAAGGACGCACTGATGCTGGAGGCCTTCACCGAGTTGCTGGCCCGGCGTCGCGCCGCCGTCGATGACATGGACTCCTCGCTGACCGGTGAAGAGCGTCGCGCGCTGGTCGCAGCGTTCTACCTGTCGCGTAAACACCGTGACTCCACCAGCCAGGCGTGCCCGATCCCGTCCACCGTGGGCGAGATGAGCCGCCTGCCGGACGAATTTCGCCAGGCCTTGAACGAACACTGCGAACTGATGGCAGCACAGCTGGCCGCCAGCCCGGAAGACACCGACAAGGCCCTGGCCGACATGGCACTGATGATCGGTGGCTTGTCGCTGGCCCGCGCCCTGGGCCCGGGTGAGTTATCGGATCGTGTATTGCGTGCGGCCAAGTCCGCAGTGCGTTAAGAACGGCTTCTGGCCTGAGGGATGAGCGATGGGCACGTTGAAATGGATTCGTGGCGTCAATGGCACCTTGGGCCGGCTGGCGCCGCAAACGGTGGCCAGCAAGATGCGTCGGGTGTTCATGACGCCTCGCGATTTGCCGCCCCGTGATTGGGAGCTGCCGCTGCTGGCGCAGTCCGAGCGCATCACTTTGCGTTTCGGCCTGTCGGCGCTGAAGTGGGGCCAGGGCCCTGCGGTGCTGTTGATGCACGGCTGGGAAGGGCGCCCGACGCAATTCGCCAGCCTGATCAGCGCATTGGTGGAGGCGGGTTATTCGGTGGTTGCGCTGGATGGTCCGGCTCACGGGCGTTCGCCGGGGCGCGAAGCCCATGTGCTGCTGTTTGCCCGTGCCATGCTGGAAGCGGCTGCCGAACTGCCACCGCTGCATGCGGTTGTCGGTCACTCCATGGGTGGGGCCAGCGCGATGTTGGCGGTGCAGTTGGGCTTGCGCACCAAGGCGTTGGTCAGCATCGCCGCACCCTCGCGGTTTCTCGACGTACTGCGCGGCTTTGCCGGCATGGTCGGTTTGCCGGCGCGAGCGCGTTCGGCGTTTATCCAGGAGGTCGAGCTGACGATGGGCATGCCCCTCAAGCACCTCGATGTCGCCCACTATCAAATGAATATCCCGGGCCTGATCGTGCATGCCGAAGACGATACCTTCGTCTCGGTCAAGGCTTGCCAGGTCATCCATGACGCCTGGTTCGACAGCCGCCTGCTGCGCCTGGAGCAGGGCGGGCACCAGAAAGTGCTGGCGGATCCGCGTGTGATCGAGGGCGTGCTGGCGCTGCTGGCCGGCCGCCACATGCCGGAGCGCCAAACCGCCTGAGCCATGGGTTACACTGCTCGCCGCCGACATTAATCGACCGGGAGCACCCCATGGGCTGGGATTTGGCAACGCCATTTATCATCGATCTGCAGGTCGGTGCCGAAGACATCGACGGTCTGGGGCACGCCAACAACGCCGTTTACGTGTCCTGGCTCGAACGCTGCGCCTGGCGCCATTCCCAGCGCCTGGGGCTGGACCTTAGCGAGTACCGCAGGCTGGATCGCGCGATGGCCGTGGTGCGTCATGAGATCGATTACCTCGCCGCCGGTTACGAGGGCGATGAGCTGCAGTTGGCGACCTGGATCGTCGACTGGGACCAGCGCCTGAAAATGACACGACGCTTCCAGCTGGTACGCCCGCGTGATGGCGCTACCTTGCTGCGAGCGCAAACAACCTTTGTCTGCATCGAACTGTCCAGCGGCAAGCCCAAGCGCATGCCGTCGGAATTTCTTGAGGGTTATGGCCCTGCGCTGCAAGGCGGATTACCTGCCAGCGTCTGAAACCAGTAAACTGCGCCACGTTTTTCGTTGAGTGTTTTCCATGCAAATTGCTTTGGCGCCCATGGAGGGGTTGGTCGACAACATCCTGCGGGACGTGCTGACCCGGGTCGGTGGTATTGATTGGTGCGTGACCGAGTTCATCCGGGTCAACGACCGCCTGCTGACGCCTGCCTATTTCCACAAACTCGCCCCTGAGTTGCTGCACGGTGCCAAGACCGCTGCCGGCGTGCCGCTGCGTGTGCAGTTACTCGGTTCAGACCCGGTGTGTTTGGCGGAAAACGCCGCCCTGGCGTGTGAGCTGGGCTCTCAGGTGGTTGACCTCAACTTCGGTTGCCCGGCCAAGACCGTGAACAAGTCCCGTGGCGGTGCGGTGCTGCTCAAGGAGCCGGAGCTGCTTAACCAGATCGTCGAACACGTACGGCGTGCGGTGCCGGCACATATTCCCGTCACGGCCAAGATGCGCCTGGGCTTCGACAGCCCCGACGGTGCCCTGGTGTGCGCCACAGCCCTGGCCGAAGGCGGCGCAGCGCATATCGTGGTGCATGCCCGCACCAAGGCTGACGGCTACAAACCTCCGGCGCACTGGGAGTGGATCCCGCGTGTGCAAGAGGTGGTCAAGGTGCCAGTGTTCGCCAACGGTGATATCTGGAGCGTTGAAGACTGGCGGCGGTGTCGCGAAATCAGTGGTGTCGAAGACATCATGCTCGGTCGCGGTCTGGTGGCCCGTCCCGACCTGGCCCGGCAGATTGCTGCCGCGCGGGCCGGGGAAGAGGTGGTCGAGATGACTTGGGCGCAGATGCAACCCATGCTCCAGGAATTCTGGCGGCAATCCGTTGAGCAATTGACCGAGCGCCAGGCGCCGGGACGCTTGAAGCAATGGCTGGCGATGCTGACCCGCAACTATCCCGAAGCAGTTGAACTATTTACGCTGATGCGGCGGGAAACCGACCTGGAGCAGGTAGGACGATTGTTGGGGGTGCCTGATTCGGTTGCGCTGCAAAATTGAGTACATATATATAAGCGTTTCAATTCAGTAGGAAAGGGTGCCGTGGGCGCCCTTTTTTTTGCTTGAAATAAGGCCACGGATCGTTAACAGCGAGTGTTTGTGGGCACGTGACTAGAGCTTTTTGATTGCTTTATATATGTGAGCAAGTTTCTTGTTTGCTACAGAGTCTTGCGGTGTCAGCGGCGCATATTTTTAAGTTTTGTTAGTTGGAGTATGAGGGGCGCGCGCAATAACACAGATATGAATGACTGGCGTGGGTGAGTGATTTCATCAATTTGCCTTAACGGCTGACTGTTGCCTGATATATCCATTTTGCCCACGGCGACCACCGGGTAGGCATGATGTTTTACGGAAAGTCCATAGGATAAAGTCTCTATTTTCATTTGATTTCCTTATGTGAAGGCCGATTTTCGGAACCCGATGCTCGCAACACCCACGAAAGTAGGGAGTGTGCAGCACTCGGGTTTGTTTCCAGTCCAGAACCTGGACGGTCTGTTTGCAGACCGCTGAAGGAGTTTTGGCAATCACTGAATAAGGATTTGTTTATGTCTAATTTGTCGGTCAATAATTTCCCTCGCTTGACTAATGACTTCAATCAGCAGAATGCAGACCTGCCAAAGTCTGTCGACAAGAGCGCCGGCGAAATCCGGGCGAATACGCCCGGCACAGTATTGAAAAACAATCCCGCCGTGGTGACGGATGGAACCGTTACCTTCAACAAGGATGCACTCGAGAAGTTGTTCGAGTTGTTTGAATATGCATTCAAGGCCATACGGAACATGCTGTCCGGGCAGGGGGGGGTGCCCAAGTTGGTACCCGATGCTGGCCCGCTGCCTAAACCCGAAAAGAGTAGCGATACTCCGGTGAAGGATAAGGCGGACAGTAAATCGAATGTGCCGGACACTGCGGCCAAGGACAAGGCGGGGACTGACTCGCAAGTGCCGAACACTGTAGCCAAGGACAAAGCCGAGACCAACTCGCCGGTATTGAACACTGCACTCAAGGACAAGTCCGGGCCCAACCCTGAGGTGTCGGTACAGAAAGACAAGCCAGCAAACAATCCAGCGGTCCCGAGTTCCGAGGTTAAGGTAACGCCTAAACCCCTGCCAGAGCCCCGCAGGCCAGACCCCGCATCGGGCAAGGACGTGCAGCCGAACGCCCGGAGCAGTTCCGACGTGAACGTCACGGTCCAAGTGATGAACTGCCATTGTCCTCACCCGGATGCAACGAAGCCGGTCCCGCCTAAGCCCGATGCACCGGTCCCGCCGAAGGCCGACGTGCCGGTTCCGCCGAAGCCAGATGCACCGGTCCCGCCGAAGCCGGACGTGCCGGTCCCGCCGAAGCCAGACGTGCCAGTTCCGCCGAAGCCCGATGCACCGGTCCCGCCGAAGCCAGACGTGCCGGTCCCGCCGAAGCCCGATGCACCGGTCCCGCCGAAGCCGGATGTGCCGGTTTCGCCTAAGCCCGATGCACCGGTTCCGCCGAAGGCCGACGTGCCGGTTCCGCCGAAGCCCGATGCACCGGTCCCGCCGAAGCCAGACGTGCCGGTTCCGCCGAAGCCCGATGCACCGGTTCCGCCGAAGGCAGACGTGCCAGTCCCACCGAAGCCCGATGCACCGGTCCCGCCGAAGCCAGACGCTCCGGTCCCACCGAAGCCGGATGCGCCTAAACCAGATGCTCCGAAGCCGGATAAGCCGGAGCCGGACATCACTTCGCCAGGGCCGTCTGAGGATTTCTTTGAGTTCGAAACCAGCGGCAGGCGTCGAGCGTTCGACAACGACTGGCGGTTTAATCCCGGCCGCCGGATAAGCAGGTAAGTCGGCCACTTCCTCAGTTTTTTTCAACAAGGCGCTCCCGATAAAAAACGTCGGGGGGCCCTTGATGAAGGATGGTTATATGTCTTGTTCAGAAATCAATAATGCGGGCGCGGTCAGAAACTATTATCAACATTCGCAAACCGGCAACACACCAGGACGATCGGTTCCCGTGCAGCCGGTATTCGTTAATAAACAGGTTCTCTCATCGTTCGGTAATAACGATCAAAGTACCGTTGGGAACACAGCCAGCGACACCCCGCTGTTAGCAAAGCTCCTCGAACTGTTCACCCAGTTTTTTACACAGTTGCAAGGCCTGCTGGCGGGCAAGGAACTGGCGAATACAGTGGCGACCAAGGTAACGCCTGCACCCCCGCCGGCAGTGCTGCCCAAGCCGGATGCACCCCTGCCGGATCCAACACAGCAGCCGCTTCCTGATCTGTCCGATAAGCGCAACGGCGCCAAGCCGGCAAATATATGGAACGGTTTTCGCCAGGGCCCTGACGGTAATTGCGTGACCATTTCGGCGATCAAGGCGGCGATGGCGAAGTTCGGTCAAAGCCCGACCGATATCTTCAAGTCTGTTCAAGCCAAGGGTGATGGCTATCACATTGTCATGCGTGACGGGTACGCGCTGGATTTGAGCAAGGATGAATTGGCCCAAGCCAGACGTGGCTCGAAGTTTGTCCCGATGCGCGATCCCGGCATGCTCAAGGATGCGCACTTTCTATTTGCCGTCAGCGCCAAGCGAGCGATGCTGGAAAACAATGACGGGACTGCAGGCAGGAGCTTTCAATCCGCGATCAACAGCCTCAACGACGGTGAGGACGAAACGGGGCCCGGGGAAGGCTTCAAGCGTCTGGGCTTGCGCCAGCATATGAAAGAAGTTCCGGTCAGTGCGTTTGCTGATAAATCATTGATCGGTATGGTCAACAGGAGCAGGCACTCTGTAGCAGTGGTTGATGGGTGTGAGGAGATGTATGGGACTAAAGCGGGAAGACCGCGGTTTGGACGGGCTATTGCATTGGTTGGCTAACGGGCCGTCCATAAAACAATAAGAAGATGATCGTTGCTGCGCAACACGTTAAATCTATAACTAGATCTTGTTGAACTTATTATCTGACTGAGTGCAGTTCATCGCGTGCAGAAAATACTGTATGCCGTGTTCATGCACTTTCTTTTTATGCCTGAACGCAACGTGCAGGTGGCAGCGTTTACCACGGGCTATTGTGTGTTCGCCCTTTAAAGGAGTGCTCCATGATTACGATGAATACGGGTTATGCAATGAGTACGGCGGTCCATCATCCGGCGCGTGTATACGGGGGCGAAAATAAATCCGTCGACAGTGTAAGTACTTTGAATTCTACCGAGCGACAGTTCGGTGAGCATTTTGATACGAGCAGCCATTCTGCTGTTATCCAGATGATGATATCGACCTTCGGTCCTGCGCGCGCTGATCTATTTGATGAAGTAAAGCGCGTTGGCTCGGGGTATGACGTTACGCTGAAAGACGGTTATAAGTTGCATGTTTCCGATCATGAAGTGCATGGCACTGCCTCAGCGTCGAGATTTGTCGGTGGTGATGCCAGTACAGTGGAAAACGCGAATTTCGCATTGGCTGTCTTCGTCAAGCGCAAACAATTGTCCAGTTCCGACAGCCGTATCAGCAGCAGCTTTAACGCGGCCTTGACCACGTCCTTACAGGGTGAGACTGCATCGAACCTGCTCAAGGGCATGGGCATGGGCCGTTTTATGCAGCAGATCCCTTCGGAGCAACTCGTCGGCAAGAACTCTGTCGGCGTCATGGAGGCGCATAACTTCGGTGCCGCGCTGATTCGGGATGGGGTGGCGCATCGGTTTGACCGTCAATATCGCCCCGACCGTCCCTACGTCTACGTGCTGGACAAGGAGGGGCAAACGGCTAAGCCGGTCAAGCGGGATGTGCCGGTTGCTCCGGTCGATGTTCCCCACGTCGATACGCCGTCCACCCGGCGTGGCCGCAAGCCCATTGACATTCTCAGCGGATTTAACGCGGCCGAGCGAGGATTCGGTGAGGTTGTTGATGGCAGCAGCCATGCCTGCGTCATAAAAATGATGATGATGAGGTTTGGTCCAGACGCCACGGATATGTTCGAGAAAGTCACCCCGGCGGGAGACGGTTATAACATCACGATGAAGGACGGTTTCGAACTGCATTTTTCCCGGCAAGAGTTGCAGCAAGCGACCACGGCCTCGCGATTCGCTGGGAACAACCCCGACGCGGTGAAGCAGGCCAACTTCATGCTGGCGGCGTACACGAAGCGCAAGCAGATGACCCGCGGTGACCAGGAGCCTGGGGCATCGTTTGAAAAGGTTTTATCGAACACGCTCAAAGGCGATACGGAATACCGCGTGTTGAAGGGCTTGGGCATGACTGGCTTCTTGCGCATCGTGCCACCCGCCAAGATGCAGGAGCAGGGCGCGGTGGGGGTGGTCAGTACTTTTGGCTATTCGAGTGCCTTGGTACTGGATGGCCTGCAGCACAGCAATGGTGACAAGCCATCTATCGTCAAATCTTATGGCTACATGCTCGCCGAGGAGGTACCGGACGGAGTGTCCGTTGGTTCAAGCACGCGGCCCCCACCTATTTCCAATGTACCGGTCGGGGTCAGGCCTGGGGATATCTGGAGTGGATTCTATCAAGGTGTCGAGGGGAACTGTGTCACGGTATCGGCGATCAAGGCGGCGATGATGAAGTATGGGCAAAGTCCCCGGGGCATCTATAAAAACATCACCGAGACCCGCGACGGTTATACCGTGACGATGCGCGATTCCAGCAAGGTCAGCTTGACCCATGCAGAACTGAAAACAGCCCGGGAACACTCGAATTTCAAAGGCACCGACGCCGGCCTGCTCAAGGATGCGAATTTCCTGTACGCCGTCAGCGCCAAGCGGGCGCAAATGGAGAACCACGAGTTTCGTGCCGGCGAGAGCTTTGAAGCGGCGATGAGCACGCTCAATGATGGCGAGACCCCTGGTGATGCACTGCGGCGTCTGGGTTTGTTCGCCTTTACCCGAAGCAGCAGCGTCCAGGCGCTGGCAGATGGTGCAACCGGCACGTTGGCGAACTTCATGCATTCTGTTGTCGTCGTTGATGGGGCTTTTGATGATTACGGGTATAAACACCCACTGAAATCATCAAGCTGGATGGATGAAGAGGGCACCGCGCTAACGCTGGTTTAGGTTTAAAGGTGCAGAGTTTGAGAAACACAGGCCACGAGATCTCGTGGTCTTTTTTCTGCGCGCAGAAAGGACAAGTCGATGGTGGCCGGCTGCATATGCCTTGCAATCTGTGTCCGCATAGGTAGTTGGCCTCGGCTACTCTCATCGACTCTGGAACCTCCTGGTCATGGATGAAATTCAACAGCATTGGCTGTATGCCCTGTCTGCTCCCATGGTGTCCATCAACCCTGGCGCCGGTTATCTCGAGGCGCCGCCTAGCAGCGCCGGGGAGTGCTTTGCATCCTGCATGGTAGGTGTGTCCGAAAATGGAAAGCACCTGAACCTACAGGCTCAAAAAGCAGCTGCCCATCAGGAAAATCCGGTGCAACTTATTCCGATGAAGTGGCCTGGGGCATTCGCTTCAGTACCTGCCTGAACCCTTCCACCGGCAAGGGCCGACTGTGCAGATACCCCTGATACAAATGACACCCAAGCCCCTGCAAAAACGCCAGTTGCTCAGGGGTTTCCACTCCTTCGGCAATGACGTCCAGGTTCAAGCTGCGCGCCATGGCCACAATGGCACGGATGATCTCCGCATCGTTGGGGTCATGGGTGGCGTCGCGCACAAACGACTGGTCGATCTTCAGCGCATCCACCGGCAGGCGCTTGAGGTAGGTCAGCGACGAATAGCCGGTGCCGAAATCATCCATCGCAAAACTCACGCCGAGCTTTTTCAGGCGGCGCATTTTGCTGATGGTGTCGTCCAGATTCTGGATCACGATGCCTTCGGTGATTTCCAGCTTCAGCAGGGTATAAGGCAGGTGGTGGGTGCGCAGGCTGCGTTCTACCCGTTCGACAAAATCATTCTGGCGAAACTGCCGCGGGCTGATGTTGACGCACAGGCTGAAGTTCAGCGGGTCTACCAGCCCCTCGGCAATCAACTGCGCGAAGGTGCTGCAGGCTTCGTCGAGGATCCAGGTGCCCACTTCAAGGATCAGGCCGCTGTCTTCCAGGACCTTGATGAATTCCGTCGGGGACTGTGCGCCCAACTGCGGATGTTGCCAGCGCACCAGGGCCTCGGCGCCGACGATGGTGTTGCCGCGCGCATCCACCTGGGGTTGGTAATGCACGCTGAACTCGCCGCGGGCCAGGGCCAGGCGCAGGTCGGTTTCCATGCGCAGCCGCTCGCTGGCGGTTTTCTGCATGCTGTTGTGGAACATCTGGATGGTGTTGCGCCCTGAATCCTTGGCCCGGTACAGGGCGATGTCGGCGCGCTTGAGCAAATCTGCCGGGGTTGAGCCGTGATCGGGGATCAGCGCCACGCCGATGCTCGGGGTGACTTGCAGGCGGTGGCCATCCAGGAACATCGGTTCGGATAACAGTTCGCGCAGGGTATCGGCCAGCTCCTGGACCTGAGTGCTGACTTGCGGGCGCGTGCCTTCCAGGCCGCTGAGCAGCACCACAAACTCATCGCCGCCCAGGCGTGCCACGGTGTCTTCCATGCGCACACTGGCTTCAAGGCGTGCAGTGACGATCTTCAGCACCGTGTCGCCGACCGGGTGGCCGAGGGAATCGTTGATGTGCTTGAAGTGGTCCAGGTCAAGAAACAGCAGGGCGCCCCGCAGGTTGTGGCGCTTGAGCAGGGCGATCTGCTGGCTCAGGCGGTCCATCAACAGGGCGCGGTTGGGCAGGTTGGTCAGCGGGTCGTGATAGGCCAGGTGGCGAATCTGCGCCTGGGCGTTTTTCAGCAGGCTGACGTCCCGGGCGGTCAGCAACAGGCAGGGGGTTTCATTGAGGGTGATGGGCTCCACCGACACTTCAACCGCCAGCACTTCACCGCGCTTGTTGTGCCAGAGCATTTCCAGGTGATGAATGCGGCCCTTGATCTGCAACTCGGCCAATAACGCCGCGCGCTGGTTTTCATCGGCCCAGATGCCGATCTGGTACAGCGTCAGGCCGATCGCTTCTTCGGCGCGGTAGCCGGTGAGGCGGCAGAAACCGTCATTGACCTCCACGTAGCGCCCGGTATCGCGCTCGGTGATCGACACCGCATCGGGGCTGGAATGAAAGGCCTTGGCGAACTTCTCTTCGCTGGCCTTGAGCGCCGCTTCCGAGCGTTGTTGTTGGGTGATGTCCCGCAGGGTGGTGACGATGCAGGGTTGGTCGCTGACCTGGATCAGGCGGCTGGATATCACACAGTTCAGGGTCTGGCCGTTCTTGTGATGAACGGTGATTGCCACGTTGCTCAGGGATTGTTCGCGGATCACCTGCTCGATGCGCTGCAGGCGTTGGCTGGACTCCTCCCACAAGCCGATCTGCTCGGCGTTGTTGTTGAGCACCTCGGCGGCGGTCCAGCCGAAGGTCTGGGTGAAGGCCGGGTTGATCTCGATAAACTGGCCGGTCTCCAGGCGCGTCACGCAGATTGGGTCGGGGCTGGCGAGGAACAGGCTGGCGAATTTTTCTTCGGATGCGATCAGGCGCTGCTCACGTTCAACCTGGTCGGTGATGTCGAGCAGGGTCCCGGCCATTCGCAACGGTACGCCCGTGTCATCGCGATACAGGCGGGCGCGGCTTTCCAGGTAGCGCGAACTGCCGTCTTCCAGTTGCACGCGGTAGGTCAGTTGGTAGTTGCCCGCCGGGCCTTCGCGCAGGGTGCGGTAGGCGTTACGCATGCTCTCGCGCTCTTCCTGGGGCATGCCTTCAAAGAAGGCCTCGAAGGATTCGTGGAACGGTTGGGGTTCCAGCCCGTGCAGTTGGGCGGCGCGGGCCGAGCCATAGAGCATGCCGCTGGGGATGTGCCAGTCCCAGGTGCCCAGTTGCGCCGAGTCCAGGGCCAGGTCCAGGCGTTCCTGGCTGTCCTTGAGGGCCTGCTCGGCATTCTTGCGCTCGGTGGTGTCGAGGAAGGTGCTGATCAGGTAGTCCTCGCCGTCCAGCTCGACTTTCTGGGCGCTGAGGGTGCCATCGTGGACCTGCCCGTTGCTGGCGCGAAACTGCACTTCCATGGTGATGGGGGCGCCTTTGCGCTGGGTGGCCTTGACCAGATGCGCGCGTTGTTCCGGGTGTACCCAGAGGCCCAGCTCCAATGTGCTGCGGCCAATGGCATCGGCCAACGGCCAGCCGAACAGGCTTTCGAAATACTGGTTGGCTTCGCTGATCAGGCCGTCCGCCTGGCGGGTCAGCAGGACCATCAGCGGGCACAAATGGAACAGGGTGGCGAAGCGCTTTTCCGAATGGCTGAGGGCGTGTTCGCGCTCGCGCTGGTGGGTGATTTCGCGGATCACCCCGATCATTCGCCGACGCCCGGCCTTGTCCGGTAGCAGGCTGCCGTTGATTTCCAGCCAGTGCAGGCTGCCATCGGGCCATTGGATACGGTGGTGCATGGCCTGGACAGCGGGTTCGCCGGCCAGCACCGCATGAAAGGCCCGGACCACCTTGGCGCGGTCCTCGGGGGCCAGCAGGTCCAGGTACTCCAGGTCTTCAGGCAGCGGCTGGCGCGGGTCGAAGCCGAACAGGGCCTGAGTGCCTCGGGACCAGCTGATCCGGCCGGTATCGATTTCCCAGCTCCAGGCGCCCAGCCGGGCAGCGTTGAGCGCCGCCAGCAGTTGCGGCGCGCTGTCCCAGCTTTGCTCCGCCTCCTGTGGGTCCAGGGCGTAGATGCGGGGCAGGGGTGGCACGGTATCGACGGGGTTGCGCATTATCAAAGGGCCTTGGCTCGATGGGCGTTCGGCGCGGGTTCCACGGTCTACGGGCCACGGCGATTCAAGCCTGATTCCCTGGCAGATCGACCTGTGCATCCAATAGGCTCATGAAAGCCCGCGCAGCGTTCGACAGCGTCCTTTCGGTGTGCACGATATAGCCTAGCTGGCGACTGAGCTGTATGCCCGGCAAAGCGATGCGTGCTACCTGGTCATCGAGCATGGTGCGCGGCAACACGCTCCAGGCAAGGCCAATGGAGACCATCATCTTGATGGTTTCCAGGTAGTTGGTGCTCATGGCGATGTTTGGCGTCAGGCCCTGGGCCTCGAACAGCCGCTGCACGATATGGTGGGTAAAGGTGTTGCCGCCGGGAAACACCGCCGGGTGCCGGGCGATGTCCGCCAGGCTGACGCTGCCGTTGCTGATCAGGCTGTGTTCCGGCGCCACCACGAAATCCAGTGGGTCGTCCCACACCGGGGTGGCCCGCACCAGCGTGTGGGGTTCCGGCGCCAGGGTGATCACGGCCACTTCGGCGCGGCCATGGAGGATTTCTTCGTAGGCCACTTCCGAATCGAGAAACTGAATGTCCAGCGCGACATTCGGGTATTCCCGGGTGAACGTGCGCAGGACCGGTGGCAAGCGGTGCAGGCCGATGTGATGGCTGGTGGCCAGCGTCAGGCGCCCGCTGACTTCGCCGGTGAGGTTGGTCAGGGCGCGGCGGGTGTCGTCCAGTACATTGAGAATCTGATACGCCCGGGGCAGCAGCGCCCGTCCGGCTTCGGTGAGGCCGACTTCACGCCCCAGCCGGTCGAACAGGCGCACCTTTAATTGTTGCTCCAGGCCGGCGATGCGCTTGCTGATGGCCGGTTGGGTCAGGTGCAGGCGTTCACCGGCACCGGAGAAGCTGCCGGTCTCGGCGATGGCGATAAAGGCATTGAGGTTGGCCAGGTCCATTGTGCTATTCCAGTTGGTAATCCAAAGCATAAAAAATATGAATTTGAGTTATTTAATGTAGCGCCATACCATCAGCCTCACAAGCCAAAGGGTTATTGAATCGTTCAAGGCCCGGGGCATAGAAACACCTGATGAGGACCGCGTGATGGCCGGCAAAACGCTTTACGACAAGCTTTGGGATTCCCATGAAGTGAAACGGCGCGATGATGGGTCGTCGCTGATCTACATCGACCGTCACATCATCCATGAAGTGACCTCGCCCCAAGCGTTCGAAGGCCTGCGACTGGCCGGGCGCAAGCCTTGGCGCGTCGACTCGATCATCGCCACCCCGGACCACAACGTGCCGACCACACCGGAGCGTAAAGGCGGGATCGACGCCATCGTCGACACCGTGTCGCGCCTCCAGGTGCAGACCCTCGATGATTACTGCGACGAATATGGCATCACCGAATTCAAGATGAATGACGTGCGCCAGGGCATCGTTCACGTGATCGGCCCGGAGCAGGGCGCTACCTTGCCCGGCATGACCGTGGTTTGCGGCGACTCCCACACCTCTACCCACGGTGCGTTTGGCGCCCTGGCCCACGGTATTGGTACCTCCGAGGTGGAACATGTATTCGCCACCCAGTGCCTCGTCGCCAAGAAAATGAAGAACATGTTGGTGTCGGTGGAAGGTGAGTTGCCTTTCGGCGTCACTGCCAAGGACATCGTCCTCGCCGTGATCGGCAAGATCGGCACCGCCGGCGGTAACGGCCACGCCATCGAATTCGCCGGCAGCGCGATTCGCGACCTGTCCATCGAAGGCCGCATGACCATCTGCAACATGTCCATCGAAGCCGGTGCCCGCGTGGGCATGGTGGCGGCGGACGAAAAGACCATTGCCTACGTCAAGGGTCGCCCATTCGCACCGAGCGGTGCCGATTGGGACGCCGCTGTCGAAGCCTGGAAAGACCTGGTTTCCGACGCCGATGCGGTGTTCGACACCGTGGTTACCCTCGATGCCGCCCAGATCAAGCCGCAAGTCAGCTGGGGCACCTCGCCGGAAATGGTGTTGGCCGTTGACCAGAACGTGCCGGACCCGGCCAAGGAAACCGACCTGGTCAAGCGTGGTTCCATTGAGCGCGCCTTGAAGTACATGGGCTTGAAAGCCAATCAGGCGATTACCGACATCCAGCTGGATCGCGTATTCATCGGCTCCTGCACCAACTCGCGGATCGAGGATTTGCGCGCTGCGGCGGTGATCGCCAAGGGCCGCAAAGTCGCCTCTACCATCAAGCAGGCGATCGTGGTGCCAGGTTCGGGCCTGGTCAAGGCCCAGGCTGAAGCCGAAGGCCTCGACAAGATCTTCCTCGAAGCCGGTTTTGAATGGCGCGAGCCGGGTTGCTCGATGTGCCTGGCGATGAACCCGGACCGTTTGGAGTCGGGCGAGCATTGCGCGTCCACCTCCAACCGTAACTTCGAAGGGCGTCAGGGCGCCGGTGGCCGTACCCATCTCGTCAGCCCGGCCATGGCTGCTGCGGCTGCCGTCAACGGTCGTTTCATCGACGTTCGCGAATTGATCTGAGGAATACCCGATGAAAGCTTTTACTCAACACACCGGTTTAGTCGCGCCGTTGGACCGTGCCAACGTGGACACCGACCAGATCATTCCCAAGCAGTTCTTGAAATCGATCAAGCGCACCGGTTTTGGCCCGAACCTGTTCGACGAGTGGCGCTACCTGGACGTGGGCTACGCCTACCAGGACAACTCCAAGCGCCCGCTGAACAAGGACTTTGTACTCAACGCCGAGCGTTACCAGGGTGCCAGCGTGTTGCTCGCCCGGGAAAACTTCGGTTGCGGCTCCAGCCGTGAGCACGCGCCGTGGGCCCTGGAAGAATATGGCTTTCGCAGCATCATCGCGCCGAGCTACGCCGACATCTTCTTCAACAACAGCTTCAAGAACGGCTTGCTGCCGATCATCTTGAGCGATGCCGAAGTGGATGAGTTGTTCCAGCAGGTGGAAGCCGATGTGGGCTACCAGTTGACCATCGACCTGGCGGCGCAGACCGTGACCCGTCCGGACGGCAAGGTGTATCACTTTGAAGTGGACGCCTTCCGCAAGCACTGCCTGATCAATGGCCTGGACGATATCGGCCTGACCTTGCAGGACGGCGATGCGATTGCAGCGTTTGAAACCAAACACCGGGCCAGCCAGCCTTGGTTGTTTCGTGACGCTTGATTCCATGTAGACCGGACTGGCCCCTTCGCGAGCAAGCCCGCTCCCACATTTGATTGCATTTCAACTGAAGGAACTCGGTCGAATGTGGGAGCGGGCTTGCTCGCGAAAGGGCCAGCAACAGCAACACAAAAACCAGGGACATCATCATGACCAGCACCGCCCACACCCAAGTCGTGCAAAAACAATTCGGCGAACAGGCCTCGGCCTACCTGAGCAGCGCAGTACATGCTCAAGGCACCGAGTTCGCGCTGCTCCAGGCCGAACTGGCCGGGCAGGGCGCTGCACGACTGCTGGACCTGGGTTGCGGCGCCGGTCACGTGAGTTTCAACGTGGCACCGTTGGTTAAAGAAGTGGTGGCGTACGACCTGTCCCAACAGATGCTTGACGTGGTGGCCGCCGCTGCCGTGGACCGTGGCCTGGACAACATCCGCACCGTGCACGGCGCCGCCGAGCGCCTGCCGTTTGCCGATGGCGAATTCGACTTCGTGTTCAGCCGCTACTCGGCGCACCATTGGAGCGACCTGGGCCTGGCCCTGCGTGAAGTGCGCCGGGTGCTCAAACCGGGTGGCGTGGCCGCTTTCGTGGACGTCTTGTCACCGGGCAGCCCGCTGTTGGACACTTACCTGCAAACCGTCGAAGTGCTGCGCGACACCAGCCACGTGCGTGACTATTCCGCCGGCGAGTGGATGCGCCAGCTCAGCGAAGCCGGTTTGCATGTGCGCAACAGCAGCCGCCAGCGCCTGCGCCTGGAATACACCTCGTGGGTCGAGCGCATGCGCACCCCAGAGGTATTGCGTGCCGCGATCCTGGAGCTGCAAAAGGCAATGGGCCAGGAAGTGCGTGATTATTTCGAGATTCAAGCCGACGGCACCTTCAGCACCGACGTGCTGGTGGTGTGGGCCGAACGCTGATTAATTTTTCCCGACCTGCCCACGGGCGGGTCGCTTGATGAAATGAGGAACCCATGAGCAAGCAGATTCTGATTCTCCCTGGCGACGGCATTGGTCCGGAAATCATGGCCGAAGCGGTCAAGGTGCTGGAAGTGGCTAACGCCAAGTACAGCCTGGGCTTCGAACTGAGCCACGACGTGATCGGCGGCGCGGCCATCGACAAGCACGGCGTGCCTCTGGCCGACGAAACCCTGGAGCGTGCCCGCGCAGCCGACGCCGTGCTGCTGGGCGCCGTGGGTGGCCCGAAGTGGGACAAGATCGAGCGTGACATCCGCCCTGAGCGCGGCCTGCTGAAGATCCGTGCGCAACTGGGCCTGTTCGGCAACCTGCGCCCGGCGATCCTTTACCCGCAACTGGCGGACGCTTCCAGCCTCAAGCCGGAAATCGTCGCGGGCCTGGACATCCTGATCGTCCGCGAACTGACCGGCGGTATCTACTTCGGCTCGCCACGGGGCGTGCGCGAGTTGGAGAATGGCGAGCGTCAGGCCTACGACACCCTGCCGTACAGCGAGAGTGAAATCCGCCGTATCGCCCGTGTCGGTTTCGACATGGCCCGTGTGCGTGGCAAGAAGGTCTGCTCGGTGGACAAGGCCAACGTATTGGCGTCCAGCCAGCTGTGGCGTGAAATCGTCGAAGAAGTCGCCAAGGACTACCCGGACGTCGAGCTGAGCCACATGTACGTCGATAACGCCGCCATGCAGCTGGTGCGTGCACCGAAGCAGTTCGACGTGATCGTCACCGACAACCTGTTCGGCGACATCCTGTCCGACCAGGCCTCGATGCTTACCGGTTCCATCGGCATGCTGCCGTCGGCCTCCCTGGATGCCAACAACAAGGGCATGTACGAGCCGTGCCACGGTTCGGCGCCGGACATCGCCGGGCAGGGCATTGCCAACCCGTTGGCGACCATTTTGTCGGTGTCGATGATGCTGCGTTACAGCTTCAACCTGACCGACGCCGCGGATGCCATCGAGCAGGCCGTGAGCCTGGTGCTCGACCAGGGCCTGCGCACTGGCGACATCTGGTCCCAGGGTTGCACCAAGGTCGGTACGCAAGAAATGGGCGACGCAGTAGTCGCCGCGCTGCGGAATCTGTAATCTCTCGGGCCCGCTTGCAGATGTTGCTGCAAGGCGGCCCACTTTTGAACAAGGTGTAGTTGCGATGAAACGTGTAGGTCTGATCGGTTGGCGCGGTATGGTCGGTTCCGTGCTCATGCAGCGGATGCTGGAAGAGCAGGATTTCGATCTTATTGAGCCGGTGTTTTTCACCACCTCCAATGTCGGTGGTCAAGGGCCGTCCGTGGGCAAGGACATTGCTCCGCTCAAGGACGCCTACAACATTGAAGAACTGAAGACCCTCGACGTCATTCTGACCTGCCAGGGTGGCGACTACACCAGCGAAGTCTTCCCCAAGCTGCGCGAAGCCGGCTGGCAGGGTTACTGGATCGACGCCGCTTCCAGCCTGCGCATGCAGGATGACGCGGTGATCGTGCTGGACCCGGTCAACCGCAAGGTGATCGACCAGCAACTGGACGCGGGCACCAGGAACTACATCGGCGGCAACTGCACCGTCAGCCTGATGCTGATGGGCCTGGGCGGCTTGTTCGAAGCCGGCCTGGTGGAGTGGATGAGCGCCATGACCTATCAGGCGGCCTCCGGTGCCGGCGCGCAGAACATGCGTGAACTGATCAAGCAGATGGGCGCGACCCACGCCGCTGTCGCCGATCAACTGGCTGACCCGGCCAGCGCGATCCTCGACATCGACCGCCGTGTGGCCGAGGCCATGCGCAGCGAGGCCTACCCGACCGAGAACTTCGGTGTGCCATTGGCCGGCAGCCTGATCCCGTGGATCGACAAGGAACTGCCTAACGGCCAGAGCCGTGAAGAGTGGAAGGCCCAGGCCGAGACCAACAAGATCCTCGGTCGCTTCAAGAGCCCGATCCCGGTGGACGGTATCTGCGTGCGCATCGGCGCCATGCGTTGCCACAGCCAGGCGTTGACCATCAAGCTGAACAAAGACGTGCCGATCGCCGATATCGAAGGGCTGATCAGCCAGCACAACCCTTGGGTCAAGCTGGTGCCGAACAACCGTGATATCAGCATCCAGGAACTGAGCCCGAACAAGGTGACCGGTACCCTGAATGTGCCGGTTGGCCGTCTGCGCAAGCTGAACATGGGGACGCAGTACCTGGGTGCGTTCACCGTCGGCGACCAACTGCTGTGGGGCGCGGCTGAGCCGTTGCGTCGCATGCTGCGGATCTTGCTGGAGCGGTAATCGCTGCTGGTAATAAGAAACCCGCGTTCTGGTGACAGGCGCGGGTTTTTTATTGCGCGCTCGGGCCTCTTCGCGAGCAAGCCCGCTCCCACATTTGATCGCATTTCAACTGAAGAAACTCGCTCGAATGTGGGAGCGGGCTTGCTCGCGAAGAGGCCATCAGCCACACCACAACCCCCAGGTTAATTGCCTCACCCCCAGCCACCCGGTAAAGTGCCGCTCCCCCCGCAATGCCCGAGGCAGCCCCCATGACCCAGACCTTTGATATTGCCGTGATCGGCGCCACCGGCACCGTTGGCGAAACCCTGGTGCAGATCCTCGAAGAGCAGGACTTCCCGGTAGGCAGCCTGCACCTGTTGGCCAGCAGCGAGTCGGCCGGGCATTCGGTGCCGTTTCGTGGCAAGAACGTGCGGGTGCGGGAAGTCGATGAATTCGATTTCAGCAAAGTCCAACTGGTGTTCTTCGCCGCCGGCCCTGCGGTCACCTTGAGTTTTGCCCCGCGCGCCACCGCTGCGGGCTGCACCCTGATCGACTTGTCCGGCGCCTTGCCGGCCGATCAGGCGCCGCAGGTAGTGCCGGAAGCCAACGCGCAGATCCTCGATGGCCTGAAAAAACCTTATCAGGTCAGCAGCCCAAGCCCGTCGGCCACTGCCCTGGCCGTGGTGCTGGCGCCACTGCGCGGCTTGCTGGACATTCAGCGCGTCAACGTCACCGCCAACCTCGCCGTTTCCGCCCAGGGCCGTGAGGCTGTCAGCGAACTCGCCCGGCAGACCGCCGAGTTGTTGAATGTGCGCCCGCTGGAGCCGAAGTTCTTCGACCGGCAAATGGCCTTTAACCTGCTGGCCCAGGTCGGCAAGCCTGACGCGCAAGGCCACACCGCCCTGGAAAAACGCCTGGTGCACGAATTGCGCGCCGTGCTGGAAATGCCTTTGCTAAAGATTTCCGTCACTTGCGTTCAAGCCCCGGTGTTTTTTGGCGATAGCCTGACTGTGTCACTGCAATTGGGGGCAGCGGTGGATCTCGCTGCCGTCAACCGTGCCCTGGACTCGGCACCGGGTGTCGAGTTGGTGGAAGAGGGCGATTACCCCACGGCTGTGGGCGATGCGGTCGGTCAGGACGTGGTCTACGTGGGCCGGGTTCGTGCCGGTGTTGATGACCCCGCGGAACTAAATATGTGGCTGGCGTCAGATAACGTACGCAAAGGGGCGGCACTGAACGCCGTACAGCTGGCGCAGTTGTTGATAAAAGGCCTTGTGTAAAAGATACTTGGCGGCAATTTGTAGATTGATTCTAGCCAAGCGCTATGCTTGGCCCCAAGCTGGAAAAATTGCGCGTCGGTGACCTATCGGCTCGCCATGCCTAATGGCAGCGGTTACCCACCTTCTCGCCGGCCGGGGAGTGTTCAAAAAGGATGAGGCTATGGTTCAAGTTCGCAAACTGGTGTTAGCAATAGCGGCCGCCTCGGCGCTGTCCTCCGGTATGGCGCAAGCACTGCAGCTTGGGGAGATGACCCTCAAGTCGAAGCTGAACCAGCCGCTGTCGGTGGAAATCGAGTTGCTCGATGTCGGTGGCCTGACCGCCTCCGAGATCACCCCCAGCCTCGCGTCGTCCCAGGCCTTTGTGGATGCGGGCGTCGATCGCCAGGCGTTCCTGAACGACCTGACCTTTACCCCGGTGGTCAATCCCAACGGCCGCAGTGTGGTGCGTGTCACCTCCAGCAAGCCGCTGCCGGATTCCTACGTGCGTTTCCTGCTGCAGGTGCAATGGCCCAACGGCCGCCTGATGCGCGACTACAGCGTGCTGCTGGACCCGGCCAAGTTCGACCAGTCGACCCCGGCCGCCGGTGCACCTGCACCCGCGCCACGCTTGAGTGCGCCCGCGACGACGGCTCCGGCAGTCACCAAGGCCAAGGAACACACCACGACTTCCCGTGACACCTTGTGGGAAATCGCCGCGAAAAACCGCAATGGCGCCTCGGTGCAGCAGACCATGCTGGCCATTCAGGCGCTGAACCCTGACGCCTTTATCGACGGCAACATCAACCGCATGAAAACCGGCCAGGTCCTGCGCCTGCCGGATTCGGGGCAAAGCACCAGCCTGCCGCAGCCCGAGGCGATTGCTGAAGTGACGGCGCAAAACGCGGCGTGGCGCGAGGGCCGCCGTGGCGGCAATCAGCTCGCCGGCAAGGCGCAGCTGGATGCGACCAAGCGTACCCAGGCGGGTAATGCACCGTCGCAGACCAATACCAAGGACAATTTGAGCCTGGTCTCGGCCGAAGCGGCCAGGAAGGGCGGGAAGGGCGCGGCGGGCGACAGCCGGGCCTTGAACAACAAGCTGGCGGTGACCCAGGAAAGCCTGGATTCGACCCGTCGCGAGAATGAAGAACTGAAAAGCCGCATGGCTGACCTGCAAAGTCAGCTGGACAAGCTGCAGCGGCTGATCGAGCTCAAGAACAACCAGCTGGCCAAGTTGCAGACCCCGGCTGGCGCTGCGGCGCAGCCTGCTGCAACGGCGGCGATGCCGGCCGAGCTGGCTGCACAACCGGCGGCGCCGGCAGCGGCAGCTCCGGCAGCAACCCCCGCGGCTGCGCCGGTCGAGACCCCGGTCAAGCCGGATGCGGCGCCTGCCAGCACTGAAGGTAAATTCAATGACCTGCTGACCAACCCGATCGTGCTGGGGGTGATCGGCGGCGCAGCGGGTTTGCTGGTGCTGTTGCTTCTGCTGCTGTGGGCCCGTCATCGCAATGCGCGGCTTGAAGAAGAAAAGCACCTGCGCATGGCGCGGGCCCTGGCTGAAGAGCCGGAATTTGCGCCGAACATTGATCACGATCTGCCATCTGACAGTTTCGAAGGCCTTGATGTACCGCCGCCGAACGTCAAGCTGGCTCCAGCTCCAGCTCCAGCTCCAGCTCCAGCCCCGGCGGCGGTGGTTGCCCCGGTGATTGCGCCGGTGGTCGCGCCTGTTGCTGCGCAGCGTCCGACTGACGCCCTGGCGCAAGCCCAGTCGCATATCGACCGTGGCCACCTGAACCAGGCTGCGGAAGTGCTGGAAGATGCAATCAAGCAAGAGCCCGCCCGCAGTGACCTGCGTCTCAAGCTGATGGAAGTCCACGGCTTGCAGGGCAACAAGGACGGGTTTGTCACCCAGGAGCGCCAGTTGGTCGCCAATGGCGACAACCATGCCCAGGTCGAACAACTGAAAAGCCGCTTCCCGGCCATGGCCGTGTTCGCAGCAGGCGTCAGCGCTGCCGTTGCCGCTGCCGCTCTCGACGCCCAATACGTCAAGGACCTGCTCAAGGACGACCCGGCACCGCCTGCACCTGAGCCTGCGCCGGACGCGTTTGACACAGACTTCGACCTGAGCCTGGACGATCTGGAGGCTGCTTCGCCAGCCGTGGTCCGCCCGACGTCGGACGACGACCTGAGCTTTGAATCGGTGCTGCAACAGCAGACCGAGGCCAAGGCCAGTGCGGAAGACCTCTCGGATTTCGACCTGGACCTGCAACTCGATCCACCCTCGTCGGCCCAGTCAGACGACGACTTCCTCTCCGGCCTTGAAGACCAGATGAAGGACCTGCCGCCGGTAGAGCCGCCGACACTGACGCCGGCCGACCTGGACGACCTCGACCTGCCGGAGGATTTCGACCTGTCCCTGGCCGACGAGCCCGAGGCGCCCACAGCGGCCAAGCCGGACGCGTTTGCGTCGGAGCTTGATGATGTCAACGCCGAGCTGGATCGCCTGTCGCGAAGCCTGGAACATCCGCCAATCGAACCGTCCTTCACCGCCGACGACGCGGCGTTGGGTGGCGATGAGCCGGAATTCGACTTCCTCTCCGGTACCGACGAAGTGGCCACCAAGCTCGACCTGGCGCAGGCCTACATCGACATGGGCGATGCCGACGGTGCGCGGGACATTCTTGGCGAGGTGCTCAAGGAAGGCGATGACGGTCAGAAGGGCGAGGCCAAGGAAATGCTCAGCCGGCTGGCTTGATACGCGCGGTAAATACAACGGCAGCCTTCGGGCTGCCGTTTTGCCATCCAGGCACCAAACCCATGGCGTCCCAGGCGCACGGCCTTATAATGGCCGCCTTTGCGCAACTCATCAGGCTCTCAGTTCTTGGCAAATATAGATAACGCGGCCGCCGAAATGGCGGCCGCAGGCTTTTTCAGAATCGCCCTGGGCGTGGAATACAAAGGCTCGCGCTATCGTGGCTGGCAACGCCAGGCCTCCGGTGTGCCGACGGTGCAGGAAACCCTGGAGAAGGCCCTGTCGAAAGTCGCCGACTCACCGGTGTCGCTGATGTGCGCCGGGCGGACCGATGCCGGCGTGCACGCTTGCGGGCAAGTGGTGCACTTTGACACTCAGGCCGAGCGCTCGATGAAGGCATGGGTGATGGGCGCCAATATCAACTTGCCCCACGACGTCAGCGTCAGTTGGGCCAAGGTAATGCCGGCGGACTTTCACGCGCGCTTCAAGGCCATCGCCCGGCGTTATCGCTATGTGATCTACAACGATCAGATCCGCCCGGCCCATCTCAACGAAGAAATCACCTGGAACCACCGCCCGCTGGACGCCGAGCGCATGGCCGAGGCGGCCCAGCATCTTGTAGGTATCCACGATTTCAGCGCGTTCCGTGCCGGGCAGTGCCAGGCCAAGTCGCCGATCAAGGAAGTCCACCACCTGCGGGTGACGCGCCACGGCAAGATGATCGTGCTGGATATCCGCGCCGGCGCGTTCCTGCACCATATGGTGCGCAATATCGCCGGGGTGCTGATGACCATCGGTACCGGCGAACGCCCGGTGGAATGGGCCAGGGAAGTCCTGGAAAGCCGGATTCGCCGTACCGGCGGCGTCACGGCGCATCCGTTCGGCCTGTACCTGGTGGATGTGGAGTACCGCGACGAGTTCGAATTGCCCCAGCGATTCATCGGGCCACACTTCCTCACAGGTTTCAGCGAACTTGGCGGCTGACGCCCTCAAAAGCATTTGTTACCATCCGGGACTTTCCCGGACACGCCCTGAGGTTTCATCGACATGTCTGCCGTTCGCAGCAAGATTTGCGGGATTACCCGCATAGAAGACGCGTTGGCGGCGGTCGAGGCGGGGGGCGATGCCATCGGTTTCGTGTTTTATGCCAAAAGCCCGCGGGCGGTGAATGTGTTGCAGGCGCGGGCGATCATCGCCGCGTTGCCGCCGTTCGTGACCACCGTGGGGTTGTTCGTCAACGCCAGCCGCTGCGAGCTCAATGAAACCCTCGACGCCGTGCAACTGGACATGCTGCAGTTCCATGGCGATGAGAGCCCGGACGAGTGCGAGAGCTACCAGCGCCCGTACATCAAGGCGCTGCGGGTCAAGGCCGGGGATGATATTGCTGCGGCATGCTCTGCCTATGCCGGGGCTCGCGGGATTCTTCTCGACACCTACGTCGAAGGCGTTCCCGGTGGTACGGGCGAGGCGTTTGACTGGTCGTTGATTCCCGAGGGGTTGAGCAAGCCGATTATCCTCGCGGGCGGCCTGAATCCGGACAACGTGGCCAGTGCCATCCAGCAGGTTCGGCCGTATGCCGTGGACGTCAGCGGCGGGGTAGAGCAGGGCAAGGGCATCAAGGATCACGCAAGGATTCGCGCATTCATGCAGGCCGTGCGCGACAGCAGCGGGACGATGTGACGGCTGGCAGTCTGCCGCCGTCCATAACTACCACTGTGTAAAACAGCCCGGCGCCGCCTGTGGGAGGCCCGGAAATGAAGTGGCAACCCTGCACGGCAGGTTGTCTGGAAGGCTGAGGGCACAGGCAGGAAATGGCTGGTCGAACGTCTGACCCCGTCCAGTTTGTGTCATCGCCACATATGAATTTAGCTCAAGGGCATACGCGGGGCTGTGTTCAAGCCACCGGTACTGGAGAAAGAAAGCATGAGCAACTGGTTAGTAGACAAACTGATCCCTTCGATCATGCGTTCCGAGGTGAAGAAAAGCTCGGTTCCTGAAGGTCTTTGGCACAAGTGCCCATCCTGCGACGCGGTGCTGTACCGCCCGGAGCTGGAAAAGACCCTGGACGTTTGCCCCAAGTGCAATCACCACATGCGTATCGGCGCCCGCGCCCGCATTGATATTTTCCTCGACGCCGATGGTCGCTCCGAACTGGGCGCTGACCTGGAGCCGGTTGACCGTTTGAAGTTCCGCGACGGCAAGAAGTACAAGGACCGCCTGACCGCGGCCCAGAAGCAGACCGGTGAAAAGGACGCGCTGATTTCCGTCAGCGGCAAGCTGCTGGGCATGCCGGTGGTGGTTTCGGCCTTCGAATTCTCCTTCATGGGCGGCTCGATGGGCGCCATCGTCGGTGAGCGTTTCGTACGTGCCGCCAACTACGCGCTGGAAAACCGTTGCCCGATGATCTGCTTCGCCGCCTCCGGTGGTGCGCGGATGCAGGAAGCACTGATCTCCCTGATGCAAATGGCCAAGACCTCCGCGGTACTGGCGCGTCTGCGCGAAGAAGGTATTCCGTTCATCTCCGTGCTGACCGACCCGGTCTACGGCGGTGTGTCCGCCAGCCTGGCGATGCTGGGTGACGTGATCGTCGGTGAGCCGAAGGCGCTGATCGGCTTTGCCGGCCCGCGTGTTATCGAGCAGACCGTTCGCGAAAAACTGCCGGAAGGTTTCCAGCGCAGCGAGTTCCTGCTGGAGCACGGCGCGATCGACCTGATCATTCCGCGCGGCGAACTGCGTCCGCGCCTGGGTAGCCTGCTGGCGCAAATGATGGGCCTGCCGACACCTGTGTACGTCGCGCCTAAAATCGAGCCGATTGTCGTGCCACCGGTGCCTGCAAACATATGACCCAACGTACCCTGGGCGAATGGCTCGCCTACCTTGAGCAGTTGCATCCGTCAGCCATCGACATGGGCCTGGAGCGCTCGCAACAGGTAGCGGCCCGCCTCGGGTTGGGCCGGCCGGCGCCGCGTGTGATCACGGTGACCGGCACCAACGGCAAGGGCTCTACCTGCGCCTTTGTCGCGGCCTTGCTGCAAGCCCAGGGCCTGAAGGTCGGCGTGTACAACTCGCCGCACCTGCTGCGCTACAACGAGCGGGTGCAGCTCAATGGCGTCGAAGCCACTGACGAGCAACTCTGCGAAGCCTTCGCCGCACTTGATGCCGGGCGTGGCGAGATTTCCCTGACCTATTTCGAGATGGGCACCCTGGCGGCGTTCTGGCTGTTCGAGCGTGCGCAGCTGGATGTAGTGGTGCTGGAAGTCGGCCTGGGCGGGCGTCTGGACACGGTCAACGTGGTGGATGCCGACCTGGCGCTGATTACCAGTATTGGCGTCGACCATGCGGACTACCTGGGTAACACCCGTGAGTCCGTGGCCTATGAAAAAGCCGGGATCTTCCGCCAGGGCAAGCCTGCACTGTGCGGCGACCTGGACCCGCCGCATACCTTGCTGGACAAGGTGCGCGAGCTGGATTGCCCGTTCTTCCTGCGCGGGCGTGATTTCAATCTCGAGATTGACGACCAATTCTGGCAATGGCGCGGGCTTGACGCGCGCGGTCAAACCGTCGAGTTGCGCGACTTGCCACTGCTGAACCTGCCGATGGAAAACGCCGCGCTCGCGCTGCAAGCCTACCTGTTGCTGGATTTGCCCTGGCATGCCGAGCAGATTGCCGCTACGTTGCAGGCTACTCGCGTGGTGGGGCGCCTTGACCGGCGCACGTTCGACTGGGAGGGCAAGCGCCTGAACCTGCTGCTGGACGTGGGGCATAACCCTCACGCCGCTGAATACCTGGCCAGGCGCCTGGCACGCACGCCGCCCGCCGGTCGCCGCCTCGCGGTGTTCGGGTTGTTGTCCGACAAGGACCTGGACGGCGTGGTTGCACCCTTGCTGGGCGACGTCCAGGTCTGGGCGGTTGCACCGCTGGATACGTCCCGCAGTCGTCCTGCCATCGAGTTGCAGGTTGCCTTGCAGAACCTTGGCGCGTCCGTGACGTCCCATGCAAGCGTGACAGCCGCCCTGGAAGCCCAGTGCGCGGTTGCGACGCCTGAGGATGAGATTCTGTTGTTCGGATCATTTTATTGTGTTGCCGAGGCGCTCGAATGGTTGGCCCGGCGCTCCACGGAGGAAGCTGCACATGGCATTACTGGATAGCGCATACAAGCAGCGAATGGTTGGAGCCCTGGTCCTGGTGGCGTTGGCGGTGATTTTCCTGCCGATGCTGTTTTCCCGTCAGGATGAGCAGCGCCAAGTGACCGTTGAAGCGCCAGCTGCGCCCCAGGCGCCTGCGGTGCCTCAGGTTCAGGTTGAGCCGGTGGTGGTTCCCGAGCCGCAAGCGCTGCCGGAAGAAGAGCCGGTGCCGACCGATGACGAAGTGGCTGCACAGCAAGCGCCGTCGATGCCGGTGCAGCCGAGCGTGCCGGTGGTTAAGCCTGCGCCTGCTGCTCCTGCAGTTGCTGCGAAGCCTGCGGCGCCGGCGCCAGCGCCAAAACCTGTGGCCCCGCAACCTGCGGCACCAGGCAAGCCGGACGTGGGCCAGAGCCGTATTGACCCGAATGGCTTGCCGATCAGTTGGTCGATCCAGCTGGCCAGCCTGGCTAACCGCGAAAGTGCTGATGCGTTGCAGAAGAAGCTGCGCACCCAGGGTTACAACGCCTATATCCGCAGCGCCGATGGCAAGAACCGGGTATTCATCGGGCCGCTGATCGAGCGGGCTGAAGCCGATCGCCTGCGGGACCTGTTGGATCGCCAGCAGAACCTCAAGGGTTTTGTGGTTCGCTTCCAGCCCGAAAAAGGCTGAGGCTGCAAGGATTCAAGCTGGAATGCGGTCAATGTGGGAGCGGGCTTGCTCGCGAAGCGGTGTATCAGTCAGCAGATTTATTGGCTGCCCCACCGCCTTCGCGAGCACGCCCGCTCCCACAAGTGTTTTGGGTGTGCCGCAACAGGCCGGTTTCCCCTATAACTCATTGATTTCAAATGCACTGCCAATCACAGCTTACCGATAGCCCAGCGCTCTGCTAAAATGCGCCGCCTTATCCGTCTGTAGGCTGAACTGTGCCATTTACCTGGGTTGATTGGGCGATCGTTGCAATCGTCGCCATCTCCGCTTTGATCAGTCTGAGCCGCGGCTTCGTCAAAGAAGCATTGTCGCTGCTGACATGGATCATCGCAGGAGTTGTAGCCTGGATGTTCGGCGGTTCATTGTCTGTCTACCTGGCCGGATACATCGAGACACCTTCGGCTCGCGTCATCGCGGGCTGCGCCATCATGTTCATCGCCACGTTGTTGGTGGGGGCAATGGTCAATTATCTTATCGGCGAATTGATACGCGTCACCGGCCTCTCCGGGACCGATCGATTTCTCGGCATGGCCTTCGGCGCCGCGCGTGGCGGCTTGCTGGTGGTCGTGGCGGTCGGGCTGTTGAGCCTGGGGCCGGTACAGCAGGATTCGTGGTGGCAGGAGTCGGTACTCGTGCCAAAATTTCTATTGGTTGCAGATTGGTCCAAAAACCTCATTTTGGGGTGGAGCAGTCAGTGGCTGGCCAGCGGGATCAGCGTACCCGCTGATCTTCCGTTCAAGGAACACCTCTTGCCGGCCAAAACGCCTCAGTAAGTTGTGTTCAGTCAAGATTCATTAAGTAGGGGTTGCGTCGCATGTGTGGCATCGTCGGTATCGTCGGTAAGTCGAACGTGAATCAGGCGCTGTATGACGCGCTAACCGTCCTCCAGCACCGCGGCCAGGATGCTGCCGGTATTGTGACCAGCCACGACGGCCGGTTATTCCTGCGCAAGGACAATGGTCTGGTGCGTGACGTGTTCCATCAGCGCCACATGCAGCGCCTGGTCGGGCACATGGGCATTGGCCACGTGCGCTACCCGACAGCGGGCAGCTCGACCTCGGCCGAAGCCCAGCCGTTCTACGTCAACTCGCCCTATGGCATCACCCTGGCGCACAACGGCAACCTGACCAACGTTGAACAACTGGCCAAGGAGATTTACGAATCTGACCTGCGCCACGTCAACACCAACTCGGACTCCGAAGTACTGCTGAACGTGTTCGCCCACGAGCTGGCCCAGCGCGGCAAGCTGCAGCCGACCGAAGAAGACGTGTTCGCTGCCGTGACTGACGTGCACAACCGCTGCGTCGGTGGCTATGCGGTAGTGGCGATGGTGACCGGCTACGGTATCGTCGGTTTCCGCGACCCCCACGGCATCCGCCCGATCGTGTTCGGCCAGCGTCACACCGACGAAGGCGTCGAGTACATGATCGCTTCCGAAAGCGTGTCCCTGGACGTGCTGGGCTTTACCCTGATTCGCGACCTGGCGCCGGGCGAAGCGGTCTACATCACTGAAGACGGCAAGCTGCACACCCGTCAGTGCGCACTGAACCCGAAACTCACCCCGTGCATCTTCGAACACGTCTACCTGGCGCGTCCGGATTCGATCATCGACGGTGTTTCGGTGTACAAGGCGCGCCTGCGTATGGGCGAGAAGCTGGCGGACAAGATCCTGCGCGAGCGCCCGGATCACGACATCGACGTGGTGATCCCGATCCCGGACACCAGCCGCACCGCTGCGCTGGAGTTGGCGAACCACCTGGGCGTGAAATTCCGCGAAGGCTTCGTCAAGAACCGTTACATCGGCCGTACCTTCATCATGCCTGGCCAGGCTGCGCGCAAGAAGTCGGTGCGCCAGAAGCTCAACGCGATCGAGCTGGAGTTCCGCGGCAAGAACGTGATGCTGGTGGATGACTCCATCGTACGCGGCACCACCTGCAAGCAGATCATCCAGATGGCCCGCGAAGCCGGTGCGAAGAACGTTTACTTCTGTTCCGCCGCGCCTGCCGTGCGTTACCCGAACGTGTACGGCATCGACATGCCGAGCGCCCACGAACTGATCGCCCACAACCGTTCGACCCAGGACGTTGCGGACCTGATCGGCGCCGACTGGCTGATCTACCAGGACCTGCCGGATCTGATCGAAGCCGTCGGTGGTGGCAAGATCAAGATCGAGGAGTTCGATTGCGCGGTGTTCGACGGCAAGTACGTCACCGGCGATGTCGACGAGGCCTACCTGAACAAGATCGAGCAGGCCCGTAACGATTCCTCGAAGATCAAGACCCAGGCGGTCAGCGCGATCATCGACCTGTACAACAACTGAGTAGACACCGGCCCTGAGGGGCCGGTTTTGTATCTTTGATAAAGCATTCGAGTTGAGGAGTAGAGCATGAGTCAGGAATGGGATGCCGGTCGCTTGGACAGCGACCTCGATGGCGTAGCTTTCGATACCCTGGCTGTGCGCGCCGGCCAGCACCGCACCCCGGAAGGTGAGCACGGTGACCCGATGTTCTTTACCTCCAGCTATGTGTTCCGCACTGCGGCCGACGCCGCTGCGCGTTTTGCCGGTGAAGTGCCGGGCAACGTTTATTCGCGTTACACCAACCCGACCGTGCGCGCGTTCGAAGAGCGTATCGCCGCGCTGGAAGGCGCCGAGCAGGCTGTCGCCACTGCCACGGGCATGGCCGCGATTCTCGCGGTAGTCATGAGCCTGTGCAGTGCCGGCGACCACGTCCTGGTATCGCGCAGCGTGTTTGGTTCGACCATCAGCCTGTTCGAAAAGTACTTCAAGCGTTTTGGTATTGAAGTCGACTACGTGCCGCTGGCGGACCTGTCCGGCTGGGACGCGGCCATCAAGGCCAACACCAAATTGCTGTTCGTCGAGTCGCCGTCCAATCCATTGGCCGAGCTGGTGGACATTGCCGCATTGTCCGAAGTGGCTCACGCCAAGGGCGCGATGCTGATCGTCGACAACTGCTTCTGCACCCCTGCATTGCAGCAGCCGCTGAAGCTGGGCGCAGACATCGTTGTGCACTCGGCCACCAAGTTCATCGACGGCCAGGGCCGTTGCATGGGTGGCGTGGTTGCCGGCCGCAGCGAGCAGATGAAGGAAGTGGTGGGCTTCTTGCGCACCGCCGGCCCGACCCTGAGCCCGTTCAACGCCTGGATCTTCCTTAAAGGCCTGGAGACCTTGAGCCTGCGGATGAAGGCCCATTGTGCCAACGCCCAGGCCCTGGCCGAGTGGCTGGAGCAGCAGGACGGCATCGAGAAAGTCCACTACGCCGGCCTCAAGAGCCACCCGCAACACGAGTTGGCCCAGCGCCAGCAACGTGGTTTCGGCGCCGTGGTGAGTTTCGAGGTCAAGGGCGGCAAAGAGGGCGCCTGGCGCTTTATCGATGCGACTCGCCTGATCTCCATCACCGCCAACCTGGGTGACAGCAAGACCACTATTACTCACCCAAGCACCACCTCTCACGGTCGCCTGGCGCCGCAGGAGCGTGAAGCTGCCGGGATTCGTGACAGCCTGATCCGCATTGCCGTGGGCCTGGAAGACGTCGCTGACCTGCAGGCCGACCTGGCCCGTGGGTTGGCTGCCCTGTGATCGAGTGGTCCATGGAGGCGGCGAGCGCCAGTAACGGGCGGGTCGCGCTGGTGACCGGCGCGGCGCGGGGCATCGGCCTGGGGATTGCCGCCTGGTTGATCAGCGAAGGCTGGCAGGTGGTATTGACGGACCTGGACCGTGAGCGCGGTTCCAAGGTGTCCAAGGTGCTCGGCGACAACGCCTGGTTTATTACCATGGACGTGGCCGATGAGCGGCAGGTTGCCCAGGGCGTGGCCGAGGTACTTGGCCAGTTCGGGCGCCTGGATGCGCTGGTGTGCAATGCCGCCGTGGCCGACCCGCGCAACATCACCCTGGAAAGTCTCGACCTGGCTTACTGGAATCGTGTACTGGCGGTGAACCTCAGTGGTCCCATGTTGCTGGCCAAGCACTGTGCGCCCTACCTGCGGGCCCACGGCGGCGCCATCGTCAACCTGGCGTCGACCCGGGCACGCCAGTCGGAACCGGACACCGAAGCCTATGCGGCGAGCAAGGGCGGTTTGCTGGCCCTGACCCACGCGTTGGCTATCAGCCTCGGGCCGGAAGTACGGGTCAATGCCGTCAGCCCGGGCTGGATCGATGCCCGTGACCCGGCTGCACGCCGTGCCGAGCCGCTGACGGATGCGGATCACGCCCAGCACCCGGCGGGCAGGGTAGGCACTGTGGAAGACGTAGCGGCGATGGTGGCGTGGTTGCTGTCGCGCAATGCCGGGTTTGTCACCGGGCAAGAGTTCGTCGTCGACGGCGGCATGAGCAAGAAGATGATTTACACCGAGTAGGGCGGGTCGCGGTCCTGAAGCCATTTTGTCTTTTTCAGAAAAACTTCAAGCAGGCTATTGACTTAGGTCCGCTACCTGCGTAAATTTCGCGGCCTCAACGAAGCAAAGGGTGATTAGCTCAGCTGGGAGAGCATCTGCCTTACAAGCAGAGGGTCGGCGGTTCGATCCCGTCATCACCCACCACTTCTTGAGAGTTTTGCCCTAGGGCAAGACGCAACGTTAAAGGTTGCACCGACGCGCAGCGGTAGTTCAGTCGGTTAGAATACCGGCCTGTCACGCCGGGGGTCGCGGGTTCGAGTCCCGTCCGCTGCGCCATATTTTCCAGGTCTGATGTTTCAGATTTGAGATTGAACAGCCAAGGTTGGTCAGTCAGATGTTTGAAGGCGGTTGAAGGTGACACTTCAGCAGTCTGAGCGATACGCAGCGGTAGTTCAGTCGGTTAGAATACCGGCCTGTCACGCCGGGGGTCGCGGGTTCGAGTCCCGTCCGCTGCGCCATATCTGTTCCAGGGCCCACTGAACGCCCTGAGACGCCAAAGCAAGCCGCTGGCTTGGTTGGATCGATAGCAAAGACCCTGGTCGAAAGACCGGGGTTTTTTGTGTCTGCGATTGGGTGCCGGCGCGGCAAGTACAGGGGCCGGCAAGCCAGCCCCGTGGTCCGGGGTCAGAATCCCAGCTTGTCCCGCAACCCGTAATACCAGGCCCCCAGCGCCGCAAACGGCGTGCGCAACAGTTGTCCGCCGGGGAAGGGGTAGTGCGGCAGGCCGGCAAACGCATCAAAACGTTCTGCCTGGCCCCTCAGCGCTTCCGCCAGTACCTTGCCCGCCAAGTGGGTATACGTCACGCCATGGCCGCTACAGCCCTGGGAGTAGTAGATGTTATCCCCCAGGCGACCGACCTGCGGCAGGCGCGACAAGGTCAGCAGGAAATTGCCGGTCCAGGCGTAGTCGATCTTCACGTCCTTGAGTTGCGGGAAGGCCTTGAGCATCTTCGGCCGGATGATCGCCTCGATATTCGCCGGGTCACGCGCGCCGTACACCACGCCACCGCCGAAGATCAGGCGCTTGTCGCTCGTCAGGCGGTAGTAGTCCAGCAGGTAATTGCAGTCCTCGACGCAGTAATCCTGCGGCAGCAGCGTCTTCGCCAGTTCATCGCCCAGTGGCGCGGTGGTAATCACCTGCGTACCACACGGCATCGACTTGGCCGCCAGTTCCGGAACCAGGTTCCCCAGATAGGCGTTGCCCGCGACAATAATGAACTTGGCCCTGACCTTGCCGTGCGCCGTATGCACTACCGGATTGGCGCCGCGCTCGATGCGAGTCGCCGCCGACTGCTCATAAATCGTGCCGCCCAGGGACTCCACGGCTGCCGCCTCGCCCAGCGCCAGGTTCAGCGGGTGAATGTGCCCGCCGCTCATGTCGAGCAGGCCGCCCACATAGTTGTCACAGGCTACCACCTCGCGAATGCGCCGCTCGTCCAGCAACTCCAGCTGGGTGTGGCCGTAGCGCTCCCACAGGCGCTTCTGCGACTCCAGGTGGCCCATGTGCTTGCTGTTCAGTGCCGCGAACACACCGCCGTCCTTCAGATCGCACTGGATCTGATACTTGGCCACCCGCTCCCGAATGATCCTGCCGCCTTCAAATGCCATATCGCCGAGTAATTTCGCCTGCTGGGGGCCGACACTGCGCTCGATCACATCGATATCACGGCTGTAGCTGTTGACGATCTGCCCACCATTGCGGCCCGACGCGCCAAAGCCTACCTTGGCAGCTTCCAGCACTGTCACGCGAAAGCCGTTTTCCAGCAGGAACAGCGCACTGGACAGGCCGGTATAACCGGCGCCAATCACGCACACATCGGTTTCGACTTCACCTTGCAGCTCTGGGCGAGGAGGTACCGCATTCGCAGACGCGGCGTAATACGACTGGGGGTAGGGGGTGTTCGCCATCCTGGAACCTCTGTTTTATATTTTTTACGAGTGCGCCGATCCTACCTGAGTTGAAAATCCGCTGCCAGCCGCCGGAAAATACCGTTGTGCTGGCCACAAATAAAAAATTCGCATATTCATAGGCTTAGCTGCAAAAAAGGTGTTGACACCCCTCGGGAATTCCGTAGAATGCCGCCTCACAGCAGGCACGTAGCTCAGTTGGTTAGAGCACCACCTTGACATGGTGGGGGTCGTTGGTTCGAGTCCAATCGCGCCTACCAAACAAAATCCGCTCTGCTGGGCGGTCTAGAAGGGCTCACCGAAAGGTGGGCCCTTTTTTGTTGCCTGTGTTTCGTCCTGAATGAGGTCTACACCTTCTAATCTATTTCCAGGAGGGCGTAACGGAGGCAGGAAAAAGGCGTAGTCATCGAGACTACACGCTGACCTTTAAATTGTCGGTCGTCGACGAAGTCGAAACGGCGAGCTGGGCTGTAAAGGAGGCTCAAGAGCGCTACCGGATTCAAGGCAAAACCACCGTTCTGACGTGGTTACGCAAGCGTGGTCGGCAAGAGTGGAGCCCCGGCACATAGATTGGCTCGCCGGGATGGGGTCTGTGCCCGACAGAAACCGACCACTAACGCCATGGCAACGCATCAAAGATGCTTGAAGAACAGCTGGCGTTTTCCAATCAGAAAGCGCAGTTTTTCGAGGCGGTCGTGGATGTCTTGAAAAACGCCTACGGTCTCTCTGTCGTAAAAAAGCGTCCCGGCAATTCCTCGCGCATAAACCAATCCAGAACCTGAGCATCAGCAGGGCTTGCCAGTGCTTGGGGATAAGCCGACAGGCTTACTGCAAACGCAATCGCACCGATGCAACTCGTCTGGTTCTGGATCAGAAAGTTGCCGACTTCGTTCAACAAAAAAGTCAGCGTCGGCCGCGTTTGGGTACCCGAAAGCTGCACCACTTGCTGCGTTGCCAGCCTCAACTTGAACTGCAAGTGGGGCGAGATCGGCTGTTTTCGATCCTGCACCGAAGGCGTGGTCCGCGAGCGGGCGTAGCACAAGACGACCGACAGTCATCATCGCTTTCTGCGCCATCCGAACCTACTTAAACCGGGTCCTGATCAGGTTGTTCCAATCGGTCCGGAAAAAATCCGGGTAGCTGACATCACCTAACTGCCCGTTCAGGAAGGTGTGGCCTATCTGAGACTTGTGACGGATGCTTTTTCGCGAAAGGTCGTGGTTACCAGGTCCATGAAAGTCTGCACACCGAGTCGGTAGTGCAGGTTACGTCGAGCCGTGAATCAGGCTCAAACCGCGCAGCCACTGGTTCATCACTCGGACAGAGCCGGCCAGTATCGCTTGGGAATGTACCAGGAACAGCACGCGAAACACGGCATCCGGTGTTCCATGACGGGCGGCTATGACTGCTACCAAAATGCTTTGGCAGAGCGGGTCAACGGGATCTTGAGGGCGGCGCTTCTGCCTGAGCGACAACAGGATTTCATGCAGTCCGTAGAGCCAAACGTTACTCAGCGCATGCTCAACGAATTATCGCCATCACCCACGAATGGGGGAGCGTCGTGATCGCGCTGCGGGCTTGTCAGGCGTACGCCAGAGAAATCTCGAAACAAAAATATGGCTGCTTTGCTTTGATTTTGTGCTGTATGTATGTACAGTATATCGAGTGGTTAAGGATAGCCACTAATCAGGAGAAGTAATGTCTATGTACTACGCGACACCATATGTATTCACGCCAAGCGCCACGCTCGACAATGGGCCTCAGCTCAGATCAATTATTCAAGCCGGATATCGCTGGATTCAAATTAACCGCGACGTATGCCCGATCAAGACTACCGTGCCCTTGAATAAGGCCGACCTAACCCCGGTTCACGGTCTGGTCATTGAGCCCGCACCAGGCATCGAGAAGGTGCTTATTGACTCAAGCGGAATTGGTCGAAATCCGGAAGTACCTACCGATCCGAGCTATGCAGCGTTTGATTATCAAGGGAAGGTCCGGCCTGCAAGTTTTTTAACGCGGGAAGCTTTTCTGAATCAGAATGAAATTTTTGTCGATGATCCGACAAAATATGTAGCTGGGGACTGGATTGTAATTTCCGATGCTTCAACAGACTTCCATAAGCAGCCGCTTCCACTTGATGGTCCTATGGAAGTTCGGCAGGTTATTCGAGTATTCAGCGGGTCGCTGGTGATCAACAATGTTCTCAAAAAAGGACATCCGGATGGAGCCATTGTTGCTACGTGCGTGCCGATTCGTAACGTTATAATTCGAGGCCTGGAGTTCACTGGGAACTCTGCTGTCGGAGTTCATATTCACTACGGCCAGCATTGTACTATTCAAGATATTACCTCTGTTAACTGGACTGGGCGGTCGCTTGTTCTCATTGATAACGGCGGTAGCAATAACTCAGTCATTGATTGCTACTGTACCGGGACAGAGGCTGGTGGTGGGCCAACACAAAATGCCTGGGGTGTAGTCATGGAAGGTCAGGATTCATCCCGGATGGTGAATAGCGGCGGTGAATTTTGCGGTAATGGCAGTGCAATGAATTACTGTATTGATAGCGTAGCTGTCGATGCAAGAGCCCGCAGGAATAATGTAAATGTCGGCGTATATACTCACTCTATCCGAAGTGGTTATATCCGGCCGAGAACGGAACGTCCTCTAATTCTTGACACATACGAGAGTCCAGAGAACGTTGATTGCTTTATCTTTAGCAAGCGGGGTTTATCATAAGCTCTAGCTGTGTTATGAGTTTGTTCGCCTCTCAATGTTTTAATGTCATTTAAGAGGTAGTGCGAAGAAGGCCGAGTCTTGGCCTTCTTCTCTCAAAAAATAACCCCTGAATGGCTTTCTATTTCCCCCGACACGAAGGCTGCCTAAGACTGGCAGTCATAACTTCTCGCGAGGCGCTCTAAAAAGACTATACGTTCGCATAGTACAGCTTATGCTTTTATTTTAATTTAACGGATGGAGTGCAGCGTGAGGTTGGGCAGGCATTGTTGAATTATTTTTTGAGCTTAAGTTGAATGCGCGTCGCCAGTAGAAACCCAGTATCAGCAGAAATATAGGGCCTGTAGATGGGGAAGAAAGACCATCTTGAAATACATTGAATACAGTAAAGAATGGTATAACCATTGCCATCATTGCAATGTAAAATCTCTTTTGAAATTCATCGCTTTGAGGGATTTTGAAGAAAGGTTTTACGATGCTCCACAGGAATATCAGATAGAACAATCCAGCAAGACCTCCCATTTTCCAAATGGCACCTAAATATTGATTGTGTGGCGTATAACCTGATGTGCTCACATCGTTATCGAAGTAGCCAAGCTCAGAGTTAAAAAGCCCATAGCCACCAAAGCCAGTACCAAATATCGGGCTGCTTATTAAGTCATCAATAATTATCATGTACAGGCCTAATCTTCCTGATGAAACCCCATCCCAATTTCCAGAGTAGATGTTGTCTGTCATCAAAAGTATTTTGGCGAATAATTCAATAAAGTAGTCTGAAAAAATCGCTATTATGGTTGCAGATGTAACGATGGCAAGCGTGATGTATAGAGCAGCTCTAAATATCCTGCCGACTGTCATTTTTCCCGCGAAGAAGCAACATAAGCAACTAACGATTAAACCAAATGCAGCTTGTCTAGATCCACTGCCTAGGACGAGTATTAAGCTGCACAACATTCCAGTGTACGAAATAATCCGTATGCTTTTTTTGGGTTTCATGATTACGCCTAGCGCTAGACAAATCATGAATGCCGTCGAAAAAAATACAGCTATTCCATTTATTCCATTGCTACCATGAAATTTCATGCCGAAAAATGTAGGGTCGAAGACGGCGCCGTAAATGACTTCGCCTGGGATACGCTCAAATTCAGTAAATATAGTAACGTGGCCCTTCATGAAAATCGCGTCAACCGTTGCTGCAAGCGCGGTTGCCGTGAGTAGATAGATTAATGTCTTGTTGAACCTGTCAGGGTGAATGCTTGACTCTCCAATGTTTCTACCCAGCAAATAGACCAGGTATGGCTTGAAGAAAAACGCTATGGAGAAAATAGATCTGGCGATGTTTCCCGGCTGGATAAATAATTGTATGTATATAAGTGAGATGAAAGAGAAAATTATGCTGAGCAGAAGCCACTTATTTATCTTGTGGTGAATGATTAGTATGTAAGGGAGGATAAGTAGGCATAGCAAGTCAGATGGGGCAATTTCAACGCCAAGAGCAGGCACGAATATTCTTAGTGGAATGCACAGTAAAACAGATGATAAAAATAAAAGCATGTTCGACTATCCCTGTAGTAACAAAACTTAAAAAAGCACACTTCATGCATTCTTTATTGTCTTGAGCGCCTTTTGAGGCAGCGTCATGCCGCCCATCTGCGCGCCAGAATAGTTAACTTGTCATGGCAAGCTTGCCGAAAGCGCGAAACGTGTTCGAAAATTGATAAGTGGCATGATGGTTCCTTTGTATCGCGGTAATCGAAGATCCGTTCGAATTGCTGAAATTGTAGACGTGTTTCGGTGTAGTGAGAGGATTTCGAGTTGCTAGGTTCGGCAGGACACTGTGAATGGTTGATTACTGTAGGAATAGACAACGCTAAGTTAATGATTTTTATAAGGTTAAACGGGAAATTCGTAGCCTTTCAAAGGGCGAATTTTCCCCTATGGATCAATCGGTTGCAGATTTCTCGGGATCACCTTCAAATGGTGGGGGGCGCTGGCTCGAGTCCTATCGCGCCGACCAAACAGAATCCGCTTTGCTGGGCGGTCTGGAAGGGCTCACCGAAAGGTGCGCCCTTTTTTGTTGCGATTTGCGAAGCCTTTGCAACCTACCTCCTCAAAATGACAATTCGGCGTCCCTTCCTGGCTTGTCGATTTATCCCGTTGTGCTTCTTTCGAGCGTGCTTCGGCGTCTTCTTTTCCCGTCTCCCATGAGCCTCCCTGAACGCCACAACGTAGATCACGCGCCCGATACGCGTGATGCGTATGTCGGCGTCGGTGGGCAATAGCTAGAGGGTGCTGCTTTCGTAGAATTTTTAGCTGTATGCATGTACAGTTGTTTCGCCAAAAAATGGCCATGGGAAATCAGGAGAAGTCATATGTCAATTTACAGCGATACCCCTTATGTTTTTACGCCGGATCCCTCTGCGGATAACGGTCCTCAACTCCAGTCGGTGATGAAGGCCGGATACCGCTGGATTCAAATCAATGGCACTGACTGCCCAATCGGGACAACAGTCCTGCTAAACCGTGATGACAATTGGCCCTACAGTGGGCAGATCATCGAGCCAGCACCAGGGATCGATAAGGTCACTATCGACGTTTCAGGGATCGGTCGTAACCCGCTGGACCCAACAGATCCGAGTTATGCCGCCATCGACTACCAGGGTAATGTTCGCCCGGGCAGTTATCTGACCGCGCCGGCCTACGTCAATACGACCGAAATCTCCGTGGCTGATACCACTCCGTACACAAACGGTTCCTGGATCGTCATCTCGGATGCTTCAACCGATTTTGCAACCTACCCGATGCCACTCGACGGCCCGCTGGAGGTTCGCCAGGTTATTTATGTGCTGGCTAACTCATTGATTGTTAATCGCGTAATCAAACGTGATCATCCCCAGGGCGCAATCGTGGCTTTATGTGACCCGATTAAAAACGTGTACATCCGCAACCTTGAATTCACCGGGGACGCTGCGGTAGGGCTGCATCTGCACTACGCACAACACTGTGTGATCGAGAACATCACGTCGGTCGACTGGACTGGGCGCTGCATGCTGCTGCTGGACAACGGTGGTGAGTACAACACCATTCTTGATAGTTATTGCACGGCTACAGAGCCAGGTGTCGATCCTGAACAGACCGCCTGGGGTGTCGTCATCGAGGGGCAGGACTCTACCCGCGTGATTAATTCAGGTGGTGAAAATTGCGGCTTGGGGATGGGGATGAATTACAGCATTGATTGTGTGTCGATTAACGCAAGGGCTCGCCTCAATACAGTAAACGTTGGGGTCTATACCGCATCCATTCGTACGGGGTTCCTTCGACCTGCGACCGAATCCCCTCTGATCCTGGATAACGTCATCACTTCAGACTGCGTTGATTGCTATATGGTTGAACCCATACCTTTTTCCGGATAATCATGGAAAAAAAGCCCGCATTGAGCGGGCTTTTTTATTGGAAATATTTATTCCCAGGGTATAGGTTCGCGGCCAGCGCCGTTGCGACGCCCAGCAACAGAGCGGCCGCAATTGTCCCTTGGTAATCATTGGCCAACACAGAAGCACGGCCAGGTAGGGCAGATTCGAATGGGCGCTGAGTCGGCAGGATGCCGCGGAACCTGTAAAGCGCCCGTCCAGACGCAGTTCTGCAGCCATTGTCATGCACTCGATTTTCTCGTCGTGCCCCTTCAGATTGCGCTTCGCAAGTCTTTCGCCTGAACGTCCTGGGGATTCCGTTCGGCAACGTTAGGACTTTTCCGAGGTTAAAGATGGCGTCGTACTACTACTCTTCCTGTGTTGTTCCGAAGGATCGATAGGCCTGCCCCGATTCGTCATAAATAACTACAGAGAGCTGCCCCATGCTTCAACTCGACTTCTATTCAACGCTGGTCGCCGCCTCCCTGGTGCTTTTACTTGGGCGCGGGCTGGTCGCTCGAATCGGTTTCCTGCGCACTTACAATATTCCGGAGCCGGTGGCCGGCGGTTTAGTGGTGGCGGTGCTGCTCCTGGTCCTGCGTATGCTCGCTGGCATTGAGGTCCGGTTTGATTCGTCGCTGCAGACGCCACTGATGTTGGCTTTCTTTGCCACCATTGGTTTGAATGCGGATTTCGCCAGCCTGAAGAAAGGCGGGCGGGTGCTGGGGATTTTCCTGCTGGTGGTGACGGCGCTCCTGGTGGTCCAGAACGCGATGGGGATTGCGCTGGCCAAGGCGCTGGGGCTCGATCCGTTGATGGGGTTGTTGGCGGGCTCCATTACGCTGTCGGGTGGGCACGGGACCGGCGCGGCCTGGGGCGCGGTGTTCAGCGAGAAGTATGGCGTGGCGTCGGCGTCCGAACTGGCCATTGCTTCCGCGACCTTTGGCCTGGTGCTCGGCGGCCTGATTGGCGGCCCGGTCGCTCGCCTGCTGATCAAGCGCGTCCAGACGCCCGCCCTGGCGCCGGTACAACCGCTAGGGCCAAAAGGATTCGAGCAGCCGAATCAAGAGCGCATGATCACCTCCTTCTCGTTTATCGAGACCCTGGCGCTGCTCGCCATCAGCCTGCAAGTGGGCACGTTCCTCAGCGGTTTTATCCAGGGCACGGCCTTTGAGCTGCCGACGTTTGTGTGTGTCTTGTTTGTCGGTGTGGTGTTGCGTAATGGCCTGTCGGCGCTCGGCTGGCACCAGGTATTCGAGCGCGAAGTCTCGGTGCTAGGGAATGTCAGCCTGTCGTTGTTCCTGGCGATTGCATTGATGTCGCTCAAGCTCTGGGACCTCGCCGCGCTGGCCCTGCCGATTTTCATCCTGCTGGCTGCGCAGGCGTTGATGATGGCGCTGTTTGCGATTTTCGTGACGTTCCGGGTGATGGGGAGCAACTATGACGCGGCGGTCCTGGCGGCGGGGCACTGCGGTTTCGGGCTCGGTGCCACGCCAACTGCCATTGCGAACATGCAGGCGGTGACCCAGCGTTTCGGGCCATCGCAGATTGCATTTCTGGTGGTGCCGATGGTGGGCGCCTTTTTCATCGATATCACCAATGCGATCGTGATCAAGTTGTACCTGGCGCTGCCGATCCTGGGCGTCGCGGGATAAACGCGGTTTACCGGATTTGCCGTTTAATGACTCGCCAGGTCCTGCTTGCCCAGGACCTCGTCAATCACCCCAAGCTGCCAGGTGAAATACGGATTGAACGTCAACCGCGCGTGCATCTTGCCCGGCTCACGGTAGCCCCAGTCCGAATACCACACGTCGGCCCCCTGTTCGCAGGCGCGGGTTGCGTCGTCCGTCTGGCCGTTCCAGCAAAACCGCAGGCTGCCCTGTTCGCCATACAGAGCGTTGTCGGGTGAGAACAGCAACCCCATGTGGGAGAACTGGCTGATCCGCAACTCCGGCAGGTAGTCGGTACGCGCTTTTACACGGCGGGTATCCCAGGCGCTCTCTGGCAATGTGCCGTACCAGGCGAGGCGGCTATGGGGGTTGCTGAAGCGTTGCTGGAAGGTCTCCAGCACGTAGTGCGTATCGAGTACTGAGTCGTGGGCTGCGACGGCAATGAACACCGGCTTGTCATAGGGGCGCCGCTCCAGGTCCTGGCGGGCTAGCCGGCTGCTGCGGTAGAACTGGGCAAAACCGTTGGTGGGCACTGTCATGTAGCGCACCAGGCTCTGTTGTGGCCGGCTGGCGTCTGGCGCCAGCAGCCAGGGGCGCGCCCAACTGATCAGGGGTGTCAGCCAGTCGTAGGTCATGCTGGACTGGAACGCGGGAGAGAACAGCAGCAGCCCCGCGACGTCGTCGTGTTTGTAGGCGTAGTCGAGTACCAGGTTGGCGCCGGTGGAAAAGCCGCCGAGGTAGATTTCTCCTACCTCTGCGCGAAGGATCGCAGCCTGTTCGTCCACCACCCGGCGCCAGTCTTCCATGCGTACCTGCAGCATGTCGGCCGGTTGCGTGCCGTGGCCGGGCAGCAGCACGGTCCTGACCAGAAAGCCGCGGGCGGCCAGTGCGCTGCCGATATCGTGGAAAGACCAGGGTGAGTCACCCAGGCCATGCACGAGAATGATCCCGCGCTTGGGGGCACCAGCCGGGCGCCATTCCTGCGGGGCGTTCCAGTTGAGTTCGGCATCCTTGTCGGTGCCCTGGAAGTCACGATGGTCCCGCAGCCATTGCAAGGTAGCGGCGCGATACGCTTCGAATGACTTCTGGCCAAGCGGCATGCCCGGTTCTGCCAGGGCTGTCGTGCAGAGCAATAGGGCGAGCATGCCACAAGCAACGCTTCGGAGCGTTCTGCGCATCGATGGACGGGGCTGCATACAGGTGTGGTTGTTCAAGGCAGGTTCTCAACGGAGCGTAACCGTAAGGTCATGCACGATAATGACCTGCCTTGTATCGCCGAAAGTGCGAAACAGTAGCAAGACGTTTCCGATGATCTCAGAAACGATCCAGCCGGTAGGGCTCAAGCGCCGGCAGCCCGTTGGACGCGGCCGCAGGCGATGCCAGCCGTGCAATCAACTCCGCCGTCACCGCAGCCTGCGTCAGGCCCAGATGCTGATGCCCAAAGGCAAGCAGCACCTTGCCCTCGCACACCTTGTCGATAATCGGCAGCGAGTCCGGCAGGGAAGGGCGAAACCCCATCCACGGCGTCGCGTCCTCGGCACTCAAGTCACGACGAAACAGCCCCTGGCTCAGTCGATGCAACTGCCACGCGCGTTCCATGTTCGGTGGGCGATCAAGGCCGGCGAACTCCACGGTACCTGCCAGCCGCAATCCGCCGTCCATGGGCGTCATGATGAACTTGCGCTCCAATGACGTGACCGCAAACGGCAACCGTCCATGCTCATGGGGCAACATCAGGTGATAGCCGCGCTCTGTATCCAGCGGGACCTTTTTGCCAGTCAGTGCGCCGGTCAGGCTGGCTGAGTGCGCACCGCATGCGATCAACACCTGGCGCGCGGCCACGGTGCCTTGGTCGGTCCGCAATGAAACACCGTGCTCGTCCAGCTTCCCGCCCACGACCTGGCGCTTGAGAAATTGCACCCCGCTGGCTTTGGCCGCTTCCATCAGCTCGCAAACCACCCCATAGGGATCGAGAAAATGCCCGGTGCGAGGAAAGAACAACCCGCCCTGAATCCCTTTGCTGAGTTGTGGCGCCGCGTCCTGCACCCCGCTGGCGTGCCAGTGGTCCACCGGCACTTCCTGCTGACTCATGCGTGCCTGCAATGCATCAATGGCCTGTCGCGACTCGGCGCGCTCGAAGACCAGCAACGAGCCGTCTTCGCGCATCAGGTGCGGGCGCTCGATGCTGCCCAGCAGCCGGTGCCAGGCGCCCAGGCTGCCTTCATTGAGCGCGCGGATCCCGGCGACGGTGCGCTGGAAGGGCGCCGGGCGCAGGTTCAGCAGCAGCCGGGTAAACCAAGGCAGTGCACGCGGCAGGTATTTCCAGTCCAGGCGCAGCGGGCCCATCGGGTCCATGAGCATGGCGGGCAAACGCGTCAGGATCGACGCATCCGCGATGGGGAACACTTGCTCGGTCGCCAGGTGGCCGGCATTGCCGAACGAGGCGCCGTGGCCGGGTTCCTGCTGATCGATGATGACCACCCGCCGGCCCTGGCGCGCCAGTTGCAGCGCGCAGGCGACGCCGATGATGCCGGCGCCCACTACGGCGACGTCTGGCATGACGTTATCGGACATGTTCTAGGCTTCCCTCTGACCGTCGAGCAAGCGCCGCAGCAGCAATGGGTTGCCGTGTTGCAGGGCCGTCGGCAGCAAGCTATCCGGGAAATCCTGGTAGCACACCGGCCGCAGGAATCGCAGGATCGCGGCGGTGCCCACCGAGGTGATGCGTGAGTCCGAGGTGGCCGGGAATGGTCCGCCGTGCACCATCGCATCACACACTTCAACGCCGGTCGGCCAGCCGTTGACCAGCAGGCGGCCGGCCTTGCGTTCCAGGGTCGGCAGCAGCGCGCGGGCAGTTGCCAGGTCGTCGTCATCCAGATGCAGGGTTGCGGTCAGTTGGCCCTCCAGGTGTTCGCTGACCTGGCGGACCTCATCGACGTTGGCACATTGCACGATCAATGACGTGGCGCCGAATATCTCGGCTTGCAGGCTGTGATTGGCGAGAAAGTCCCGGGCCTGGGTCACGAACAAATGGGCCTGGCCCTGGTTCGGCCCTTCTGCCGGCAGACCGGTACCTGCGAGCTGAGCATGCCGGGTCAGGGCGCTGACGCCGTCTTCGTAAGCCTTGAAGATCCCCGGTGTCAGCATGGTCTGGGCAGTGCTGTGTTGAAGCAGGTTGGCAGCCGTGCCGACGAAGTGGTCCAGCGCTTGCCCTGCAACGGCAATCACCAGCCCGGGGTTGGTGCAGAACTGGCCGGCACCCTGGGTCAGGGACGCGACAAAACCTTGTGCCAATGCTTCACCGCGTGCGCTCAACGCAGCGGGAAACAGGTAGACCGGATTGATCGAGCTCATCTCTGCATACACCGGGATCGGCTCGGGGCGCGCCTGGGCCGCCTGGCACAAGGCAATACCGCCGCTGCGCGAGCCGGTGAAACCCACGGCCTTGATGCGCGGATCGCAGACCAGCGCGATACCGACCTCGCGGCCCGAGCCATACAACAGCGAAAACACACCCTCAGGCAGGCCACATTGCTGAACGGCCCGGGCCACCGCGCGGCCCACCAGTTCGCTGGTGCCAGGATGCGCGCCGTGTGCCTTCACGATCACCGGGCAACCGGCCGCCAGTGCCGACGCTGTATCACCGCCCGCCACCGAGAATGCCAGCGGAAAATTGCTCGCGCCGAACACGGCCACCGGCCCCAGCGGTACGTGGCGTTGACGCAGGTCCGAGCGAGGCAGCGGCTGGCGGTCCGGTTGTGCAGTATCCACCCGCACATCCAGCCATTCACCCGCGCGCACGGTGCGGGCAAAGGTGCGCAATTGCTGGCAGGTGCGCCCGCGTTCGCCCTGGATGCGTGGGCGGGGCAGGCCGGTCTCGGCCATCGCCCGTTCAATCAGTTCATCGCCCAGGGCTTCGATTTCGTTGGCGATGGTTTCAAGGAATTCGGCGCGAGCGGCCAACGGCGTTTCGCGATAGCTATCGAAGGCGCTCCAGGCCAACGCACAGGCGTGTTCGACATGTTCGGCGGTGCCGCCGGCGTAGGCGGGTTCCAGCGCAAGGTTGGTGGCAGGATTGATCGCCCGGATGGCCTCGCGGCTGCCTGGAATGGAGTGCTGACCAATCAGCATGGTGCCCGTCAGAGTCATGGCGTAGTCCTGGAAAGTAAAGATTGGCTTGGCGAAGAGAATCCACTGTGGGAGCTGTCGAGCCCCAGCGAGGCCGCGATGCAGGCGCTGCGGTCTGGCAGGTACACCGCAGTGATCCCATCGCAGCCTCGCCGGAGCTCGACAGCTCCCACATTTGATTTTTGCTGCCTTGAATAGTGTTAAGCGACGTTCTGCTCGGCCGACCAGTTGGCGTACCACTGGCGGAACAGCGCGTACTGGTTCTCTGCATAACGACGCTGGGCATCGCTGAGGGCATCGGTCTCGTTGAAGTGCAGGGTGTATTCCTTGTCGCCGTTGAGCACCATCAGATGTTTGTAGAACAGCACCAGGTCGCAGCCTTCGTCGAAGGACGACAGCACCGCCAGCGCCGACTCCAACTCCCGCGCCTGGCGACGTGCAGTGGCGTCGCCCTTGGCGGCTTTCTTGCTCAAGGCCACCAGTTGCAGGACTTCCCGTGGCAGTGCATTGCCGATGCCGGTGATTGCGCCGGTGGCGTTGCAGTTGACGAAGCCGTGCACCACTTGGGTATCCACGCCGACCATCAAGGTCACGTCATCGTCCTTGGAGGTGATGTGTTCGGCCGCGTAGCGCAGGTCTGCAGCACCGCCGAATTCCTTGAAGCCGATCAGGTTCGGGTACTCGCGACGCAGTTCGAAGAACAGGTCGGCGCGGGTGGCGAAGCCGTAGTAAGGGCTGTTGTAGATCACCGCCGGCAGGTTTGGCGCCGCCTTGAGGATGGCTGCAAAGTGATCTTTTTGCGCCGTCGCCGATGCGCCACGGGACAGCACCCGCGGGATGACCATCAAACCATGGGCGCCGACCTTCGCCGCGTGCGCTGCATGGGCCACGGCTTCACGGCTGTTGACCGCGCCGGTGCCGACGATGGTCGGCACACCGGCGGCCACCAGGCGCGCCACGCCTTCCTGGCGCTCGGCCTCGGTCAGCAACGGCCAGTCGCCCATGGAGCCGCAGTACACCACCGCGCTCATGCCGATATCGATCAGTTCGCGGCCCTTGGCGACCAGTGCGTCAAAGTCCGGTTTGCGCTGGGCGGTGCACGGCGTCATCAATGCAGGGATGCAACCGGTGAAGATAGTGGTATTCATTGTTTCAGCTCCAGTTTGATTGAAGGGGCGGGGGCGGTTCAGATGCCCCACGCGAAGGGGTCCTGTTCGTCGATCAGCAAGGTGCTGTCGGCGGTCATGTAGGCGCGGCCGGTGATGGAAGGGCGCACACGTTCGCCCTCCCATTCATAGCTGCCTTCGAATTGGCTGCCGGTGATGCTGGCTTGTATCCACGGCTCACCGGCGGCGAGTTTCCCGTCGGCCGCCAGGCATGCGAGCTTGGCGCTGGTCCCGGTGCCGCAGGGCGAGCGGTCGTAGGCCTTGCCTGGGCACATGACAAAGTTGCGGCTGTCGGCCTGGGGGTCGTCGGCGAACAGTTCGATATGGTCGATCAGGGCACCGTCTTCGCCGTGGATGCCCTGGGCTTCGAGGGCCTTGAGCATTGTCCAGGTGTAGTCGGTCAGGGCTTCGACGTTGTCCATTTCCAGCGCTTGGCCATGATCGGAAACCAGGAAGAACCAATTGCCGCCCCAGGCGATATCGCCGTAGACCAAGCCATGTCCAGGCACTTGCACCGAGACATGCTGGCGATAGCGATAGGCGGGCACATTGCGCAGCGTGACCGCGCCGTCGGCGTGCAACGTGGCGCTCACCGGGCCGACCGGCGTGTCGATCTTGTGCACCCCCGGCGCGATCTGCCCCAAGTGGTGCAACGAGGCAACCAGGCCGATGGTGCCGTGGCCGCACATGCCGAGGTAGCCGGCGTTATTGAAGAAAATCACGCCGCAGGTGGCATCGGCCGAGACCGGCGCGCAATACAGTGCGCCCACCAGAACATCGTTGCCACGGGGCTCCAGCAGGCACGCCCTGCGCCATTGGTCATGCCGGGTGCGCAGGTCGTCGAGTTTGTCGACCATGGTCTCGCCGGCCAGCGTGGGAAACCCCGTCATCACCAGGCGCGTGGGCTCGCCGCCGGTGTGGGAATCAATGATGTGCACTCGTTTCATAGAACAATCCATCCAGTGGTTGGCTGAGGCTCAGGAAGCCAGCTGTGCCCGGCCGATATCGGGCTCAGGGGCTTCGCTTTCGTCGTCTTCGGTTTCCAGGCGAACCAGGTGCGCCGGCACGCCGGTGGCCGCGCCCCAGTAATAAATCCCCAGCGCGCAAGCGGCGACGACCACGGTGTCGAAGGGATGGCCGAGGATGCCCAGGCCACCGAAGCTGCCGAGCTTCGACAGGATGATGGTCACGGCGTAGAAGCCGATCAGCCAGGCGGAGGAGCGAACCTGGCGGCCCAGGCTCAGGTGCAGGGTCGGCACAAAGCGCCCGCACAGCAGGTACACCACGAACATCAGGATTTGCAGGCCGAGCAGCCACGACACGGTGCTCCAGCCGGACCAGTAGACGATCAGCGCGGCGATGATGAACGACAGCGGGCCGAGCAGGCCCATCCACTTGACCCGGAACGGGCGCGGCAGATCAGGTGCATTGCGGCGCAGGGCGGCCACGGATACCGGCGCCACGGCGTAGCTCAACACCAGCGCGGCGGACACCACGTTGATCAGCGCTTCCCACGACGGGAAGGGCAGGGTCCAGAACACCGACAGGCCAAAGGTCAGCCACAGCGCCGGGCGCGGGATGCCGGACTTTTCGTCGATGCGGGTGAAGATCTTGAAGAAGGTTCCGGTTTGCGCCCAGCCGTAGATCACCCGTGGCGTGGCGTTCATGTAGATATTGCCGCAGCCGCTGGGGGAGATCACGGCATCGGCGACCACCAGGTACGCCAGCCAGCCCACGCCCAGGGCGAGCGCGATGTCGCGGTACGGCAGGGCCAGTTCCTTGGCGACGCCGGCCCAGCCGTTGGCGAGCATTTCGGTGGGAATGCCGCCGAGGAAAGCGGTCTGCAACAGCACGTAGATTGCAGTGGAGAGCAGCACCGACAGGATCAGTGCAATTGGAATGGTGCGTTGCGGGTTCTTCACTTCGCTGGCCACCGAGATGATCGGCGTCAGACCCAGGTAGGCGAAAATCACCCCGCCGGCAGACACGGCCATTTCAATCCCCGACAGGCCGAACGGCGCGAAGCCCTGGGCGTGGAAATTCTCCGGCTTGAAAAAGGTGAACAGCACGCCGATCACCAGCAGCGGCACGATGAACTTGAACACGCTGACCAGGTTATTGGCCATGGCGAAGGTCTTCACGCTGCGGTAGTTGAGGGCGAAAAACAGCGAGAGCAGCGCAAACTGCACGAACCAGCCGAGGACGGTGGGGTTGCTGGAACCCGCCTGCGTCAACTCGGGAAACCACGCCGCGGCGTATTGGCGTGAGGCGACCACTTCAATTGCCACCAGGCTTGAAAACGCGATCAGCGTGATAAAGCCCATCAGGTAGCCCAGCAGCGGGCCGTGGGAATAAACCGGGTAGCGCACCACGCCGCCGGCGCGGGGCAATGCCGCCCCCAGTTCGCAGTACACAATGCCCAGCAGCAACACGGCGAAGCCGCCCAGCAACCAGGAAAAAATCCCCGCCGGCCCGGCGATGGCGGAGACGTGACTGGCCGCGAACAGCCAGCCCGAACCGAAGATCGCTCCCAGTCCGATAAAGGTGAGGTCGATCAATGAAAGCTGTTTCTTGAACTTGCCTTGGGCTGACATGGCGGCGCCTTCTTGTGGGTTATTGGGTAGGCATGCAGTGGCCATACAGTGAACCCATCAACGGCGCCGCGATTGATGTTTTGCGCAGGCTGCGATGACGAAATCAGCACAATTGCGAGTGCTCGACAGGGCCACCGCCATGCGGCAATCTGCTCGCCAGGCACCGCCCGCCGGGCGCCTGGCCTGTCCGTAAAATGCAGGAGAGAGCGTCATGATGCAGAGCGCGTTCGCGACCCTATGCCAAGGGAGCGAGTCGAATCGTCCACAGACCATCGAAGAATTACTGGCCGGCGTGGGGTTGCTGTTGCCGATGCTGGACGTGATTCCCAATGCCGCGATCTTTATCAAGGACGTGCAGGCGCGCTACGTATTGGCCAACCGCACCCTGGTGCAGCGGTGCGGCTTGAAGGACTTGCAACCGCTGTTGGGAAAAACCAGCGCCGAGGTATTTCCCGCGCAGTTGGGGCCCGGCTATACCGAGCAGGATCGGCGGGTGCTGGAGCAGGGATTTGTCCTCGAAGACCAGTTGGAACTGCACCTCTACGGTACCCGCGAGCCGGGTTGGTGCCTGACCCACAAATGGCCGCTGTACAGCCGCGACGCTGCAATCATCGGCCTGGCGGGCATCTCGGTCGACCTGCAAACCGCCAGCGAAACCCACCCGGCCTATCAACGGCTGGCGGCGGTGGACGAGTACATCCGGGCGCATTTCAATCGGCGGGTCACGTTGGGTGAGCTGACGCGGATCGCCGGGATTTCCGTGGCGCAGCTGGAGCGCTACTGCAAGCGCGTGTTCCACCTGACACCGCGCCAGATGATCCAGAAGGTACGCCTGGAACATGCGCACCGGCTGCTGCATACCGAGCTGCCGATCACTGAGGTGGCGTTGCAGTGCGGGTATACCGACCACAGTGCGTTTACCCGGCAGTTCAAGGCGTTGACCGGGTTTACGCCGCGCCAGTATCGGCAGGCGACCAGTGTGCGGTGATGTCTAATTGGATCTACGTGAATGTCATGAGCAGCGGTGGCGCCAACAAGGAGGGCGCCAACGCTCTTCGCAGTTGCGCAAACCTGGTCAGTTTTATCCCTGCCGTTGGTGCGACTTATCAAGTCGTCCAGTCCGTGCCGGTGAGTGGCTGCGTGGTGGATGTCACCGACAAAAGCACCGGGGGCTCTCCCGATTCGTTCAGAAGAGAAGCGGTTATCGGTGGGTGTTCGCCTTGACTCAGTAGGACGGCGTCACCTGGGTAATCACTGGCCGGCCTTCAACGTTTCAAGCATCGCCTGTGCTGCCAGCGCATGCACCTTGCGCGTCGGATGCCATTCATCCCAGTAGTAATGCGCATCCGGGTTTTCACACATCGGCTTCACGTCCGGATAGGTGTGTTGGCAGGGCATATCCAGGTCTTTCAACCCCGCCACCTGGGGAGCTGCGCGCAGCTTGTCGCTGAACGCCACGTGGTCGAAGTAGCTGATGCTGACCTGATGCGCCTTAGCCAATGTGCTCAGCACAACCGGCAGTTTTTGTTCCAGTACCTGCTGGTAGTTTTTCGCGTTCTCGACTTGATTGCCCTGCACCACGGCTGGCACATGACTCAAATCCGTGGTGCCCACTACCATCACGTGTTTTGCGCCCGCTGTAATCAGTGTCTCGGTGGCTTTCTGAATATTTGCCACGCTGTTCTGGCTGAGTACGGCAACCGACTCGGGGTGCGAGAAGTCGGCCCATTCAAAAAAGTCGTTGGCCGAGATGAAAATGAAATACAGCGCCTTCGGGTCGGCTTTATGTGCCTTGGCGGACTTCAGGTAGTCAGCGATCTGGCCTGAAACGCCGGTGTCGCGGGCGGGCTCCATCCAGGCGTAGTAGTTGCCATTGCCACTCTTGGCGCCGCCCACTGCGTAGTCGGTCAAGGGTGTTTTCAAGGCGTGGGCCAGGTTCTCGACGGCAGTCGGGCCATTGCTCCAGCGGCCCTTCCAGTACAACGAGCCGGGTAGTTCCTGGGCATCCTTGACCTTCAGAGTGGCCAGGGTCTTGGTGAAGCGTTCACCCGCACCGTTATCGGAGTAGCTATCGCCGAACGCATAGAGGTGATCGTAGCGGGGAGCGCCAAAGGCGGTGGAGGCGGTCAGTACCAATAGAGCGGCCAAGCAAGCGCGTAGAGTCATTGGAAATCTCCCGGGTGGTGCTCCAAGAGTACTGGCGGTGAAGTGCATGCCCGCGGGCGGTTGCGACCTGTGTGTAGCTGAGGGCGCAAAGACTGTCCTGTATGCGACAGGTGGCTATCGCTGTAGTGTCCGCAGAATTGGGCATTCACATCAGGAAGATTGAGATGGCATCAGCGATAGAGTTGTCTTTTGAAGTTACGGAGCAAGAGCGCCAGGCCATCCTTCAGCCGCTGAGGGCATACAACATCAGCCAATGCGGCGAGAACCCGTTCGAAACGTTTGGGCTGTTACTGCGTGATCCCGCCAGCCAGGAAGTGGTGGGCGGCCTGTACGGGAAAATTTCCTATGGCTGGATGTTCATTGAGCTGTTGAGCGTGCCTGAGTCAATGCGCACTCAAGGCATGGGCTCGCGGCTGATGCACGCGGCTGAGCAGCTGGCACGGGAGAAAGGGTGTGCGGGGATCTGGCTGGACACCTTCAGCTTCCAGGCGCCCGGGTTCTACCGGAAGCTGGGTTTCAGCGAGTTCGGGCATATTGCCGAGTACCCGCCAGGACACACGCGCCACTTTTTCCAGAAGCACCTGGGCTGAGGGCTAGCGGGTCACCGACCGCCACGTGACCAAGCCGTCCAGCCCTTTATCGGACTTCAAGTACCTGAGCACGTTCTGCGCCTGGGCCTTCTCTTCAAACGGGCCGACAAATGCCCTCTAACGCTTCAAACACCCACAAACTTTATTGGATTGCAGCAACAATTTTTCTTGTTGGACACCTCCCTCCCCAAGCAGCAAAGATGCGGCCACTGACGCTCGACCTTCCAGGTCAACAATAAAAAATCGAGCCGGGCTGCACGCCGTTTTCTTGCAGTGAACCCTTTGTTCACTACCTGCTTTACTGGCGCCGCAGCGCGCACTTAAGGATCTCACCACCATGCAAACTGTTGTGAACCTATGGCCGCTGATTGGCGTACTCGTCATCGTGGTCGGCTTTGTGTTGCGCTTCAATCCACTGCTGGTCGTCACGGCGGCAGCGATTGCCACCGGGTTTGCCGCCCACTTTCCACTGGAAAAGATCCTCGCCACCATGGGCGACGGCTTCCTCCAGACTCGCGCCTTGCAATTGATCCTGTTGTTGCCCCTGGCTGTCATCGGCTTGCTGGAGCGCCATGGCTTGCGCCTGCATGCACAAAACTGGATCGCGCGCTTTGAGCGGGCCACGGTTGGGCGCTTGCTGATCATCTATCTGTTTGTGCGTGAATCCACAGCGGCCATGGGCCTGACGAGCCTGGGCGGGCATCCGCAGATGGTGCGCCCGTTGCTGGCGCCGATGGCGGAAGGCGCGGCGGAAAAACGCTATGGCAAACTCCCCGACAAGCTTCGCCACAAGGTCCTGGCCATGTGTGCCGCGACCGACAACGTAGGGCTGTTTTTTGGCGAGGATATCTTCGTCGCCTTTGGTGCGATTGCGTTGATGCACACCTTCCTGTTGGGTTCGGGGATTGATGTCGAGCCTCTGCACATTGCGGTCTGGGGCATCCCGACGGCGATCTGCGCCTTCATCATTCACGCCATCCGGTTGCACCGCTTTGACCGAATGCTGACCCGAGAGCTGTTGCCGGCCAACACAGCGGAGGCGGCGCAATGATCATTTCCATTCAATACCTGTACTGGCTGGCCGGCGTTCTGCTGGTGATCACCGCCGGGATGATCCTGATGGATCGCACCCACCCCAGGCGCTGGTCGAGTTCGTTGTTCTGGCTGCTGTTTGCCATTCCGTTCCTGGTGGGGGAGCGCCTGCCCTCGGTGGTGGTCGGCGTGGGCGTGGTGGTGATGGCACTCATCGCGGGCCTGGGAGGCGTAGGCCGCGGCGCGCATGCCCAGTTGCATGACAAGGCCGCACGGGCCAGCGCTGGTCGCCTGGGGCATAAATTGTTTATCCCGGCATTGGCCATTCCGTTGACCACGGTGATCGGCTCGGTATTGCTCAAACACACCGAGATCGGCGGCGTGCCGCTGCTGGACCCGAAGAACACCACCTTTGTTTCCCTGGGTATCGGCTGCCTGATTGCACTGGCGCTGGCCTGCTGGCTGACGCGGGACACCCCGGTGCAAGCCCTTCGCGAATCCCGGCGCCTCACCGAAGCGCTGGGCTGGGCGATGGTGCTGCCGCAGATGCTGGCGATGCTCGGGCTGTTGTTCAACGAAGCGGGCGTGGGCACAGCGGTGGCGCACATCACCACCACCTATATCAACCTGGATTACAAGCTGGTAGCGGTGATGGTGTATGTGTTGGGCATGGCACTGTTTACCGTGATCATGGGCAATGGCTTTGCCGCCTTCCCGGTGATGACCGGCGGCGTTGGCGTACCGGTGCTGGTAGGCATCTACGGCGGCAACCCGGCGGTGATGGCTGCCATCGGCATGTTCTCCGGTTACTGCGGTACGCTGATGACACCCATGGCGGCCAACTTCAATATTGTCCCGGCAGCGTTGCTGGAGCTGCCGGATAAAAACGCGGTCATCAAGGCACAGATGCCGACCGCGTTGATGATGCTGGTGGTCAATATTGTCCTGCTCTACCTGCTGATGTGAGGCTGTAATGCGCACTGTATTGCTGACGGGTTTCGAACCGTTTGACCAAGACCTTGTCAACCCGTCCTGGGAGGCGGTACGCCTGTTGGAGGGTGTGCAGCTGGGCGCTGATGTGCGGATTGTCGCGCGGCAGTTACCCTGTGCCTTTGCCACGGCGGGCGAGCGCCTGGCTCAGCTGTTGGCCGAACACCGCCCGCAGATGGTCATTGCTGTCGGGCTGGGCCCCGGGCGCAGTGATATTTCCATCGAGCGGGTCGCGATCAACCTCAACGACGCGCGGATTCCGGACAACCTGGGTGAGCAACCTGTCGACACGGAAGTGCTGCCCGGCGGCCCTGCGGCCTACTTCGGCACCTTGCCGAGCAAGGCCATGGTGAGGGCCGTGCGCGAGGCCGGCATTGGGGCCAGCGTGTCGCAAACCGCCGGCACTTTCGTGTGCAACCAGGTGTTCTATCTGTTGCAGCACGCGCTCGCCGGGTCAGGGGTACGCAGCGGTTTCATCCATGTGCCGTGGCTGCCCGAGCAGGTGGTGGGCCGAATACCCGAGCCGGCCTCGATGGCGTTGCCGATGCAGGTCGAGGGCTTGCGGATTGCGCTGCTGACGGCCTGGAATACCCTGGTGGATATCACTGAAACGGGTGGGCAAGTCAGCTGAGGTTTTCGGCTTCGCGTCCCGGGAAAAACAACGCAAAGCATGTCACACCGTTCTCGCTGCTCACGCTGTATCGGCCGTTATGCAACTGCATGATGGTCGCGACAATCGACAGCCCCAATCCATTGGAATGCGCCGAACGCTCCCGTGATTCATCCACGCGATAAAACCGCTCGAACAACCTGGGCAAGTGCTCCGCCGGGATGGTCGCGCCGTGGTTGGTCACTGTCAGGTTGATGCCTTCGGCGCAGGGTGTGGCCTGGATCAGCAGTTCAGAGGCGGGCGCACCATATTTGATGGCGTTGGCGCACAGGTTGGCCAGGGCACGGCGCAGCAGCATCGGCTCGGCCCAGATCACACCGGCGCCCTGGGCGAGGATGCTGATGTCGACATCGCCCGCCAGGCCTTCGAAGTAGTCGGCCATGCGTTCCACTTCATCGGCCGCGTCCAGTTCCTGGCGCTGGCGCAGTGCACTGGCCGGGTCGGTGCGGGCCAGGAACAGCATGTTGTCGAGCATGCGCGCCAGGCGTTCGAGTTCTTCGACGTTGGAGGCCAGCAGTTGCTGGTAGGCCTCGATGCTACGGTGTTGCTGCAGCGCCACCTGGGTTTCCCCGAGCAAGTTATTGATCGGCGTGCGCAGTTCGTGGGCCATGTCGGTGGAGACCTGGCCCAGTTGCACAAAACCCTTGGCCAGGCGTTCGAGCATGGTGTTGAACGAATCAATCATCGGCAGCAGTTCTTTGGGGGCGCCGTGGCTGTCGAGGCGCGCGGCGAGGTTGCCGACGCCGATGCCCTGGGCATGCACGGCCAGGCGCCGCAATGGCAGCAGGCCGCGATGCACCATCAGGTAACCGACCACCGCCAGTACCAATGCCGCGATGCTGGCGAGGATATAGACACTCAGCCGGTAGCTGGCGAGCACTGCGGTGCGCTCGGTCATCAACCGCCCGGTAGTGACTTGCAGGCTGCCCAGGTCGCCTGAATCGATGGTGGCGGCGAGGGTGGAGAAGGGGACGCCATTGACGCCGGGTAAATGCTGCACGTCGGCGAATTCCAGGGCGTGGTCCCGGGGCACCGGTGCAACGTCGGGCATGTCGATGTTGCCGGGGTTCACTTCCAGCAGCGGTTTCTGCCCGGGTGCGGCGATGCTCAGTACCGATTCGCGGTTGCCCAGCATGTTCTGGAACAGTTCGGGCTTGGTCTTGATCAGGTCCAGGGTGTTGCTGTCGTTCAGCAGGTTGCGCAGTTGGTCGACGCGGTAGATCAGCGCAGCGTCGTCGCGGTGGATCAGTTCGCGCTCAAGGTCGCGGTACAGCGCCACGCCGAGGGTTGCCAGCAGGGCGAACGCCAGCAGGGCGAAGATCAGCGCCAGGCGCAGCGTCAGGGAGTAATGCCGGGGTTTGCTCATGGTTGCGTATCGAAGCGATAGCCGATGCCGCGCACGCTATGGATCAGCTTGAGCTGGAACGGGTCGTCGATTTTCAGGCGCAGGCGGCGCACGGCCACGTCGACCACATTGGTGTCGCTGTCGAAATTCATGTCCCACACCCTTGAGGCAATCAACGAGCGCGAGAGTACCTGGTCCTGATGGGTGGCGAACAAGTGCAACAAGGCGAACTCCTTGTTGGTCAGGGTGATGCGCACGCCGCCACGGCTGACGCGGCGCTTGAGCACGTCGATCTGCAGGTCGGCGATCTGCAAGTGTTCTTCTTCACGGCTTGGCCCGCGCCGGGTCAGGGTGCGCAGGCGCGCCACCAGTTCGGCGAAGGAAAACGGCTTGATCAGGTAATCGTCGGCGCCCAGTTCCAGGCCCTTGATGCGGTCGGCAATATCGTCCCGGGCGGTCAGGAACAGCACCGGCGTGTCGGCTTCCTTGCGCAGGCGACGCAGCACTTCCCAGCCGTCCATCTTCGGCATCATCACGTCCAGCACGATCACGTCGAACGGGGTTTCCAGGGCCTGGTGCAAACCGTCCACGCCATCGCGGGCAAGGCTCACGGAGTAACCCAGTTCCTGCAGGCCGTTAAGCAGGTAGTTGCCCGCCTTGGGCTCGTCTTCGACTACGAGGATATTCATGGGATTCGCCCTGGTGATGTGCAGTTCTTGCGTGGCGCAAGTGTAGCCCGATCAATTGTCATTGGGGCAGCCGATGCCCTGTACTTGATAGTCCAGCACGTGTTCGCGGCCCTGGCTGTCGAGGTAGTCGAGGCGCGCAGGGACAATGCCGCACTGGCCGTAGGTATCGGTGCTCGACAGTACTTTGGCCACGTCCATGTGCATGAAGAAGCCGGGGGTGTCATGGATCACCGAGGTGGTGGCGGTGGTATCGGCAAAGGCCGAGCCGGTGGCGAGGAGGGCAGCAAAGCCGAGGATAAACAGTTTCATGGCGGTATCTCTCTTTAAGGGTTGGCTGCCGGTATCCGGCAGTGAGTTCACAGTAACCAGGCGACACAAACAGCCAGCCAACAGGATGATGACAAGATCGTAATGAAGGGCTTAAGGCTGGCGGCCGGACGCTTCGAGGATCAGGTCGGTGATTTCCTTGGCGTGGGAAACCAGGGACAAGTGGCTCGATGGCACCTCGATGGTGGTGGCGTTCATGCGCTTGGCGAGAAAGCGTTCCAGGTCCGGGTTGATGGTCTGGTCATTGCTGGACACCGCATACCAGGACGGCTTGGTGTGCCACGCGGCGTTGACGGTGCGACCGCTGAACAGGGTCTTGGCGATCGGTTGTTGCACGGCGTACAGCTCCATGGCCTTGGCGTGGGGTACGTCGGCGGCAAAGTACTTGAGGAAGGCGTCCTGGTTCAGGGTCAGGTAACCGTCGTGCTCCACCACACCGGCCCGCACGGGTGTGCTTGGGTACTTGGCGGACAGGGCGACGAAGTCTTCGTTGGCGTCCGGAGCGCGGGCGGCGACGTATACCAGGGAGCTGACCTTGGGGTTGACCCCGGCGTCGCTGACCACGGTGCCGGCGTAGGAATGGCCGACCAGCACGGTAGGGCCGTCCTGTTGATCGAGTACGCGATTGGTGGCAGCGACGTCATCCGCCACCGAGGTCAGCGGGTTTTGCACGGCGGTTACATGCAAGCCGGCGGCCTGCAGGCGGTTAATCACTTCGGACCAGCTGGAACCGTCGGCCCAGGAGCCGTGTACCAGCACTACGTTATTGGCTTTCACCGGTGCAATCGGGCCGGCCACGGCGGCGCCGGTCCCCAGCATCAACAGGCTGGCGGCGATCAGGCAGAGTTTGCTTGCAGGTTTCATGGGCGGGCTCGCTTCATTTTCAGTGGGAAGTTGGGTCACCCGCTGTGGGTGACTGACGACTTCACTGTATGAAGTGAGGGTGCGGGCAACACTGACAGCTTGATGACAAGTTTGTAATGCAATGGGCAGCCGGAAGGCTGCCCTGGTTGGACGGTGACCCATCAGACAGTACGGGCTGCTTGCAGGCGTTCAGCGCCGCCTTCCGCCAGGCCGCGTTCGTGCAGGCGATCTGCGCCGCCCTCGGCGAGCAGGTGGGATGGCTGGTCTTTGACCGCGCCAGCGTGGGTGTCGGCCGACGCCATGGATGACAGCCCGAGGCCCGCGATGACAGTCAGGCCGAGTACCAGGGACGAAGTTTTCGAGAGATTGAACATGATGAGGCTCCTACGCGTGAGTCAGCCGGATTGGCTGGTGGTCGTAGTTAATCGCCGGGGTGTATCTGCCATGTGTGCCCAGGCGTGGCGAAATGCGGGTTCGCGTATCCAGGCGGGGTTCCCATACAGTCCGATACAAACCACGGGAAGGTTTACAGCGTTTGGGCCGATCCGTAGATTGCACCAGGCAAGTGGTTCGTCAGCGCCCAAGACCGGGTGACGAAAGCAAGAGGAAGCCGAGCAGTGTCCACCCGCGATTCAGCTGTATTCGCCCACCGTTACCGCGCCTTTCTGTTCGATATGGATGGCACACTCCTGAACTCCATTGCCGCCGCCGAGCGCGTATGGGCCACCTGGGCTGAACGCCATGGGCTGGATGTCGAGGCCTTTCTGAAGACCATCCATGGTGCCCGGGCCATCGATACCATCACCCGCCAGGCGTTGCCCGGTGTGGACGCGCAGGCTGAGGCGCAGTGGATTACCGAGGCTGAACTTGAGGATGTGGAAGGGGTGGTGGCGATTGCGGGCGCGGTGGAATTCCTCAACGCATTGCCCGGCGATCAATGGGCGCTGGTTACGTCTGCCCCCAAGGCACTGGCTCTGCGCCGTATGCAGGCGGCCGGGATCAACCCGCCGGCGGTGCTGGTCACCGCGGAGGATGTCGCCAGCGGCAAGCCGGATCCGGCCTGTTATGTGCTCGGTGCGCAACGGCTGGGAGTACCGGTACAGGACTGCCTGGTGTTTGAGGATGCCAGCGTCGGGATTCGCGCCGGCGAGGCGGCGGGGGCCGATGTGATGGTGGTGACGTCGACCCACCTTGTGCCCATGGTCACCGCGCATCCTTCGATTGACGGGTATGAGCGTCTAGAGGTTCAGCGGGACGAAGCCGGGCTGTTGCAACTACAGAGCCTGGCGTAAAAAAAGGCCGACCCGGTTACCCGGATCGGCCTTCTTCGTAAAGGGGCGGTTCAACGTTGGAGCTGTTTCCAGTCAGCGTCTGCAGGCGGTTGCCCTTGAGCCCCTGGCGGGACAAGACCATTTCCTTGAGGATTTCGCTGGCAAGCCTGGCAATCGCCTCCGGCCCTCGATGGTGTGCGCGGACGATGCCGGTCACCGCAAAGTGATCAGCTTCCGGGCCGCTGAGAATCGCGGAAAGCGTGCCATCGGCATGCAGGGTGCAGACGATTTTGTAGCTCGGCAGGCGCGCTGCCAGTGCTGATTCGATTTCGCTTTTACTCAGTGTGTCCATCAGCGCTACAACCTTTCACCGACCGTGCATGCCCAAGCATAGGTTGTGTCGCGCAGCTGTAAATACCGGCGATCTGATAGCAACTGCGGCGACGGTTTCAACCCGCTTGCGGGATACACCGCGCTGGGGCAACGAGCTTCAAGATGAAACCCAAAGCCGTCAGGATGAGGCTTTGCGGCGATCACTGTGAGGCGCGCGCCGGCACAGTCTGCGATGGACGGCGACCTGAATGGGCTTGAGGCAGAAGAAAAACAAGTACGCGCTCAGGAACAGCGTCAGGTCCAGCCATGAGTAGGCTTTGTCGGAGGAGCCTTCGATTTCGAACTTGAGGCCATACTCCAGCGCCACAAACGCCACGCTGATCAGCGTGACAATCAACCAAGACTTGGATAAGTAAGGCTGTTTAACGGTACGCCTCATCAACGTGCTCCTTGGCGCGCTGCAGACTGTAGGGGATTTGTCACGAGATTCGGCCCTGGAAAACTCCACAAGTTCCCTTTGTTTGCAGGCTGTTTCATGCGTTGAACGCAGCCAGCGACTATTACTGAGAAGTGTTCCTGCCATGTGTCATACAAAAGGGAGTACGCCTTATGTTGGTTCAGTGGTTTCTTGCAGCAGTCCATTTACTGGCATTCGCCATGGCTTTGTCGGCCGTGCTTGCGCGTGGCAAGGCATTGCGCGGTGTATCTGATAGTGACCCATCCACCCTGCGCCGCGTATTGATCGCGGACAACATCTGGGGAATCAGTGCCCTGGTGTTATTGGTAACCGGTGGCCTGCGGGCCTTCGGCGGCTACGAAAAGGGCAGTGATTATTACCTGCACCAGCCGTTGTTTCACGTGAAGATGACGCTGCTTGTATTAATTTTGTTACTGGAGCTCGCGCCGATGATTCGCTTTATCAAATGGCGCATCGCGTTGGCGCGTGGCACGCGCCTCGATTTGCACCAGGCAGGTCTTTTTGCGCGCATCAGCCATGTGCAGGCGTTACTGCTGGTGCTGATGATGATTGCAGCGAGTGGCATGGCACGCGGTGTCGGCCTGGGATGACGCTGGCCTGACGCTGGAACAAGGGAATAGGGCGCGCTGGCCGCGGGAAGCCGCGAGCAGGCTGAAAGAGGTTTTCGCCAGCCGTTACAGTGAACGAAAGGGCTGGCTACTGGAGGCGCTTCAAGGTGTCTGGTTTTTATCCGGAGCCGTCAGGCCCGCCTGGATACGTTGGTAGATCTCCTCGCGATGCACGGCAACGTCCTTTGGAGCATTGATGCCGATTCTTACTTGCTGGCCGCTAACGCCCAGGATGGTGATCGTGATGTCATCACCGATGTTTATGCTTTCACCGACTTTGCGGGTGAGTATCAGCATGGACTTCTCCTTGATTGCTTTGAAGGACACATGTTTCAGACAGGGCAGATGTCGGATGTGTGTAGCTTACTGCGAAGCGCTTCCCTGTGGCTGCCTCTTTTAGGACGCATAGAGGCGGCATTAATTCCCATGCCGCCATCATACAGGTCTGCGATACATCATTCGCATTGTTTAAGCCAACGTTTATGACGGCCAGAATAGACAGTGAATGATAAAGTCGCCTCTTTGATCCTCTAAGGAGCAGGGTAGTGCGTAAAGTAGCGATGGCAATTGCGGTGTTGGCATTGGCCGGTTGCGGTGAAGGTAAAAGTGTCGACGCCCCCAAGGCCAGGCCTGCCGTTGCCGAGGCGCCCGCCCAGGCGCAACCTGCGGTCGGCGCGATCGCCTCTCAAGAGTGGGATGTATGGGTGGGGCCGCCGGATCACAAGCTGCAGGCGATGACTGACCTGACCGCGTGGTTGCTGGAACACGGTTTCAGTTTCTATCTGGCGAAGGAAGACGGTAAGGACCAGGTGCTGCTGGGCCCATTCAGCACCAGGGCCGAGGCCGAGGCGAAACAAGCGCAGTTGACCGAGAAACTGGCCACTGCGAAGAAGAATGACACGGTGTCCGAGGTCATCGAACACAAGGTTGCGCAGTAAAGAGTCGACAAGCGGGAGGCCATGGCGCTCCCGCTTTTTTCGTTCAGCCGCAGGCTTTCAAGTTCACCGGGCCGACAAATTCATTGCCGCGCCCCATCACGCACGCCACGGTTTGATTGCGCTGGCGTTCCCAGGGCTGTACCGGGTAGGTCTTGTTCCAGGCTTCATACAGCTGGCGATCCTGTTTCGACAGGCGCAGGCCATACTGCTTGCTCATATAGAAATACGTTCGGGCGATCATGCCGCGAATGGAAGGGCGGGGCATGACCTTCTTGGCCTTGAAGTCCACCTGGGTCAGGCATGATCCATATTGGCCGCTTTGTACCGGCAGCCAGCCAAAACTGAAATTGTTTCGGTCGCCATTCACCTCGCCGATGCTCGGCACCAGGTTGTGCAGGTCGGCTTCGGCCCGCTTGTAGACCGCGTCCTTGCGGGTGCAGTTCTTGCGCCCGCCATCCTGCCAGCACTGGCGCTGATGGCCGATCTGCCAGGCCGGAACAATGTGTTCCCATTCAATACGTGCCGCCCGGTTGGCGTTTTTGCGCGGGATATAGCCGCAGGCTTTCAGGTCTACCCGGTTGCCGTTGTATTTGCAGCCGCAATAGAACTCCGTGGATTGCGGTTCATACAGTTTCCAGGCGATTTTCTTGGCTTCGCTGAACGTCCTGGGGGCTTGGGCGTGAGCGGTGACAGCAAAAAACACGAACAACACACTGATAAAACGGACACTCATTGACTCAATCTTCCTTCGGCACAACCCAGAAAATCTGCACGCCACCGTCATCGCGATAGGCGAGGGTGACGTTGTCGTTTTCTGCGATTTCCTCCAGTAGTCGTGCCCACTCGTCTTCCGGTTCCTCCGGCAAACGGAAGATCAACGCCGCCTTGTTTTTTTGGGCATTGGTGGAGTTGATGATTTTCTGCACACGAACGGCCAGTCGTTGGTAGGCATCAGGAGGTGTTGGTGCTGCGGAAGAGGGCTTTGCCACGGAGTATTCCTTATTAGGCTGTACGTGCATACAGTATTTAACTGTGGGCAATTTCGCAACTGCTTAAAATTCAAGAAGTTCTTCTGACAGTGGTTTTGCCGATTTGGTGTAGGAACGCTTTGTTTTTCAAAGGTTTTTTGCGCGGGGGATAAAGCGGGGGAAATCAGGCCCGCTCGCGGTACGCCACGAGCGGGATGGCCCAACCGTTGCCGGCCGGGCCCGGGAGCGATCAATATTCCCAGAACATCCGTTGCAGTTCCTTGCTGTCCTGGGTCTTGGTCAGGGCGACCATGGCCAGGATGCGGGCTTTCTGCGGGTTCAGGTCATGGGCAACTACCCAGTCGTATTTGTCGTCTGGTTGTTCGGCGTTACGCAGAACGAAACCACCGGCATTCACGTGGGAAGAGCGAATGATCTGTACGCCTTGCTTGCGCAGTTCCTGCAGGGCAGGCACCACCTTGGACGACACCGAACCATTGCCGGTACCGGCATGGATGATGGCTTTCGCGCCGGCCTGGGCCAGGGCCTTGTAGGCGGTGTCGCTTACGTTGCCATAGGAATAGGCGATTTCGACGTCCGGCAGGCTTTTGATGGTCTTGATGTCGAATTCCGAGTTCATGGTGTGACGCTTGGCTGGCAGGCGGAACCAGTAGGATTTGCCTTCTACCACCATGCCCAGCGGGCCCCATGGGCTCTTGAACGCTTCAGTCTTGATGTTGATCATCTTGCTGACGTCGCGACCCGACTGGATCTCGTCGTTCATGGTCACCAGTACGCCTTTGCCGCGGGCGTCCTTGCTGCCGGCGACGGCAACGGCGTTGTACAGGTTGAGCATGCCATCAGCCGACATGGCGGTGCCTGGGCGCATCGAGCCGACCACGACGATTGGCTTGTCGGTCTTTTCCACCAGGTTGAGGAAGTAGGCAGTCTCCTCCAGGGTGTCGGTACCGTGGGTGATCACGATGCCGTCGACGTCCTTGCTGTCGGCCAGTTCAGCGACACGACGACCCAGTTGCAGGAGGTTTTCGTTGGTGATGCTTTCGGAGGCAATTTGCAATACTTGTTCGCCGCGGACATTGGCGATCTGGCTAAGCTCAGGAACACCGGCGATCAATTGTTCGATGCCGACCTTGGCGGCCTGGTAGGTCGCACTGTTGGCCGCGCTGGCGCCGGCGCCGGCGATGGTGCCGCCGGTGGCAAGGATCACCACGTTGGACAGTTTTTGCTGGGTTTCAGCTTCTTTTGCCTGAGCGGCAACGGGGAACAACAGCAGGAGGGCTAACGCGCCCGGTACGAAAGTTTTCAACGCAGATTTCATTATTCTTCTCTCTAGTTTTGATGAGTGCTGATGCAGGTTCATCTAGAAACACCCGGGCGGTTCTGAACGCCACGAGGTGCTGAGTAAGAGCAGGATTTGTACCAGCGGGATTTTGTTTGGCAATAGAATTTAACCTATTGATTTATATCTATATTTGTTTGATTTGTAAGTAAATGGCTTGGTCTTCTGTCCGGCTTTCCGAACAAAGCGGTGCGCGGGTGTTCGGTTGTCCGAAAAGGATGACGGAAAAGTTTGGTTTTAAACGCAGGAGGCACGCCGCGACCTGTCGTTTCAGAGAACGATCCAGCAACGCGGATGTTTAAAGGGGGTACCGGATAGCTTCGAGGGCAGGGCGTAAAGCGGATTCATCAAAAGGCTGTTTTCTCCCGTTGACAAATCTCGACAAGCTTCTCATAGTTTGACCTAACGCAAACGTTTGCGAGATGTTTCACGGGGTGCTCCTCGAGTGTCGTGAAAGCTCGTATCAGCCGCCCGGGTGGGTTGGCTGCCGAAGCGTTCTTCGGTGCAAGCGTTGCTCACAATAATCATAAGATCGGAGTGAACCCATGAAGCTGCCATTTGCTGGACGTCTTCTTGCTGTCGCTGTGCTTGCTGCCGCATCCGCTGCCCTGCCTCTTTCCTCTGCATTTGCTGCCGAGACCGCCGCCAAACCCAAGGTCGGCCTGGTCATGAAATCCCTCGCCAACGAATTCTTCGTCACCATGCAGGACGGTGCCAAGGAATACCAGAAAGCCCACGCCGCCGACTTCGACATGATCACCAACGGGATCAAGAACGAAACCGATACCAGTGCGCAGATCGATATCGTCAATCAGATGATCCTGTCCAAGGTTGACGCGATCGTCATTGCTCCCGCCGACTCGAAAGCCCTGGTCACCGTGCTGAAAAAGGCCTCCGACAAAGGCATCAAGATCGTCAACATCGACAACCGTCTTGATGTGGATGTACTGAAAAGCAAAAACCTTGATATCCCGTTCGTAGGTCCAGACAACCGCAAGGGCGCGCGCCTGGTCGGTGAAGAACTGGCCAAGCATCTCACCAAGGGTGACCAGGTTGGCATCATCGAAGGTGTGTCCACCACCACCAACGCCCAGCAGCGTACCGCTGGCTTCAAGGACGCGATGGATGCCGCCGGCATGAAGATCGTCTCCACCCAATCCGGTGAGTGGGAAATCGACAAGGGCAACGCGATTGCCGCTGCCATGCTCCAGGCAAACCCGAACATCAAGGCGCTGCTGGCCGGTAACGACAACATGGCACTGGGCGCAGTATCCGCCGTACGTGGCGCCGGCAAGGCTGGCAAGGTGCTGGTCGTAGGCTACGACAACATCGAGGCCATCAAGCCGATGCTGCAGGACGGCCGTGTCCTGGCCACCGCCGACCAGGCTGCTGCCCAGCAAGCCGTTTTCGGTATCCAGAACGCTCTGAAGCTGGTCAAGGGTGAAAAAGTCGATGCCGTGGATGGCATGATCGAAACCCCGGTCGAACTCATCCTCAAGAAGTAATTCCCCGGCAGCACAAAACAGCGTCCGCTCACCCGAGCGGACGCCTGGAGACGTTCCTATGTCATCTTCCGCACCGAACGCTGTCCTCTCGGTCAGCGGTATCGGCAAGACCTATGCCCAACCGGTTCTGTCCGACATCACCCTGACGCTCAATCGTGGGGAAGTGTTGGCGCTTACCGGTGAGAATGGCGCGGGGAAAAGCACCCTGTCGAAAATCATCGGCGGGCTGGTCACCCCGACCGACGGCCAGATGCAGTTCAATGGCCAGGCCTACACGCCAGGTAGCCGGACCCAGGCTGAAGAGCAGGGCATCCGCATGGTCATGCAGGAGCTTAACCTGCTGCCAACCCTGACGGTCGCTGAAAACCTGTTCCTCGATAACCTGCCCAGCCACGGTGGCTGGATCAGCCGCAAGCAACTGCGCAAGGCCGCCATTGAAGCCATGGCCCAGGTCGGCCTGGACGCTATCGACCCGGACACCCTGGTCGGCAGCCTCGGCATCGGCCACCAACAGATGGTCGAGATCGCCCGCAACCTGATTGGCGATTGCCACGTACTGATCCTCGACGAACCCACAGCGATGCTGACCGCCCGTGAAGTCGAGATGCTGTTCGAACAAATCACCCGCCTGCAGGCCCGGGGCGTGGCGATTATCTATATTTCCCACCGGCTCGAAGAACTGGCCCGGGTTGCCCAGCGCATTGCGGTGCTGCGCGACGGCAAGCTGGTGTGTGTCGAGCCGATGGCCAACTACAACAGTGAGCAACTGGTCACGCTGATGGTGGGCCGCGAACTGGGCGAGAAAATCGACCTGGGCCCGCGCACCATCGGCGCGCCGCTGTTGACGGTAAAAGGCCTGACCCGCTCGGACAAGGTCCGCGACGTGTCGTTTGAAGTGCGTGCCGGCGAAATCTACGGCATCTCCGGCCTGATCGGTGCGGGCCGTACGGAGTTGCTGCGCCTGATCTTCGGCGCCGACCTGGCCGACAGCGGCACCGTGGCCCTGGGCACACCGGCGCAAGTCGTCAGCATTCGCTCGCCCGTCGATGCGGTTGGCCATGGCATCGCCCTGATCACCGAAGACCGCAAGGGCGAAGGCTTGCTGCTGACCCAATCCATCGGCGCCAACATCGCCTTGGGCAACATGCCGAAGGTGTCCAGCGGTGGCCTGGTGAACAGTCGTGACGAAACGGCCTTGGCCAAGCGGCAGGTCGACGCCATGCGTATCCGCAGTTCCAGTCCGGCGCAGCTGGTGTCCGAGCTGTCGGGTGGCAACCAGCAGAAGGTGGTGATTGGCCGCTGGCTGGAGCGCGATTGCGCGGTGATGCTGTTCGATGAACCGACCCGAGGCATCGACGTCGGCGCCAAATTCGATATCTATGCGTTGCTCGGCGACCTGACCCGCCAGGGCAAGGCGCTGGTGGTGGTGTCCAGCGACCTGCGTGAGTTGATGCTGATCTGCGACCGCATCGGCGTACTTTCCGCCGGGCGCCTGATCGAGACCTTCGAGCGCGACAGCTGGACCCAGGACGAATTGCTTGCCGCTGCTTTTGCCGGCTATCAGAAACGTGATGCGCTGCTCAACGACGCAGCGCCTAGGAATACCCCATGAAAACCACTTCCTCCCCCGCAAAACGTGGCGGCAACTTCTATGGCCTGGGCACCTACCTGGGCCTGGCCGGCGCCTTGCTGGCGATGATTGCGCTGTTCTCGTTCCTGAGCGACCACTTCCTCTCGTACGACACCTTCAGCACCCTGGCCAACCAGATTCCCGACCTGATGGTGTTGGCAGTCGGCATGACCTTCGTGCTGATCATCGGCGGCATCGATCTGTCGGTAGGCTCCGTGCTGGCCCTGGCCGCATCGGCCGTCAGCGTGGCGATTCTCGGCTGGGGCTGGAGTGTGTTGCCGGCAGCCGTGCTGGGCATGGGCTGCGCCGCGTTGGCCGGGACCATTACCGGTTCGATCACAGTGGCCTGGCGGATCCCGTCGTTCATCGTGTCCCTCGGCGTGCTGGAAATGGCGCGCGGCGTGGCGTACCAGATGACCGGCTCGCGTACCGCATACATCGGTGATTCGTTTGCCTGGCTGTCCAACCCGGTGGCCTTCGGCATTTCACCTTCGTTCATCATCGCGTTGCTGGTGATCATCGCCGCGCAGCTGGTGCTGACCCGTACCGTGTTCGGTCGCTACCTGATCGGCATTGGCACCAACGAAGAGGCCGTGCGCCTGGCGGGTATCAATCCCAAGCCCTACAAGATCCTGGTGTTCAGCCTGATGGGCCTGCTGGCGGGTGTGGCGGCGCTGTTCCAGATTTCGCGCCTGGAAGCGGCCGATCCCAACGCCGGTTCCGGCCTGGAGCTGCAAGTGATCGCTGCGGTAGTGATCGGTGGTACCAGCCTGATGGGCGGGCGTGGCTCGGTCATCAGTACCTTCTTCGGCGTGCTGATCATCTCGGTACTGGCGGCAGGGCTGGCGCAGATTGGCGCCACCGAGCCGACCAAACGTATCATCACCGGTGCCGTGATCGTGATCGCGGTGGTGCTCGATACTTACCGCAGCCAGCGCGCCAGTCGGCGAGCCTGAGCCATGGCAACGATCAAGGATGTGGCCGCGCTGGCGGGGATTTCCTACACCACGGTGTCTCATGTGGTGAACAAGACGCGCCCGGTCAGCGAGCCGGTACGGATCAAGGTCGAGGCGGCCATCAAGCAGCTCGACTATGTGCCCAGTGCGGTCGCGCGCTCGCTGAAGGCCAAGACCACAGCCACCATCGGCCTGTTGGTGCCCAACAGCCTCAACCCGTATTTTGCGGAACTGGCCCGGGGCATCGAGGATTACTGCGAGCGTAACGGCTATTGCGTGATCCTCTGCAACTCCGACGATAATGCCGAAAAGCAGCGCAGCTACCTGAGGGTGCTGCTGGAAAAACGCATCGACGGCTTGATCGTGACCTCGGTGGGCGGCGACGACAGCGGCCTGGCGACAGGCCTCAAGGCGGTGCGCACGCCGATGGTCATCGTCGACCGTGCACTGGACGGGATCGATGTCGACCTGGTGCGCATCGACCATGAACAGGGCGCTTACCTGGCGACCCGGCACTTGCTCGATCTGGGGCATCGCGACATTGCCTGCATTGGTGGCCCGAGTCATACCCGCGTGGCGCAAATGCGGATGGCGGGCTACTACCGCGCCTTGGCCGAGGCGGGGCTCGAAGTGCCGGCCGGCCGTGTGCTGGAAAGTGATTTCACCAGTACCGGTGGTTATGCGGCCGCGGCGCAATTGCTGGCGGAAAATCCCCCCAGCGCGATTTTTGCCGGCAACGACATGATTGGCTTCGGCGTCTTGCGCGCCGCTGCCGAACGTAATATCCGGGTGCCCGGTGAGCTGTCGGTGATCGGGTTTGATGATATCCAGATGAGCCAGTACGTGTACCCGGCGCTGACCACCGTGGGCCAGTCGATCCTGCAGTTGGGAGAGATGGCGGCCGAGCTTTTACTGCGACGAATTGCGACACCCCAATTGCCGATCGATCAGCGCATCGTGACGCCGAGTATTGTCCTGCGCGAGTCGACGGCGCCGTTGGCCGGTGTGTTTGCCCAATACCGCTGAACCGAATTGATGAGTATTGATGTATGCCAGCAAAAGTAGTGGTAATAGGCAGCCTGAACATGGACCTGGTCACCCGGGCCAGCCGGCTGCCCCGCGCCGGTGAAACTCTGATCGGCCAATCGTTCTCCACCGTTCCCGGCGGCAAGGGCGCGAACCAGGCGGTCGCTTCGGCGCGCCTCGGGGCTGAGGTCGCCATGGTCGGCTGCGTGGGTACCGATGCCTATGGCGCGCAATTGCGCGACGCGTTGCTGGTGGAGGGCATTGATTGCCAGGCCGTCAGCACCGTCGACGGTTCCAGCGGCGTGGCGCTGATCGTGGTGGATGACAGCAGCCAGAATGCGATCGTCATCGTTGCCGGCAGCAACGGCGAGCTGACCCCGGCCAGACTGCAGACAGTTGACAGCGTGCTGCAGGCTGCCGACGTGATCGTCTGCCAGCTTGAGACGCCGATGGAGACTGTCGGCCATGCCCTCAAGCGCGGTCGCGAGCTGGGCAAGACGGTGATCCTGAACCCGGCGCCGGCCAGTGGTCCGCTGCCCGAGGATTGGTACGCCGCCATCGACTACCTGATTCCCAATGAAAGCGAAGCCTCGGCCTTGAGCGGCGTGGTGGTCGACTCGCTGGACAGCGCCAAGGCCGCCGCGTCACGCCTGATCAAGGCCGGTGCTGGCAAAGTGATCATTACCCTCGGCTCCGAAGGCGCGTTGTTTGCCGATGGCCAAGGCTTCGAGCACCTGGTCGCGCCCAAGGTCAAGGCGGTCGATACCACGGCTGCCGGTGACACCTTCGTCGGCGGTTTCGCAGCCGCGCTGGCCAACGGCAGGAGCGAGGCCGAGGCCATTCGTTTCGGCCAGGTAGCCGCCGCGCTGTCCGTGACCCGCGCGGGTGCGCAACCCTCTATTCCCACATTGCATGACGTCCAAGGTTTTGTGCCCTCATGAAAAAGACTCCCTTGCTCAATATCGCGCTGTCGCGGGTGATCGCATCCCTTGGCCATGGCGACATTCTGGTGATCGGTGATGCCGGCTTGCCGGTGCCGCCGGGTGTCGAGCTGATCGACCTGGCGCTGACCAAAGGCATTCCGGATTTCGTCAGTACCTTGCGCATCGTCCTCAGCGAGATGCAGGTGGAAAGCCACGTGCTCGCGGAAGAAATCCTGCTCAAGCAACCGCCGGCCCTGGCGGATCTCAATACCCTGGCCGAACAGGCCGCCCTCGGCGAGCGCCGCCTGGTCAGCCATGAAGAGTTCAAGCAGCTCAGCCGCAAGGCGAGGGCGGTGGTGCGCACCGGCGAGTGCCAGCCCTACTGCAATATCGCGCTGGTTTCCGGCGTAACGTTCTAGAATTCCCCAACGACAAGGAGTGCGTCATGCAACGTGGTACCCAAACCCTGCGACACCTGTTCCGGAGTGTGCTGCTTTTGTCCGTGCTAACTGCTGCAAGCGCCCACGCGGCGGAAAAAATCGACCTGATCATCGACACCGATCCCGGTGCCGACGACGTGGTTGCCTTGCTGTTCGCCATGGCTTCGCCCGATGAACTGCAGATCCGCGCGCTGACCACCGTTGCCGGTAACGTGCGCCTCGACAAGACCTCCCGCAACGCACGCCTGGCCCGCGAATGGGCAGGGCGCGAGGACATCCCGGTATATGCCGGTGCACCGAAACCGATGCTGCGCACGCCGATCTACGCTGAAAACATCCATGGCAAGGAAGGTATCTCCGGCGTCACCGTGCATGAGCCGAAAAAAGGCCTGGCCGAAGGCAATGCCGTTGATTACCTGATCAAGACCCTCAGCACCGCCAAGCCCCACAGCATCACCATCGCCATGCTCGGTCCGCAGACCAACCTGGCGCTGGCATTGACCCAGGCGCCGGAGATCACTCAAGGCATCAAGGAAGTGGTGGTGATGGGCGGCGCGCACTTCAACGGCGGCAATATCACGCCGGTGGCCGAGTTCAACCTGTTCGCCGACCCGATCGCGGCCGAGATCGTGCTCAAGAGCGGCGTCAAGCTGACCTACCTGCCGTTGGACGTGACCCACAAGGTCCTGACCAGCGACGCACGCCTGAAGCAAATCGCTGCGCTGAACAACAACGCGAGCAAGGTGGTGGGCGATATTCTCAATGAATACGTCAAGGGCGACATGGAGCACTACGGCATCCCGGGCGGCCCGGTGCATGACGCTACCGTCATTGCCTACCTGCTCAAGCCTGCGCTGTTCAGCGGCCGTGAGGTCAACGTGGTGGTGGACAGCCGTGAAGGCCCGACCTTCGGCCAGACCATCGTCGACTGGTACGATGGCCTGAAACAACCGAAGAACGCGTTCTGGGTTGAAAATGGCGATGCCCAGGGCTTCTTCGATCTGCTGACCGAACGCCTTGGTCGCCTGAAGTAAACAGCCTGCCGGTCGACGTTCGTCGGCCGGGTCTTATTCGCGCTCGGGGTCTGGCGCCCCCATGTGATCGGCCGGGTATTTCTCGAATACCTGGCCGATGAATGCCTGCGCGGCCTGTGTGCCCAGTTCCTTGACCAGCAGGTCGATACCGATGATTGCCAACTCCTCCGGGCTGCCCGGGCTGTAGGAGCTTTGCCCGTGGGGCCACTTGGCTTTGATGTCGGCGTGGATCGTGACGATGGTCATGGGTGTCTCGCGAGGCTGAAAGGCGGTTAGTGCGTTCTGCGTAGGGAGTTAACCATTTTGCGCCGTGTTTGGCACTGCTACTTAGGCATGAGGGGAGGGCTGTGCGACACTGTCCGCCTGTTTAATTGCCAGGACAAACCGCGTGCAGATCGACTTGAACAACACCGAGAACCTGACGCTGGACGCTGTGCGGCAGCTGCTTGCGTCCGCCAGTGACAACGTTCACACCCAATTGCGCGTTACCAAGGCCGGCATTGCCTACATTTCTTCGGGCGTGGTGGGTGGCGTCGATATCGACGGCCTTCTGTTCCGCCTGGAGACCTGGGCGGCGGGTTCGGGATATGTCGGCAACGTCGCAGCCAGCGACGAGGTGTGGGTGATGCAGATTTTCAACGCGCTCAAGCAGAACTGGCCAACCCCGCCGTTTGATTACATCGACATCTACTGAGTGCGTTCATATCTGGTGACGATTGATTCGCCAGCGCCCGGTGTCGACTCAGGCAGACTGGCCCACAGCCAATTGTGACAATTCTGAAACCAATCGGCCAAACTACGGTCGCACGATCTCTGTCCATTTTTTCTCAAAGGAGGCTTCATGCCTTGGAAGCTCGCATCATTCGGTACTTTGTTGGCTGCGCTCGCCTTGTCGGGTTGCAGCACCCCGGGTACCTCTGAGCCAGCCAAAGACACTGCCGTGACCGATGCTGGTCATAGCCGCTGTGAGGCGAAGGCTGCCGAGTTCGCAATCGGCCAGAAAGCTTCGCCACAATTGCTGGAACAGGCCCGTAGCCGCGCCGGAGCGCAGAACGCACGCATTCTCAAGCCAGATGACATGGTTACGCTGGAATACCGCTCCGATCGCCTGAACCTCAATACCGATGACAACCTTGTGATCAATCGGGTCAATTGCGGCTGATTGCTCCAGCGCTTTTCTCCAGGCCATAAAAAACCCCGTCACATGGACGGGGTTTTTTTAGTTCGGCGCAGAATTACTCTGGGCGAACCTGTGCAGCTTGCATACCCTTTTGGCCTTTCTCAGCCACGAAGGAAACGGTTTGGCCTTCTTTCAGGCTTTTGAAACCGTCGCTTTCGATAGCTTTGAAGTGTACGAACAGGTCGTCACCGCCACCTTGAGGAGTGATGAAGCCGAAGCCTTTTTCATCGTTGAACCATTTAACGGTGCCGGTTTGGCGATTAGACATGGTGTATCTCCAAGAAACATATATTTTCAGTAGTGCTGTGCTGCTCAGGCCAACTGGGCACACCGAGCTATCATAGTCGAAATGTTCGGCTTGGGAGCCCCCCCAAGGCATTGTTTGCTAATCAATCGCGTTGTGTTTCATGCCTTGGTTGGCTGAAAGCCCCGATCTACGGGGCTTTCAGGCGAAATATCAGCTGTTAAAAAAAGCCGTAAAAGCTGCGTAATTTGTGAGAAATGGCAGTTTTCATGGCGATTTCTGGTCCTTCAGCCGGTCTGGCAGGGTGTAAAAATTACTTTTTCTTCACGACTTTGCAGGACGAAATAGCCGTCACAGCTTTGGTCTTGAGCGCAGGATCTGCGTTCTGGTTGGTCATGAGTTCCTTGATTTCGGCACTGCTCAATTCGGCATTGATTTTGTCCGCGCCACATTCACAGTGGTCTTTGGCGGTTTTGGCATCAACACTTTGCTGGGCGGCTGCGCTGCAATCCTTGATGAAGCTGTCCCGCGCACCGGCAGGCCAGTTCGACGGGGCTGCGGCGTGCGCACCCAGGGACATGAGGGTCAGGGATGCAGCAAGGGCGAAAGTCGAGGTAAAACGCATAATCAAATGCTCCTGGAGTCGTGGACGAACGGCGATTCTCGGTGTGTTTGAGGGTTGCCGTACAGTTCAAGTTCACTTTTGCCCTTAAAAGCCGGGAATTTTCGTTTCCTGAAGCGGCTTCGGCGCCATGACCGTTCATCTGTGCTAGCATCTTTCGCTTGGCTATTTTCCGGCGCGCCCTATGCCGCCTTGCCAAGGTCTTTTTTTGTTTAACTCCAGTCACTCTGGTTCGATTATCGGTTGGCCGAAAGGCTCCTGCCGCTGTAAGGCAGGCGTTCATCACTGAACGGCCTGGTATTGGATCTTGTACTGGCTCATCCCAACCCACGTGACCTTTGGTAGGGGTCACCACTAGGAGAGGAGGCGCCATGCCAACTATTACTCTTCCCGACGGCAGTCAACGTTCATTCGATCATTCGGTTTCCGTAGCCGAGGTCGCCGCATCCATTGGTGCCGGCCTGGCCAAGGCCACCGTGGCCGGCAAGGTCGACGGCAAGCTGGTCGACGCCAGCGACCTGATCACCGGCGATGCCAGCCTGCAAATCATCACGCCCAAGGATCAAGAGGGGCTGGAGATCATTCGCCACTCTTGCGCGCACCTGATTGGCCATGCGGTCAAGCAGCTGTACCCAACCGCGAAGATGGTCATCGGCCCGGTCATCGACGAAGGCTTCTATTACGACATCGCCTACGAGCGTCCTTTCACCCCGGACGACCTGGCGGCTATCGAGCAGCGCATGCACGCGCTGATCGAAAAAGATTACGACGTCATCAAGAAAGTCACTCCGCGTGCCGAAGTGATCGACGTGTTCACTGCCCGCGGCGAAGACTACAAGCTGCGCCTGGTGGAAGACATGCCGGACGAGCAGGCCATGGGCCTGTATTACCACGAAGAATATGTCGACATGTGCCGTGGCCCGCATGTGCCGAACACACGCTTCCTCAAGTCGTTCAAGCTGACCAAGCTGTCCGGTGCCTACTGGCGCGGTGACGCGAAGAACGAACAACTGCAGCGGATCTACGGCACTGCCTGGGCTGACAAGAAGCAGCTGGCGGCCTACATCCAGCGCATCGAAGAAGCCGAAAAACGCGACCATCGCAAGATCGGCAAGCGCCTGAACCTGTTCCACCTCCAGGAAGAAGCGCCGGGCATGGTGTTCTGGCACCCGAACGGCTGGACCCTGTACCAGGTGCTCGAGCAGTACATGCGCAAGGTTCAGCGCGACAACGGCTACCTGGAGATCAAGACGCCGCAAGTCGTTGACCGCAGCCTGTGGGAGAAATCCGGGCACTGGGCCAACTACGCCGACAACATGTTCACCACCCAGTCGGAAAACCGCGACTACGCCATCAAGCCGATGAACTGCCCGTGCCACGTACAGGTGTTCAACCAGGGCCTGAAGAGCTACCGCGAGTTGCCGATGCGCCTGGCCGAGTTCGGTGCCTGCCACCGTAACGAGCCATCGGGTGCACTGCACGGCATCATGCGCGTGCGCGGCTTCACTCAGGATGACGCCCACATCTTCTGCACCGAAGAGCAGATGCAGGCCGAATCCGCTGCGTTCATCAAGCTGACCATGGACGTGTACCGCGATTTCGGTTTCACCGAAGTCGAGATGAAGCTGTCCACTCGTCCGGAAAAACGCGTCGGTTCCGACGAGCTGTGGGACCGAGCCGAAGCTGCACTGGCCGCAGCGCTGGACAGTGCGGGGCTTGCGTACGACTTGCAGCCGGGCGAGGGCGCGTTCTACGGTCCGAAGATCGAGTTCTCGCTGAAAGATTGCCTTGGTCGCGTCTGGCAGTGTGGTACCCTGCAGCTCGATTTTAACCTGCCGATCCGTCTGGGAGCCGAATACGTCTCCGAAGACAACAGCCGTAAACACCCGGTTATGCTGCACCGGGCGATCCTCGGCTCGTTCGAACGGTTCGTCGGGATCCTGATCGAGCACTACGAGGGTGCATTCCCTGCGTGGCTGGCTCCGACCCAGGCAGTGATCATGAATATCACTGATAAACAGGCAGATTTTGCCGCTGAAGTTGAAAAAACTCTCAATGAAAGCGGATTTCGTGCCAAGTCCGACTTGAGAAATGAAAAGATCGGCTTTAAAATCCGCGAGCATACTTTGCTCAAGGTTCCCTATCTTTTGGTTATCGGAGATCGGGAAGTCGAGATGCAGACTGTCGCTGTGCGTACTCGTGAAGGTGCTGACCTGGGCTCGATGCCCGTCGCCCAGTTCGCTGAGTTCCTCGCGCAAGCGGTTTCCCGGCGTGGTCGCCCAGATTCGGAGTAATTATTATTAAGCGTGAAATGAGACAAGATAAACGAGCTGCACCGAAAGCCCCGATCAACGAGAATATCTCGGCACGCGAGGTTCGGTTAATTGGCGCTGACGGCGAGCAGATTGGCATCGTCTCGATTGATGAAGCGCTTCGTATTGCTGAAGAGTCCAAATTGGACCTGGTGGAAATCTCCGCCGACGCAATCCCACCCGTTTGCCGGGTGATGGACTACGGCAAGTCGATCTTCGAGAAGAAGAAGCAGATTGCCGCGGCGAAGAAGAACCAGAAGCAGATTCAAGTAAAAGAAATCAAGTTTCGTCCAGGGACGGAGGAAGGGGATTACCAGGTAAAACTGCGCAACCTGGTACGTTTCCTGAGTGATGGGGACAGGGCCAAGGTATCCTTGCGATTCCGCGGCCGTGAGATGGCCCACCAGGAGCTGGGGATGGAACTCCTCAAGCGGGTTGAAGCTGACCTGCTCGAGTACGGTTCGGTCGAACAGCATCCTAAGATGGAAGGACGCCAGCTTATTATGGTCATCGCCCCGAAAAAGAAGAAGTAATCAATAGGGCACGGCAGGCCTTCTGATTATGTTTATCAACTGAATGCGGAGTACCGAACATGCCAAAGATGAAAACTAAAAGTGGTGCTGCTAAGCGGTTTCTGAAAACTGCTAACGGTATCAAGCACAAGCACGCTTTCAAGAGCCACATCCTGACTAAAATGTCGACCAAGCGTAAGCGTCAACTGCGCGGTAGCAGCTTGCTGCATCCGTCTGACGTGGCAAAAGTCGAGCGCATGCTGCGCCTTCGTTAATTTTAGTCAAGAATAGAGGAAGTAACTCATGGCTCGTGTAAAGCGTGGCGTCATGGCGCGTAAGCGCCACAAGAAAATTCTGAAACTTGCTAAAGGCTACTACGGCGCGCGTTCACGCGTATTCCGTGTTGCCAAGCAAGCGGTTATCAAGGCTGGCCAATACGCCTACCGTGACCGTCGTCAGAAAAAACGTCAGTTCCGCGCTCTGTGGATCGCTCGTATCAACGCTGGTGCACGTGTTAACGGTCTGTCCTACAGCCGTTTCATCGCTGGCCTGAAAAAAGCGTCCATCGAGATCGACCGTAAGGTTCTGGCTGATCTGGCAGTGAACGAAAAAGCGGCGTTTGCTGCGATTGTCGAGAAAGCTAAAGCCACCTTGGCTTAAGTACCCCCGACAGTCACCCTGGGTCGCTTCCGCGGCCCACGGTGTTAAACGTCTTAAATAGGGGAAGAGCCTTCAAGCTCTTCCCCTATTTTGTATCTGGAGTCTGTACATGGAAAACCTGGATGCGCTGGTCTCTCAAGCACTAGAGGCTGTGCAAAGCGCAGAAGATATCAATGCCCTGGAGCAAATCCGGGTTCACTACCTTGGCAAAAAGGGTGAATTGACTCAGGTGATGAAGACCCTGGGGAATTTGCCGGCTGAAGAGCGTCCGCAAGTCGGTGCGCTGATCAACGTGGCCAAGGAGCGTGTTACAGAGGTTCTCAATGCGCGCAAGGCGTCGCTCGAGGAGGCTGATCTTGCGGCCAAGCTCGCCGCCGAATCCATTGACGTGACCCTGCCTGGCCGTGGCCAGACCTCGGGCGGCCTGCATCCGATTACCCGGACTCTGGAACGTATCGAGCAGTTCTTCACCCACATCGGCTACGGCATTGCCGAAGGCCCTGAGGTCGAAGACGACTATCACAACTTCGAGGCGCTCAACATCCCAGGCCACCACCCGGCCCGGTCGATGCATGACACCTTCTATTTCAACGCGAACATGCTGCTGCGCACCCATACCTCGCCGGTACAGGTCCGCACCATGGAATCGCAGAAGCCGCCGATCCGCATCGTCTGCCCAGGCCGTGTGTATCGCAGCGACTCCGATATCACCCACTCGCCGATGTTCCACCAGGTCGAAGGCCTGCTGGTTGATCGCGACATCAACTTCGCCGACCTCAAAGGCACCATCGAAGAATTCCTGCGGGTGTTCTTCGAGAAGGAGCTGGCGGTACGTTTCCGTCCTTCATTCTTCCCGTTCACCGAGCCATCCGCTGAAGTCGATATGGAATGCGTGATGTGCAGCGGTAAAGGCTGCCGCGTCTGCAAACAGACCGGCTGGCTGGAAGTGATGGGTTGCGGCATGGTTCACCCCAACGTACTGCGCATGTCCGGGATCGACCCGGAAGAATTCTCGGGCTTTGCCTTCGGCATGGGCGTTGAGCGTCTGGCCATGCTGCGTTACGGCGTGAACGACTTGCGTCTGTTCTTCGACAACGACTTGCGGTTCCTCGCGCAATTTCGCTAGTCGTAACGGATCTTTAGGAGAGCAGGATGAAATTCAGTGAACAATGGCTGCGTGGCTGGGTAAGCCCGCAGGTAAGTCGCGACGAGCTGGTTGCTCGTCTGTCGATGGCCGGCCTTGAGGTCGATAGCGTTACGCCGGCCGCCGGTGTTTTCAGTGGTGTGGTTGTGGGTGAGGTGCTGAGCACCGAGCAACACCCGGACGCTGACAAGTTGCGTGTGTGCCAGGTCAGCAACGGCGCGGAAACCTTCCAGGTCGTGTGCGGAGCGCCAAACGTGCGCCCGGGCCTGAAAATCCCGTTCGCCATGATCGGTGCCGAGCTGCCAGGCGACTTCAAGATCAAGAAGGCCAAGCTGCGTGGCGTTGAGTCCAACGGCATGCTGTGCTCCCAGGCGGAACTGCAGGTCGGTGAAGGCAACGATGGCCTGATGGAACTGCCTGCCGATGCGCCAGTGGGCCAGGACATCCGTGTCTATCTGGAACTGGAAGACGCCAGCATCGAGGTCGACCTGACCCCGAACCGTGGCGACTGCCTGTCGCTGGCGGGCCTGGCGCGTGAAGTCGGCGCACTGTACGCCGCGAACGTGACCCGCCCGGTGGTTGCAGCGGTACCTGCCGTGCACGACGAAGTGCGTTCGATCGAAGTGCTCGCCCCCAATGCCTGCCCACGTTACCTGGGTCGCGTGATCCGTAACGTCGACCTGTCCAAGCCAACCCCGCTGTGGATGGTTGAGCGCCTGCGCCGTTCCGAAGTGCGCAGCATCGACGCTGCCGTCGACATCACCAACTACGTGATGCTGGAACTGGGCCAACCGCTGCACGCCTTCGATCTCGCCGAAATCAACGGCGGCATCCGCGTGCGCATGGCCGAAGAAGGCGAGAAGCTGGTACTGCTCGACGGCCAGGAAGTTAGCCTGCGTGCCGACACCCTGGTGATCGCTGACCATTCCCGCGCCCTGGCGATTGCCGGCGTGATGGGGGGTGAGCACAGTGGCGTGTCCGCAACCACTCGCGACATCTTTCTCGAAAGCGCTTTCTTCGATCAGATCGCCATCGCTGGCAAGGCCCGTTCCTATGGCCTGCACACCGACGCCTCGCACCGCTACGAGCGTGGCGTGGACTGGCAGCTGGCCCGTGAAGCCATGGAGCGCGCCACTGGCCTGCTGCTGGAAATCACTGGCGGCGAAGCCGGCCCGATCATCGAAACCGTCAGCGAACAGCACCTGCCGTCGGTTGCACCGATCATCCTGCGCGCCAAGGCCGTTGAGCAAATGCTCGGCCTGGTGATCGAGCCGGTTGAAATCGAGCGCCTGCTGTCGGCACTCGGCCTCGGCATCTCGGCCGGTGAAGCAGGGCAGTGGCACGTAGAAGTGCCAAGCCATCGCTTCGATATCAGCCTGGAAGTCGACCTGATCGAAGAACTGGCCCGCCTGTACGGCTACAACCGCCTGCCGGTTCGTTACCCGCAAGCGCGCCTGGCGCCGCAGCCGAAAGCCGAAGCCCGTGCACACCTGCCGGAACTGCGTCGCCTGCTGGTTGCCCGTGGTTATCAGGAAGCGGTGACCTACAGCTTCATCGATCCAAAGCAATTCGAACTGTTCAACCCGGGTGTCGAGCCGCTGTTGCTGGCTAACCCGATCTCCAACGACATGGCCGCCATGCGCTCGTCGCTGTGGCCGGGTCTGGTGAAGGCGCTGTCCCACAACCTGAACCGTCAGCAAGACCGCGTGCGCATGTTTGAAAGCGGCCTGCGTTTCGTCGGTCAGCTGGATGGCCTGAAGCAAGAGCCGATGCTGGCTGGCGTGGTTTGCGGCAGCCGTCTGCCGGAAGGCTGGGCACAAGGTCGCGACACTGTCGACTTCTTCGACGTCAAGGCCGATGTGGAAGCGGTGCTGGGCTTTGCCGGTGCGCTGGATGCCTTCACTTTCACCCCTGGCAAACACCCGGCGTTGCACCCGGGCCAGACCGCCCGTATCGAACGTGAAGGTCGCCTGGTGGGCTTCGTTGGCGCGATTCACCCCGAACTGTCGAAAACCTTGGGGCTGGACCGTCCAGTCTTCGTTTTTGAGCTAGTCTTGGCTGAAGTGGCCTCGGGCAAAATGCCTAAATTCAGCGAGTTGTCGCGTTTCCCTGAAGTACGACGTGATCTGGCGCTGATTGCCGATCAAGGTGTTGCGGCCAGTGCTGTTCTGGACGTAATCCGTGAAAATGCAGGGGAATGGCTGACAGACCTCAGGCTATTTGACGTCTATCAGGGTAAAGGCATTGATCCGCATAGAAAAAGCCTTGCAGTTGGCTTGACCTGGCAGCATCCATCGCGCACTCTTAATGACGATGAGGTGAATACGACGACGCAAAATATCCTCACCTCGCTCGAACAAAGGTTGAACGCCACGTTAAGGAAGTGACGTATGGGGGCTTTGACGAAAGCTGAGATGGCGGAACGTCTGTATGAAGAGCTGGGCCTGAACAAGCGCGAGGCCAAGGAATTGGTCGAGCTGTTCTTTGAAGAAATCAGGCACGCACTTGAAGACAACGAACAGGTCAAATTGTCCGGTTTCGGCAATTTTGACCTGCGGGACAAACGCCAGCGGCCTGGCCGCAATCCAAAAACGGGAGAAGAAATCCCGATCACGGCTCGCCGTGTGGTCACCTTTCGTCCAGGGCAGAAGTTGAAGGCCCGAGTTGAGGCTTATGCTGGAACCAAGTCATAACGACGAACTGCCCGTCATCCCAGGCAAACGCTACTTCACCATTGGTGAAGTCAGCGAGCTCTGTGCGGTAAAGCCGCACGTGCTGCGCTATTGGGAGCAGGAGTTTCCTCAACTCAACCCCGTCAAACGCACCGGGAACCGTCGGTATTATCAGCGCCAGGATGTGCTGATGATCCGACAGATCCGTGCGTTGCTGTACGACCAGGGGTTCACCATCAGCGGCGCGCGCCAGCGTATGTCCGGTGATGAAGCCAAAGACGACACCACCCAATACAAGCAAATGATCCGCCAGATGATCTCCGAACTCGAAGATGTGCTGGTGGTTTTGAAGAAGTAATTCCGGCTTTTAAAATACTTCCACATTTCAAAAGCTTGCGGTATATTCCTGATCGCTTCGTTGCGAAGCGAACCCAGTAACACGCCTAGTCGGGGCGTAGCGCAGTCCGGTAGCGCACTAGCATGGGGTGCTAGGGGTCGAGTGTTCGAATCACTCCGTCCCGACCATATAATTTAAAAAGGCCGCGAGATTTATCTCGCGGCCTTTTTTATTTCCCTGCATTCCCAAAAAACACCAACGCCCGCACCTCGATACTCCTCCTTGGCGGTGCATCCACCGGCGTAGTCGGGTCATCAAACGCCGTATGTGCGCTGCGCCTTGCAACATCGCTACGCGAGTCATGGATCTTCAACAGCAGCACTTCATCCGGCCGCAACTGCGGGTAGTAATACCAGCGATGTGCGGGATTGGCCTTGACCGAAAAAGTCTCGCCAACCTTGTCCCGATACACCAGGTCGCTGGGCAGCAAGTCGCTCTCGGCCATGCTTTGCGCATCGCACAGGGCGAGTGGGGTGCTCAGGACCGGCGCACCAATCGGCCGCCAGACGTTAATAATCGCAAACCGTTCCAGCAGCCGCTGTTCAGCCTCATCCGCAGGCAAATGATCACGTACCCTGCGAATCGCCGAGCGCTCGGTCTGGTCGTTATGCACGTACCGCACCGGCTCACGCAGCCCGCGGTCCTCGCGTCCGTGCTCGTCTACCCGGATGGTGTGGTCGAAGATCACCACTTTCACCGCACCGGTCTGTTGCTTGAGCAAGGCTTCGGTTTCCGGATAGTAGTGTTCACGGACCTGATCATCGTTTTCCAGGTCAGGCACCGAGCTGGTGTGGTCGATCCTTTCGAAACCGTTGCGATCCAGATAAGCCGGTTCGTCGAGCAACCGTGCGTTATGAATACTCACCTGAGTCGGGTCCAGCACGCCGCTGCGCTTGGGTGTGCCGTCTGGCTGCGGGAAGGTGTAGTTCACCGGCCGCTCGCCGGTGTCCAGCAGGTAGTTGAGTTCGCCGATGACCGATGGCGGGGCGAGATGAGTCTGATGAGTTCCCATGAACAATCCTCCAGCCGTGAGGCGGTTTTCAGAAGGGTTCCTTGAAGGGCCGCAGGTCCAGTTCCTGGGTCCAGGCGCTGCGCGGTTGGGTGTGCAGGTACCAATAGGCGTCGGCGATGTCTTCGAGTTTCAGCGCACCGTCTTCCCCCAGTCGCGCCAGGTAATCCGGGGCCCGGCTTTGCACGCGCTCACCGTCGATGGCGCCATCGATGACCACATGGGCGACGTGCACGTTTTGTGGGCCGAACTCGCGGGCAAATGACTGGCTCAGTGAGCGCAAGCCCGCCTTCGCGGCAGCAAAGGCGGCGAACGGTGGCTTGCCTCGCAATGAAGCGGTAGCCCCGGTGAACAACAGGCTGCCGCCACCACTGGCGAGCAGCAAGCGGGTGGCCTCGCGGGCAAACAGGAAGCCACCCAGGGTCGATGCCCGCCAGGTCTGCTCGAACAGCTGCGCGCTCAACTCCAGGGTCGGCGCTGCGACGGAGTTGCCGACATTGAAGATCGCGGCCTTGAGGGGGCCCAACTGGCTGATCTGCTGGCTGGCGGCGATCACCTCGGACTCGATTCCCGAGTCCGCCACGATAGCCACCGCCTCCCCGCCGAGCGCACGGATGCCCTCGACCACAGCCTGCAACTTGTCCGGGCTCCTGCCGCTGACTGCCACCTGCAAACCCTCCCGCGCGAAGCGTCGCGCCAGCGCCGCTCCCAGGCCGGCCACGGCACCCACACCGGCAATCCACACCACAGGCTCGGATCGAGACTCAGACATTAGCCACTTCCTCAATGAGATACGTGGCTAACAATTTACCCATCGCCGGGCGTGAGGAATAAGAACATCGACAGCTAAGGTTATGCGCTGACTCAATAGCGCATTTCCACCGCCACATAAGCCCCAATCCCATCCCCTGGATACAACGACGCCGTATCCTGCCCCTTCGCGTCATACAACGGCTGCACCGCCGTCACGTATTTCTGATTGGTCAGGTTCTTCAAATCCAGCGACACCTTCCAGTCCTTGCTCGGCGTTTCATACCCCACGTTCGCCCCGAAGATTGTGTAGGAGGGCGCATAGAAGCTGTTCGCATAGTCCACCGCCGTACGCGAAGCCGATTGCACATTCACCCCGGTATAGAAGCCCGCTGGGTGCTGATACTGCACTTCGCCCTGATAGATATGCTTCGGAATCCCCGGCAGTTGGTTGTCGCCGAAGGTCGGGTCGTGGCGGTAGTAGAAGTCGTTATAGGTATACACTTGGCGCAGGGTGATTTTTTCACCCGAGGTGTTTTCCCACAGGCGTGTATTCAAGCCGGCCTCGATCCCTTGGTGGATCGTCGGCGTGGCGTTGAATGCACCGGTGACCGCAGCAGCCGTGGAGGTGGCCGGGATGATCTGCACGTTTAGCAATTCATTTTTCACCCACGAGCGGTAGAGCGCCAGGCTGCCGTCGAAGATGCCCGATGAACCCTTGATCCCGACTTCCACGGTATTGGCTTTCTGTTCCACCAGCGGCCGTACGTACGGCGTGGTCGGCCCGGAGCCGGAGTATTCCCAGGACGCCGGTGGATCGACGGAGCGGCTGACGTTGGCAAACACTTGCAGTTGTGGGTTGAACTCGTAACGCACGCCCACTCGCGGTGCCAGGCTCCAGTTGTCGTAGGTCACATCGCTCGGGTAGGTGGTGGTGTTGGCCACCAGGGCTTCCTTGACGTCGGCATGGCGGCGCACGTTGATCGCCGAGACGCCACTGGTCAGCCACAGGCCGTCCACCAGTTCCAGGTCGTTGCCCACGGAGAACACGTGATCGAACGAGGAGCTGTAGTCGACGAACTTGCGCGTCTGTTTGTTGGCGAAGGTGGAGTCGACCTGGCCCTTGAGGTGCTCGGTGGAGGTGAAGGCCAGGCTGGAGCGGCTTTCGTGGCCGAACAGGGTGTCGCGGCGGTCGTAGTTGATCACCGCGCTCAGGTCATGCCAGTCCCAGTAGCTGGGGTTGCTCGGGCTGTTCGGGCTGTTGTTGTGGGCGTACTGGTAGTAGACGAAACCCACCGACAGGGTGGCGTCGTCCTCAAAGGTGTAGGTGGTCTTGCTGCCCAGCCATACGCTGCCGGGGCGACGGCTGCCGGCGCCGCTGCTTTCGGCGGTGGCACTGGCACGGTCGGAATGGTGCTTGACCGCATCCAGGGTGGTGGCGCTCGGGTCGTTGTGGAACTCGTCGCGGTAACGCAGCATCACCCGGGTTTCGAGTTGCGGGCTGAAGCGGTAGCCAAAGTTGGCCACCACGCCCTGGCTCTTCGACAGGCTGTAGTCGCGGTAGCCGTCGCTGCGGTAGTTGTCGGCATTCAGGTAGTAATCGAACGCACCCTCGACGCCGCCGACGCTCAGGCTTTGCTTGTTGTAGCCGTAGCTCCCGGTTTCCGCCCGCACCCGCAGGCCGGGTGCGGTGTAGCCGGTCTGGTTGACGAAGTTGATGGCGCCGCCAAGACTCAGTGCGCCGTACTGGAAGGCGTTGGCCCCCCGCAGGATTTCGGTGTAGTTCACCCCCGAGCCGTTGAGGAATTCGTAGGGTGTGCCGCCCGGGCCGGTGATCGGCAGGCCGTCGAACAGGAACTTGATGCCCTCACGGAAATACCCCGGCGAGGTGTTGGCGCCCGAGCCACGAATGGAGATCTTGGCCGCGTCGTTGCCGCCGGTGGACTGCACGAACACGCCCGGCTGATAGGCGAGGGTGTCCTGCAAGGTGGCGGTGCGTCCCTTGGCCACCTGTTCGCTGTCGACCACGCTGGTGCCGCCTGGCACTTCGGACAGCTGACTTTTGGCTGCCTCAACGGGCGTGATTTTTTGTGCCTCTACTGTCACCGTCTTTAGCCGTGTTCCGGTCGTCGGTGTGACCTCATCATCTGCCTGCACACTGGCGGAAAAAACCAGGGCTGAGCCCAGCCCCACCATCGCCAGCCAAGTTGCTTGCCGCACGGCAAGTGTCAACTTTTGCAACTCTCCCCGAAAGATTGGATCCATTAAGCGTGTTCCTTGTGAATAGATAAAAGAGCCCCAGCTTTCTATTCGAATAGTCATGCCTGTTTCGCTCTGAGCAGTTTCTATGCCAAGACTATTGGCCAAGGAATACGGGCGCTTAGTTAAGGTTAAGTGTTCTGCGGGATACTTTGTTTTGAATCGGTGTTTGATTCTCAACAGTCAACTTTAATGCCTGGGATTACCGCAGCTGTCGCGAACGCAACAGTTGATAAGCAGTGTGTAAGGCTACCAACAATCTCGGGGTGTATAACGGGTATAACCATATAAGTGTTTGGCAGTGTTTGCCCCGTTTTACAAGGGTTTTGCGCCGGTTTCATGGTCAATATGGCGTTTCTTGAAGACTGGCATGCTCACTGCATTACATCCCGTAATTGCAAACTTTCAGTGTTCATCGAGTTCCTCTAAGGAAGTGTCATTGACAACCATCCTGAAACTTTCGGCGGTTATTTCACTGTGCCTGGCAGTCAATGCCTGCTCACCGGCTGCGGCACCGAAACATGAAACGTCTGCGGCTGATGGCACGGTCACCAACGGTGTAGTGACTTATTCGGCGACGGACTTCCATGAGTCGTCACCGGGGCGCAGTGGCGGAACTTTGCGCGTCTCAGCCGCCTCCGACGCCGGCAGTTTCGATGTTCACGCACTGTCTAACGGCAACATCCAGTGGATGGGCCGGATTCTCTTCGATTGCCTGGTGTACCAGGACGAGCAGGGCAATATCAGCCCGTGGCTGGCTCGCTCCTGGGACATCTCCGACGACGGCAAGACCTACACCTTTCACCTGCGCGACGACGTGACCTTCAGCGACGGCGAGAAATTCAATGCCCAGGCGCTGCAAACCAACCTGGACCACATGCGCGACCCGGCGACCAAGTCCCCACTGGCCGCGGCCTATATCGCGCCGTACCTGGATGGCAAGGTCATCGACGACTACACCTTCGAAGCCCATTTGCGCGAACCCTATACGCCTTTCCTGGATGTGCTGGCGCAGTCCTGGCTGAGCATGATCTCCCCCAGGCAGATTCGCGAGGCGCCGAAGACCATCGCCGAGCACCCCATCGGCAGCGGGCCGTTTACGTTGCAGAGCTACACCCGTGACCAGGGCGCGGTGTTCATCAAGCGCCCCGGCTATAACTGGGCGCCACCGGTGACGCGCCACGCGGGCGAGGCCTACCTGGACCGTATCGAACTGAGCTACGTCCCCGAAGCCATGATCCGCTTCACGGCGCTAGAGTCCGGCCAGTCGGATTTCGCGCTTGATGCACCGGCCCAGAATGCCGCCGCCATCCGCGCCAACCCCGACCTGGTGATGCGCAGCCGGATTCGCAAGGGAAACCCGAGCCGCAGCATGACCTTCAACGTCGAGCAGCCACCGTTCGACGATGTACGGGTGCGTCGCGCAGTGGCCAAGGCCATTGACCGCGAAGGGTTGGCGTGGATTTCCGGCTTCGGCGAATACATCGCCAAGGCGGATTTCCTGGCGGCCAACACCCGGTTTTATCAACCCAACAACGACGCCCTGGCCTACGACGTTAAAGCCGCCAATGCGCTGCTGGACGAGGCCGGCTGGACCGGGCGCGATGCCCAGGGCTATCGAACCAAGGACGGGCAGCGCCTGAATGCAACGATGCTGTCCTATGACAACCCGGCGTTTCCCGCCAGCGTTTCGGTGGCCATCCAGGCCGACCTGAAAAAAGTCGGCTTCGAGATGCCCATCGAAATGCTGCCGCTGACCCGCGTGACCGAGAAACGCTACGCCGGGAAGTTCCAGGCGCTGGCGGGCGGTTACTGGCACACCAACACACCCGATGGCCTGTTCGTGCTCTATCACAGCCAGGCCATCAGCACCGACAAGATCATCGGCCAGAACGTCGGGCGCTTCCGTGATGCCGAACTGGACCGCGTGCTCAGCGCCGCCCGCCAATCCCGCGACCCGGTGCAATTGCAGGCGCTCTATGGCGAGGCGCAAAAGCGCCTGACCGAAACCGTCCCGGCGGTGCCTTCGGTGGAAAGCCAGGTGCTCACCGCGTATGGCCGGCAGGTCCAGGGGGTGATTTTCGATACCTCCCACAACGTACCGTTCTTCACCAGCATCTGGCTGGACCGGGGGCAACCATGAGCCTGTTCAAATCCATCGCCTGGCGCCTGCTGGCGGGCATTGGCGTGCTGTGGGGCGCGGCGACGCTGACGTTCCTCGCGGTCAATTTCAGCGGCGGTGACACGGCGCTGGCAATCCTCGGCGGGCCGGATTCGATGCCCACCCCGGAGCTGCTGGCCCGGGTACGTGCCGAGTACGGCCTGGACCAACCCCTGATAGTGCAATACGGCAATTACCTGGTGCGCCTGGCCCATGGCGACCTGGGCGAGTCCTATCGCTTGCGCATCCCGGTGCAGCAGGCGATTGCCGAGCAGATCGGTGCAACCATTCAACTGTCCCTGAGCGCGGCGTTGCTGGCGGTGGTATTGGCCCTGGTGTGCGCGATCCTCACCGCCAACCGTTCGCGTTGGGTGCGTTCAGCCGTTTCAGGCAGCGAGCTGGTGCTGTCTTCAGCACCTTCGTTTGTGATCGGGATGCTGTTGTTGCTGGTGTTTTCGTTTCATTGGCACTGGTTGCCGCCCTCCGGTTCCGTTGGCTGGCGCTCATTGATCCTGCCCTCGATCGCGCTGGCGTTGCCGGTAGCGGCAGTGCTGACCCAGCTGCTGCGCCAGTCCCTGGAAGACACCCTCGAACAACCCTTTATTGCCATGGCCCGTGCCCGTGGCTTGTCCGAAACCGCTGTGCGCCTGCGTCATGCCTTGCGCCATGCGCTGGTGCCGTTGGTGACCCTGGCCGGGTTCGTGTTCGCCAGCTTGCTGGGCGGCGCGGTGGTGGTGGAATTGCTGTTTGCACGCCAGGGCATCGGGCGCTTGATGCTCGATGCCACCAGCAACAAAGACGTGCCGGTGGTGCTGGGCGTGACCTTGCTGGCCGCCACCGTCTATGTGCTGGTGAACCTGGCCGTCGATTTGATCAACCGCTGGATTGACCCTCGGGCCAACCAAGCGTGAGTGCCTTTGAAGAAGGAAAAACCATGAGTGCTTCGATCCCCGCTGAAGTGAGTTATGCCGACTTGCACCAGCGTTTCGCTGACGTATTTGCCCGGATAGCCGACACCGCCGTCGCCCGCGAGCAGCAACGCGAGCTGGCCCATGACGCGGTGGCTTGGCTGCGCGAGGCCGGCTTTGGCGCACTGCGTGTGCCGCAGGCCTTGGGCGGCCTGGGTGCAAGCCTGCCGCAGCTGTTTCGCCTGTTGATTGAACTGGGAGAGGCCGATTCAAACTTGCCGCAGATCGTGCGCGCGCATTTCGGTTTCGTCGAAGGCCGGCTTTCCAGCCGCGACAGCGCTTCCCAGGATTACTGGTTCGCCAAAGTCGTCGACGGCGAGTTGTGGGGCGCCGCCATGGCCGAGCGCACCGACACCACCCGCAACTCGGTGACCCTCAGCGCAGTCGACTCCGGCTGGCAGCTGGACGGCGAGAAGTACTACTGCACCGGCACGCTGTACGCCAACTGGATCGCGGCCGTGGCCCTGGATGGCGAAGATTTTGTCAGCCTGGCGGTACGCACCGACGCGCCGGGTGTCACCGTCGAAGATGACTGGGACGGCTTTGGCCAGCGACTCACCGGCAGCGGCACTACCCGCTTCAAGGCGGTGAACGTACCGGAGCAGCATATTGTGCGGCGCTTCAAGAAAGACGAACTGCGCGCCGAGTCCTACCTGAGCGCTTTCTACCAGCTGTTCCACCTGGCGACCCTGGCCGGCATCGCCAACGCCGTGCTGCGTGACGCCACCGAGTTCGTCAAGGGCCGCACCCGCGCGTTTGGTGTGCCGGGGCAATCGAGCCCCAAGGATGACCCGCTGGTGCAGCGCGTGATTGGCCGCTTGTCGAGCCTGGCCTATGCCGCACGCACCCAGGTGCTGGCCGTCGCCGAGGTGCTGCAGGACGTGCACGAAGCGGAGCAGGGCGGGCACGCAACCGAACAGCATTACAACGAGGCCGAGATTCGCGCTTTTCAGGCGCAACAGATCGTGCTGGAACAGGTACTGGAAGCCACCACGCTGCTGTTCGAAGTCGGCGGCGCCTCCGCCACCAGCGAGTCGCGCCGCTTCGACCGGCATTGGCGCAACGCACGAACCCTGGCCTCCCACAACCCGGCGATCTTTCGCGAACGGGCACTGGGCAACTACTACCTCAATGACGTCACCCCGAACGCCGCCTGGCGCAGCCTGCAAGCCGCCGACGCCGAGCAGCAGGCCGCCCGCGACGAAGCGAGTGCGGTATGAGCCATCAACCCTTGAAGAAAAAAGGATCACCCATGCGTTACCGCCAACTGGGCAACAGCGACATCCAAGTCAGCGTGCTGGGCCTCGGCACCATGACTTGGGGCCACCAGAACACCGAAAACGATGCCCATCAACAGATCGACCTGGCACTGGCCGAAGGTATCAATTTCATCGACACCGCCGAGATGTACCCCACGCCCACCAAGGCTGAAACCTGGCGCACCACCGAGCGTTACATCGGCAGCTGGCTGGCGGCCAGTGGTCGACGTGACGAGGTGATCCTGGCCAGCAAAATCGCCGGCCCGGCCCGTGACCCCAGCAGCCAGCAGCACATCCGCGACGGCCTCAGCCGCCACGACCGGCGCAACATCGTCGAAGCCCTCGACGGCAGCCTCAAACGCCTGAACACCGACTACCTCGACCTGTACCAACTGCACTGGCCCGACCGCACCACCAACATCTTCGGCCAGCGCGAATACCCGTATCAGGCAGACACCCAGAGCGTCGCCATCGAGGAAACCCTGGCGGTGCTCGCCGATCAGGTCAAGGCTGGCAAGGTGCGCCACATCGGGGTTTCCAATGAAACCCCGTGGGGCGTCGCCGAGTTTCTCAAGCAAAGCGAACGCCTCGGCCTGCCGCGCATTGCCAGCGTGCAAAACCCCTACAGCCTGCTTAACCGCCTGTACGAAGGCGGCCTCTCGGAGTTCACCCATCGCGAAGGCGTCGGGCTGCTGGCGTACTCGCCGCTGGCCTTCGGTGCGCTCACCGGCAAGTACCTCGGCGGCGCACGGCCCGAGGGCTCGCGGCTGTCGGCGGTGTACCGCACTTTCAATCGCTACGACAGTGCCTCGGCCCAGGAGGCCATCACCGGCTACGTGGAGATTGCCCGGCAACATGGCCTCACCCCGGCCCAACTGGCCCTGGCCTTCATCATCGACAAACCCTTCGTCACCAGCGCACTGACCGGGCAAACCAGCCTGGCGCAATTGCGCGACAACCTCGGCGCGCTGGACGTGACGCTCGGCGACGAGATCAAGGCGCAGGTCCAGGCTATCCACCAGCGCATTCCCAACCCCGCGCCCTAGCACCAGGAGCCTGGCATGACGCAAACCATTGAAACGTTGATCGGCAATCGCCCGTTGCGTCTTGTCGAGTTTACCCAACTGCGGCCGGGTCTGTTGCTCGCCGGGGTATTTGTCGGGCTGTTGCTGTTGGCCGCCGTTGTTCCGCAATGGCTGGCCCCGTATGACCCGCTGGAGGCGTCGGCGCGCATGGCGTTCCAGGCGCCGAGCAATGTGCATTGGCTGGGCACTGATGAGAACGGGCGCGATGTGCTCAGCCGCTTGATTTATGGCGTGCGTTCGTCGCTGTTCATGGGCCTCGCAGCTACGGCGCTGGGCCTGGCCTGGGGCACCTTGCTCGGGTTGATCGCCGGGCTCGGTCCGCGTTGGCTGGACGGCGCCTTGATGCGCGGGATCGACGTGTTGCTGTCGTTTCCCGACCTGTTGCTGGCGCTGGTGATCATCACGTTTTTCGGCCAGGGCACGGCCAATCTGATTCTCGCGATAGGCATTGCCGGTGTGCCGCGTTATGCGCGCCTGGTGCGGGCGCAAACCCTCAGCGTACGTAATGCCGGCTATGTCGAATCCGCCGTCACCCTCGGCCAATCGCAGCTGGCGGTGGTGCTGCGGCACATCCTGCCCAATGCGTTCAAGCCCGTGTTGATCCTCGCCACCATCGGCATCGGCGGCGCGATCACTGCCGGTGCCGCCTTGAGTTTCCTCGGCTTCGGCGCACCGCCGCCTGCGCCGGAGTGGGGCGGGATGATGTCCATCGGGCGCAGCTTCCTGGCCAACGCGCCGTGGCTGGTGGCCTGGCCCGCCCTGATCATCACCCTGACCGTTGTCTCCATCAGTGCCATCGGCCGCGAACTCTTGCGCCGCAGCGAAGGAAAGCCTCTATGACGATGAACATCCATACCCTCGGTCCGCTGGTCGATATCCGCGACCTGACAGTACGTTTCGGCCAGGCCGAGCCAGTGTTGCACGGTGTCAGTCTGCAGTTGAGCCGGGGTGAATGCCTCGCGCTGGTGGGGGAGTCGGGGTCCGGAAAAAGCGTCACCGCCCGCACCCTGGCTGGCCTCACCGGCAAGGACGCCCATGTCCAGGCTGCCAAGCTGGCCTTCCAGGGCGTCGACCTGCGCCAGCTCAACGAGCGGGCCTGGCAGCAACTGCGCGGCGCGAGCATCGGCTTTGTGATGCAGGACGCGTTGGGCGCGCTGGACCCGCTGCGCCGCGTCGGTGCCGAGATCGAAGAACCGTTGCACCTGCACACCGCATTGGGCCTGGAAGCGCGCCGCCTGCGGGTGCTGGAACTGCTGCGGGATGTCGGTGTGCCGGAACCGGAACTGCGCGCCAGCCAATACCCCTGGCAACTTTCCGGCGGCTTGCGCCAGCGGGCGCTGATCGCCTCGGCTATTGCCTGCAATCCGCGGCTGATCATTGCCGATGAACCCACCACGGCACTGGATGCCACGGTGCAGGCCCAGGTCATCGCCCTGCTGGAGAGCCTGCGCGGTGAAGACAATGCACTGCTGATGGTCAGCCACGACCTGTCGGTGGTCTCGCGCCTGGCCGATCGCGTGGCCGTGATGCGCCACGGGGTGATCGTGGAGGAGGGCAGCACCGAACAGGTCCTGCAAGACCCGCGTCATCCGTATACCCAACTGCTGCTGCGGGCCGCCAAGGCCGTGCACTTCCAGCCCACACGCCGACTGCTCACGGCGGTGGAGCCCGAGCCGGCGCCCCAGGGCGAAATACTGCTTGAAGCACGCGATCTGTCCAAAACCTTTGTCGGCCCCGACGGCAAAACCCGCACGGTGCTGAACCAGGTGTCGCTACAGCTGCGTCGCGGCGAGACGCTGGGGGTGGTGGGCGAATCGGGTTGCGGCAAGACCACCTTGACCCGGCTGATACTCGGCCTGGAAACCGCCGATGCCGGCGAGGTGTGGATCAATGGCCAGCGCTGGTCCGACCTCGACGCCAGGCAAAAACGCGAAGCCCGGCGTGCGGTGCAAGTGGTGTTCCAGGACCCGCTCAGCTCCTTCGACCCACGCTACACCGTGCAGCGTGTGCTGTTCGAAGCGCTGGTGGTGGCTGGCGTACCGCGTCATGCCCGGCGCGACCGTGCCCTGGAACTGCTGGAACTGGTACGCCTTGATGCCAGCGCCTTGTCGCGCCGGCCGATCGAACTTTCCGGTGGCCAGCGCCAGCGCATCGCGATTGCCCGAGCGTTGGCGTCCGAGCCGCAGATCCTGATCTGCGATGAACCGGTGTCGGCGCTCGACGTGTCGGTACAGGCACAGACTCTCGAATTGCTCGACGACCTCAAGCGCCGCCTCGGCCTGGCCTGCCTGTTCATTTCCCATGACCTCGGCGTGATCAACCACGTCAGCGAGCGTGTGCTGGTGATGAAGGCCGGTGAAGTGGTGGAGTCCGGCTCGGTACGCGCGGTGTTCGACCGTCCGGCCCATGCCTATACCCGCGCGCTGATCGATGCGATCCCGACCCTTGAAACCGACTACACGCCGATCCCGTTCTACCTGAATGTAGCGATCTGACGTATTGGAAAACGTATCTACGAAAGGAGTGCTCCTGGTGCCCAAGCAACTGCACGTGAATTTGTTTGAAATGAACTGCGTCAGCCACATCGTCCATGGTTTGTGGGTGCACCCGGACAACAACCGGCACCGTTTCAACGACCTGGACTATTGGACCGAGCTGGCGCAGCTGCTGGAATACGGCACCTTTGATGGCGTGTTCCTGGCCGATGTGATTGGCACCTATGACCGCTTTCGCGACGGCCCCGAGACCTCGCTGCGTGAGGGCATGCAGATTCCCAGCAACGACCCGCTGCTGGTGATTCCGGCGATGGCCGGGGTGACCAAGAACCTGGGTTTCGGCGCGACCTTTTCCACTACCTACGAACCGCCGTTCGCCTTTGCGCGGCGCATGAGTACCCTCGATCACCTGACCAAGGGGCGGGTGGGCTGGAACATTGTCACCTCGTACCTGCCGAATGCGGCGCGCAACTTCGGGCATGACACTGAGGTGGTTCACGATCACCGCTACGAGATCGCCGATGAATACCTCGACGTGCTGTACAAGCTTTGGGAAGGCTCCTGGGACGATGACGCGGTGATTGTCGACCGTGAGCGTCGGATCTACACCGATCCGGACAAGGTGCGCTATATCAACCACGTGGGGGAACACTTCAAGGTTGCCGGCCCACACTTGTGCCAGCCTTCGCGGCAGCGTACGCCGGTGTTGTTTCAGGCTACGGGGTCACCGGCCGGGATCGAGTTTGCCGGGCGGCATGCCGAAGTGGTGTTTACCGGTGGTAATGATGCGCCGGCGGTGCGGGCGAATATCCAGGCGATGCGGCAGAAGGCAGTTGAGCATGATCGCGATCCGGCGGGGTTGAAGTTTATTGTGATGGCGGGGGTGATCGTTGGGCGGACCGATGAGGAGGTGAGTGCCAAGCTCGACAGTTATCGCAAGTTGGTGAGTGTCGAGGCGTCGCTGGCTCACGGGCAGTCGGCGATTGATTTGACGGCGTATCCGCGGGATACGTTGATCAGTGATCTGGTGAGTCGGCAGGTCAAGGGGTGGGAGAGTTTGAGTCGGTACAAGGCGGACTCCACTGTTGGGGCGGTATTGGCGCAACTGGGTGGGTTTAATCGCGAGCGGTTTTTTGTCGCGGGTACGCCGACGGTGGTGGCGGACGCGATTGAGAAATGGCTGGATGAGGATGGGATCGACGGGATTAACCTGAGGCAGTATTTGTCGTTTGAGACGGCGCGGGACTTTATTGAATTGGTGGTGCCGGAGTTGCGTCGTCGGGGGCGGTTTCGTGAGCGGTACAACGAGGGGGAGACGTTGCGGGAGCGGTTGTTTGGGGCTGGGCGGGCGCGGTTGCCGGGGGACCACTTTGGGGCGCGTTATCGGGATCCGGCGGCGTTGCTTCAGGCTGCTTTGCCGTTGCGGTTTCCGGCGTGAGTTGAGAGTACATATCCGTTATTTAGGTAACGGCGGCCTATGGTTTCGCTCTTACA